>JALNZZ010000127.1 GCA_023229065.1 Porticoccaceae bacterium
CGATCTTTGGCGGAACAGCGGGGAGCGGTGGCCCTAAATCGATACCGGTGTTGGCGCCGTGGATGATGCCGGTGCTGGCGTTGCTGATGATGCTGGCAGGTATGCGGGCTCGCAGGCAGCGTTAAGCTAGGGCCTGTTAACACTACTTGAATAGTCGGCGTTGTGCCTGAAAAAGCGCCAATCAAGGCGCGACGAGCGTAGTTTGGTCATTCCAAATGAGTGAGGAGCAACGCAGAGTGGCGCTTTTTCAGGCGCAACCCGCAGGGCTGGGGCCATTTTCCCGCCCAGCTTCGTTGTCAGTCGTTCATATAAGCCCACTATATGTCTCTCCTTCCGCCTCGCTGGGCGAAAAAATGGCCTCCAGCGACGACTATTCAAGTAGTGTTAACAGGCCCTAGATAGCCGCAAAATCCACTTATTGAAGGGGGTGCAGTAATGCACCCCCTTGCGTTTGTGCGCACGGCAGACTGTGTACTGCCCTGCGAGTGGTGCTGCCTGCCTTGCCACCGCTGGCGGTGGGGGATAATTGACAGCAAGAGGTCCCCCTATTAAGGTTGCCCTCTTTTCGATCCAACCTCGGGTGACCCCCTTTGAAAACTGTGAATATCGGTATCTGCGGTCTCGGCACTGTGGGTAGTGGAACCTTTAATGTGCTGACCCGCAACACGGCGCTGATCGATGCCCGTGCAGGCGCCAATATCCGCATCGCACAGGTGGCGGCGCGGCGTATCAACCCTGCCTGCGATACTGCCGAGGTGCCGATGACCACTGATATCTTTGCAGTGGTCAACAACCCGGATGTCGATGTGGTTGTGGAGCTGATTGGCGGTACCACTGTGGCCCGTGATCTGGTGTTGGAGGCCATCCGCAACGGCAAGCATGTTGTCACGGCCAATAAAGCCCTGATTGCCCTGCACGGCAACGAGATTTTCGAAGCGGCACGGCAGAAGTCAGTGATGGTGGCGTTCGAGGCTGCGGTAGCGGGCGGCATCCCGATCATCAAAACCCTGCGCGAGGGGCTTGGCGCCAACCGTATCGAATGGCTGGCGGGCATCATCAACGGGACCAGCAACTTTATTCTGACTGCTATGGAAGAGCAGGGCAGCGCCTTTGCAGATGCACTGTCGGAAGCTCAAGCGCTCGGCTATGCCGAGGCGGACCCTACTTTCGATATAGAAGGCATCGACGCCGCCCATAAGCTGGTTATCCTTGCCTCCCTGGCTTTTGGTATTCCTCTTCAGTTTGACAAGGTCTATACCCAGGGTATCACCAATCTCGATCTGCAGGATCTGGCCTATGCCCGCGAGCTGGGCTACCGCATCAAACACCTGGGCATTGCCCGCGAGACAGAAAAAGGCGTAGAGGTGCGGGTGCATCCCACCCTGATTCCCGACAATTCCCTGATCGCCGAAGTCGATGGTGTCATGAACGCGGTTATGGTGAAGGGCGATGCCGTGGGGCCGACCCTGTTCTACGGTGCCGGCGCTGGCGCCGAGCCGACCGCATCGGCGGTGGTAGCCGATATCATCGATGTGGCGCGGGCCCTCAACTCAGCGCCAGAAACGCGGGTGCCTTATCTGGCGTTCAGCAATGCCAGCTTTAACGGTACTCCCATCATTGCTATCGAAGAGGTGGAGACCGCCTACTACCTGCGCATGAGCGCTCTCGATCGCCCTGGTGTGCTGTCGAAGCTCGCCAGCATTATGAGCGACAGGGGGATCAGTATTGAGGCTATCATCCAGAAGCGGCCGCTGCCCGGTGAAGACCATGTGCGTCTGATTATGCTCACCAACACGGCTTTGGAGCGCGACCTGGTGGCCGCGGTGGAAGCCATCGAGGCCCTGGATGCCATCGCCGGGCCAGTGGTGCGTATTCGGGTGGAAGCGCTCGATAAGTAAGCTTGCGGCGAGACTTTTGCACCGGGGTATAAGATCCCTCCCGTTGGTCGGGATGACATGGCCGGTCGGGATGGCACAGGTGCCGAAGTCGGAGGGTATCGGAAGTGACCCTGGTGTTGCCGCCGGTACCTTTGTGAAATGTGATATCAAATCCACAGATGGTAAACAGTCATGAAATACATCAGTACCCGAGGCGGCGTCGCCCCACAGTCTTTCGAACAGGTGGTTCTTGCCGGTCTTGCTGCCGATGGGGGGCTGTTCGTACCGGAATCGCTGCCGACCTACAGCGAGGCTGAAATTGCCAGCTGGGCGGGATTGCCCTACAACGAACTGGCTTTTCGGGTGATGGCACCCTTTGTGGCAGGTGCGGTGCCCGACGAGGAGCTGCGCCGTATCATCGATGCCTCTTATGTCGCCTTCCGCCATCGTGCTGTAGCGCCACTGGTCCAGACGGGTCACAATGACTGGGTACTGGAACTGTTCCACGGCCCCACCCTGGCGTTCAAGGATTTTGCCCTGCAGTTTCTCGGCCACTTGCTTGACCACCTGTTGGAGAAGCGCGGGCAAAAAGCGGTAATCATGGGCGCTACCTCGGGTGATACTGGCTCCGCTGCCATCGAAGGCTGTCGCCGCTGTAGCAATATCGATATTTTTATCTTGCATCCCCATAACCGGGTTTCCGAGGTGCAACGCCGCCAAATGACCACGGTGGTGGGTAACAACATTCACAATATTGCCCTCAAGGGCAACTTTGACGATTGTCAAAACCTGGTAAAAGCCAGCTTTGGCAGCCAGGGCTTTCTGCCTGAAGATCGCAGCCTGGTGGCGGTAAACTCCATCAACTGGGCGCGGATCATGGCCCAGATTGTCTATTATTTCTGGGCGGCTCTGTCCTTGGGCGGGCCGCTACGCAAAGTGTCTTTTGCGGTGCCGACAGGTAATTTTGGCGATATATTTGCCGGTTACCTGGCCCACAAAATGGGGCTGCCGGTGGACCAACTGGTGATTGGCACCAATGCCAACGATATTCTCCATCGTTGCCTCAGCGCCAATGATCACAGCAGACATGAACTCATCCACAGCCTGTCGCCGTCGATGGATATTATGGTGTCGAGCAACTTTGAGCGCTTGCTGTTCGACCTCTATGACCGCGATGGTGCGGCCATTGCCACGCTGATGGACGACTTTCGCGCCAGCGGCAAACTGAGCCTTGCTGACAAGGCTCTGTCGAAGGCACGGGGCCTGTTTGCCAGTCATCGACTGGGGGATGAAGAGACTGTGGCGGTGATCCGCGAGGAGTACACAACCAGCGGTTACCTGCTTGATCCTCATACGGCCATTGGTGTAGCTGCAGGGCGTCGCTGTCGCCGCGATCCTGCCATCCCGATGATTGCTCTGGCGACCGCGCACCCGGCGAAATTCCCGGAGGCGGTGCGCCAGGCCGGTTACCCACAAGACCCACCGCTGCCGCATCATATGGCTGATCTGTTCGAGCGCCGCGAGCGCTTTGAGGTACTCGACAACGACCTGGCAGTGGTGCAGGCCTTTATGGCCGCCAATCTGTCGGCCTGATGGGCTGCCTGGCACCGGGCTGGGTGCTTGTCAGGAGGGAAGGCCGATGATCATCCGCCAGCGCGAGCCCCTCATTGACAGCGCTTGGCCCAGTAGTGACGACACCCCGGAGCTGCTACGTCGGATCTATCTGGCAAGGGGAGTGAAAGGCCCCGAAGAGGTGGGACGCCAACTCGCAGAGCTGCCTTCACCTGCACAGCTGCGGGGCCTTGAAGCGGCCCTCGATATTCTCGAAGAGGCCCTGCGCCGACAACAGCGTGTGCTGTTTGTCGGCGACTTCGATGCCGATGGGGCTACCAGCACTGCGCTCGGCGTGCTGGCACTTGGGGCCATGGGCTTTACCCAGGTGGACTTCCTGGTACCCAACCGCTTCGAATACGGCTATGGCCTCACAACAGAGATTGTTGATCTCGCGCTAACGAAAAGCCCCGACCTTTTGATTACCGTCGACAACGGTATTTCCAGCATTGAGGGGGTGGCCGCTGCCCGTGCGGCCGGGCTGCAAGTGATTGTCACCGACCACCATCTGCCGGGCAGCCAGCTGCCTGCTGCCGATGCCATCGTCAATCCGAATCAGCCGGGCTGTTCTTTTCCCACCCGCAACCTGGCCGGGGTGGGGGTAATCTTTTTCCTGCTCGCCGCCTTTAGAGCGCGGTTGCGGCAACGGGGCTGGTTTGCCGAGCAGGGCATTGCCGAGCCCAATATGGCGACCTGGCTCGACCTGGTAGCTCTCGGCACGGTGGCCGATGTGGTGCCCCTCGACAGGGTCAACCGGGTACTGGTGCACCAGGGACTGCAGCGGATGCGCGCTGGTGTGTGTCGCCCCGGCATTCTCGCTCTGCTGGAAGTCGCGGGCCGCGATCGGGAGCGGTTGGTAGCATCGGACCTTGGATTTGCGCTGGGGCCGCGTCTCAACGCCGCGGGCCGCCTCGACGATATGACCCATGGCATTCATTTGCTGTTGGAGCACAATCCCGCACACGCAAGGACCATGGCGGAGGAGCTGGATCAGCTCAATGTCGACCGGCGGGTGATCGAAACCGGGATGCAGCAGGAAGCCTTGAAGCTGGTCGAGGGGCTGCACCTCGATCACAACACCTTGCCCTGGGGGTTGTGTCTGTATGACCCCGGCTGGCATCAGGGCGTAGTTGGCTTGTTGGCGTCCCGCATCAAAGAGCGATTCCATCGGCCAGTGATTGCTTTTGGACAGGACGCTAACGGCGACCTCAAGGGGTCAGCACGCTCCATTGCCGGGTTTCATATTCGCGATGCGCTGGATGCTGTCGCAGCGCGCTATCCAGGTCTGGTGAACAAGTTCGGCGGCCACGCCATGGCTGCAGGCCTGAGTCTGGCCAGTACCCATTTCCCTCGCTTTGCCGAGGCTTTTGACACCGAAGTGCGCCGCCAGCTCACCGAGGAGACTCTCGAAGAAGTGATTCTGATTGATGCTGTTCTCGAACCCACCGAGATTCACTTGGAGAGTGCCAGGTTGCTGCGAGAGGCGGGCCCCTGGGGACAACATTTTCCCGAGCCGCTGTTTCGCGGTGAATTTGTTGTGCTCGATCAGCGCATCGTGGGCGGCAAGCATCTCAAGTTTAATCTCGGCAGCGAGTGGGACCAAAGCTTTGCGGTGGAAGCCATTGCCTTTAATGTTCCTCCGGTGCTGCTCGCCGCAACCCCTGCCGCGGTGGATATTATCTATCGGCTTGATGTGAATGCGTGGCGGGGGAGGGAGTCGGTGCAGTTGGTTGTCGAGCGAATTTTGTGAGGAGCCAGGCAGCTGAAAAGTGCGGAAGATAGCCGCAAGGTTTCTGCAAGGTTACACCGGCGGTGGATTTCCGCTAAAATCCCGGCCCTCAAACCCATCCCCAAGACAAGAGATTTTCCCTTGGAAATCAATCCGATCATTAATGCACTGCAGGACCTCAAGGCGCGCACCGACGTGCTTAGGGGGTACCTTTGACTATGCCACCAAAAAAGAGCGACTCGCCGAAGTAGAGCTGGAACTGGGTGATTCGGGGGTATGGAATGACCCGGAGCGCGCCCAGGCCCTGGGGCGTGAGCGCTCTTCCCTGGAAAGTGTGGTGGAAACCATCGAGGCCCTGGATGCCGGTATCGCCGATGCCCGCGACCTGCTGGACATGGCAGTGGAGGAAGACGACGCCGATACGGTCGAGGATATTCGCAGCGAAGTAGGGCGCCTAGAAGAGCGTCTGGCCCAGCTGGAATTTCGCCGCATGTTTTCCGGCGAGATGGACCCCAACAATGCCTATCTGGATATCCAGGCAGGTTCAGGCGGCACAGAAGCCCAGGATTGGGCCGAAATGCTGCTGCGTATGTATTTGCGTTGGGCCGACGATAAAGGCTTCAAGACCGAGCTGGTGGAATGCTCGGGTGGCGACGTGGCCGGCATCAAGAGTGCCACTGTCCATGTCCAGGGCGAGTACGCCTATGGCTGGCTGCGCACCGAAGTAGGGGTGCACCGACTGGTGCGCAAGTCGCCCTTCGATTCTGGCGGTCGCCGCCACACTTCGTTCTCTGCGGTGTTCGTGTCCCCGGAAGTGGATGACGATATCGAGATCGAGGTCAGCAAGGCAGATGTGCGGGAGGACACCTACCGGGCCTCTG
>JALNZZ010000095.1 GCA_023229065.1 Porticoccaceae bacterium
CCTCTGGCCCGCAGCTTGCGCTCCTGGCGCTCCAGCTTGTGGCGCTCTTCCGGTGTAATGGACCAGTCCACGGCAACCTTCAGGTTGACCGCCTTGCAGAGTTTTTTCACCTCGGCAGGCTCCAGCTCGATCCACTCACTGCTGCGTACAAAAGAAGGAATCTCCACACTGGCGTAGCGCACCCGCTTGAGCCGGCTGACCTCAACCCCCTGGGATTCCCACAGGCGACGCACTTCGCGGTTACGGCCTTCGGCAACCACCACTGAGAACCAGCGGTTAGTATTCCCCCCTTGCCCCACTTTTACCCGCAGAAAGCGCGCTGGGCCATCGTCGAGAGTGACGCCCTCAGTGAGACGTTTGATCATGTCGTCGTCCACGGCCCCATGAACCCGCACGATGTACTCCCGCTCGACCTGGCTGGAAGGATGCATGAGCCGGTTGGCCAGCTCACCGTTATTGGTGAACAGCAGCAGGCCCGACGTATTGATGTCGAGACGGCCCACCATCACCCAGCGCCCATTGGTAAGCCGTGGCAAGCGGGCGAACACCGTGGGCCGACCTTCGGGGTCTTCGCGACTGGAGATCTCGCCCTCGGGCTTGTTATAGACAATCACCCGGATTCGTTCGCGGCGGTCCGGCACCTTTACTGGCCGGCCATCCACCTTGATTTCATCCCGGTGCTCTACGCGGTCGCCCAAGGTGGCCACCTTGTCGTTGACGCTGACCCGGCCTGCTTCGATCCAGCGCTCCAGCTCGCGGCGCGAGCCCAGGCCGGCCTGGGCCAGCACTTTTTGCAATTTTTCACTCATGGTCGTTAGGGGGCCTTCTTGTCAGGGGCAGGGTTACGATATTGCTGGCCATCGGGCTGCTGTCCGGGCTCGCTGGGGCAGTTTGTGACTTCTCCTGTACGGATTGGTCAGCGTGTTCATTCGCGGTGTTTTCATCAGCAGGGTTCATGCTTTCATCAGCTCCCTCAGTGCTGTCAACACCAAAGTCCAGCGCCGCATTAAATTCGTCAAGATCGCGCAGTTCACCGAGCGGCGGCAGCTCGTCGAGACTTTTCAGATTGAAATAATCGAGGAACTGGCGTGTCGTAGCATACAGTGCCGGGCGTCCCGGTACATCCCGATGGCCCACCACCCTCACCCACTCGCGCTCCATCAGAGTGCGAATCAAATCGGAGCTCACTGCCACGCCGCGTACTTGCTCAATATCACCGCGGGTGATGGGCTGGCGATAGGCGATTAGCGCCAGGGTTTCCAACAAGGCGCGAGTATACTTCTTTGGTTTCTCCTCCCAGAGGCGAGCCACCCAGCGCGCCAGTTCTTGACGCACCTGAAAGCGGTAACCGCTGGCGGTTTCGCGCAGCTCGTAGCCGCGCTCCTGGCAATCCGCCTCCAGCTCGCTCAGCGCCGCAACAATGGCGTCCCGCTCGGGGCGATCATGTTCTTCAAAGAGCTCTTCGATACGCTGCAGGGTAAGAGACTCACCCGCTGCCAACAGAGCACCCTCGATAATGGTTTTAAGACCAGGGCCGGTTAACACTGCTTGAATCCTCGGCTGTGTGCCTGACAAGCGCCCATCAAGGCGCGAGATCTGTCTCAGGGTCGACAACCCTGGACTTGACATGGATAGGGCCAAAAGGCTCATTCTGGATCAGCTGCACCAGGGACTCCTTGATCAGCTCGAGAATGGCCAGAAACGTCACCACGACACCCGCTCGCCCCTCAGAGAGCCTAAACAGTGACACAAAAGGCACAAACTGCCCGTGCTGCAGGCTTTCCAGCACCATCCCCATGCGCTCGCGGGTCGACAAGGGCTCCAGTTGGACCTGGTGGCTGCGAGTCATTTCTGTGCGCTTCAGCACATCGGCAAGGGCCATCAGGACCTGGCGCAAATCTACGTCCGGATGGGGTCGCTGACTGTCGATATCCGGCGCCTGGGCGCTGGCGAGATAAAAATCCCGCTCCTGGCGAGGCAAGGTATCCAGCTCCTCCGCTGCGGCCTTGAAACGCTCGTACTCCTGCAGGCGGCGGATCAGTTCAGCACGCGGATCCTCTTCATCGCCCTCTTCTTCCTGCTGACGCGGCAGCAACATGCGCGACTTGATCTCGGCGAGCATGGCAGCCATCAGCAAATATTCCGCTGCCAACTCGAAACTCATACTCTTCATCATCTCGATATAGGCCATGTACTGATGCGTAATGGCCGCTACATTGATGTCGAGAATATCGAGGTTCTGACGCTTGATCAGGTAGAGCAGCAGATCGAGCGGGCCTTCGAAAGCCTCCAGAATAACCTCGAGCGCTTCCGGCGGGATATAGAGGTCCTTGGGCAGCTCGGTCAGCTCCCGGCCATGAACTATGGCAAAGGGCATTTCTCCCTGGCGGGGGCGCGAGTCGGTGGTTTCCACTGTATCTGGCGTTGTCATGTCAGTGGGCCGCGGGCTGTAAGGAAGTAGGCATTATAACGTGAAAAGAGCGAGCCTGACGGCGGCCACCAGCGGCAGCTGAAGCAGTCATTCAAAAGGGGTAAAATCTCCGACCCCGCGCCGTACCAACACCGGTACATCGCCGGTCAGATCCACCACCGTGGTGGGCTCCAGGCCACAGTAGCCACCATCCACAATCACATCCACGCGCTTTTCCAGCACGGTGCGGATATCGTCCGGATCAGTGAGCGGCAAGTCGTCGCCGGGCAGAATCAGGGTAACACTCATCATCGGCTCAGCCAGTTCTTCCAGCAGTGCCTGGGCTATCGGGTTGGCGGGCACTCGCAGACCGATAGTCTTGCGCTTGGGGTGCATCAGGCGACGGGGCACCTCAGAGGTGGCTTCCAGAATGAAGGTATAGGCTCCTGGCGTATTGGCTTTGAGCGTGCGAAAGATCTGGTTGTCCACCTTGGCATAAGTGGCCAGCTCCCCGAGATCGCGGCACATCAAGGTGAAGTTGTGATTTTTGTCGAGCTGACGAATCAGACGGATTCGGTCGAGGGCCGACTTGTCGCCCAACTGGCAGCCGAGCGCATAAGCTGAGTCAGTGGGGTAGACGATCACTCCGCCCTTGCGGACGATCTCTACGGCTTGACTGATCAGCCGTTGCTGGGGGTTGTCGGGATGAATATAAAAATTCTGGCTCATTAACTCGTTCCACCTCGGTCAGAGGCGCGTGACTATAGCAGAGAGAGGCGAAAAGCACCCGATTGCTCTGCACTTTTACATCTCTTGGCTCCCAATCAGCCACCTCTCGGGCTAGAATATCGTCTCATTCGCAACACCACACCAATCATGTCTGAAACCTCAACCCAGGCCAAGCCGCAAAAGGCTGAAAACCTGCTGGTCAACTTGCTGTTCAATATTATTATTCCCACCGTCATACTGACGAAGCTCAGTGGTGACAACCATCTGGGAACCACCAACGGCATCCTTGTGGCGCTGGCCTTCCCCGTCTTGTACGGTGCCAGAGACATGATGGTCAGAGGCAAGGTCAACCTGTTTTCGGTACTTGGGGTCTTCAGTATCCTGCTTACCGGCGGCATCAGCCTGATGGGGCTCGACCCCCGTTACCTGGCCATCAAGGAGGCAGCCATCCCCGCCACCTTCGGCCTGGCGACACTGGTATCGTTGAAGACGCCTTACCCGCTGGTAAAAACGTTTATCTACAATGACACCATTCTCGACATTCCCACCATTGACCAGCGGCTGGCGGACAATGGTAATCGCCGCCCCTTCGAGCGACGCCTCGCCATGGCATCGATACTGGTGGCATCGTCCTTTTTCCTGTCATCCCTGCTCAATTACCTGCTGGCCATTATCATCGTCACTGCTCAGCCTGGTACAGTGGAATATAATGAACAGCTGGGTAAAATGACTGCCCTGAGCTTTCCGGTCATCGCCCTGCCCGCTACCCTGATGATGATGGGTGCCATGCTGTATCTGTTCAGTGGCATCACCCGCCTCACTGGTCTGGATCTCGAACACGTCATCAAACACCGACACAAGGACAAATAGTCATGTGGTACGCCATTATCAGCAGTGATGTGGAAAACAGTTTGCAACGGCGCCTCGCTGCCCGCCCCGCTCATTTGGCCCGCCTCGAGACTCTCAAGGATGAAGGCCGGTTGCTGGTAGCTGGTCCCCACCCCGCCATCGACAGCGAAGAGCCCGGCGAGGCGGGATTCAGCGGCAGTCTGGTCATTGCCCGCTTCGATAGCCTCGACGCCGCTCAGCGCTGGGCCGATGCCGACCCCTACATCAGCGCCGGCGTCTATGCCAGTGTCGTGGTTAAACCTTTCAAAAAGGTTCTGCCCTGACCGCCCCTCGCTACCAAGGTTTATCATGCTGAGATTTTTGTTTGCCACCACCCTTGTCGCCCTGCCGGTTCTGGCTGCGGCGCAAACCCAGTACATCACCGATGAGCCGCGGGT
This sequence comes from Porticoccaceae bacterium, assembly GCA_023229065.1. Classification (GTDB taxonomy): domain Bacteria; phylum Pseudomonadota; class Gammaproteobacteria; order Pseudomonadales; family Porticoccaceae; genus NAT127. The sequence goes on from JALNZZ010000095.1 coordinate 4,426, forward strand.
CCCCTTGCGCGACTCCCCTTGCGCCACCTGTGCCACTGTGCACCCGGGGCTGGTAGCAGGGACGCCACTTACCGTTGTCGATAGCAAAGACGACTGGACGCAGGTCACGCTGGAGGAAGGTACCACAGGCTGGCTGCCCAGCCTCTACCTGAGCAGCGAGCAGGTGGCCACCGCAAACCTCGATGCCGACAGCCTGAGCCTGCACGATGAGAATATTCGCCTCAAAAACCAGCTCGCGGAGCTCGCCAGCGCCCATGAAGAGTTACAAGTGGAGCTGTCTATCGTGCGTAAGCTTTCCACCAATGCGCTGACTCTGCAGGAGCAGAATGAAGAGCTCATCAAGCGCAACCGTATACTGCAAAGCGATATCGATGTGCTCACCGCCAGCCGCGACCAGCTGGAGGGCGACAACCGCCAGCGCTGGTTCCTCTACGGCGGCCTGACGCTGTTCCTCGGCGCCCTCCTCGCTGTCCTGCTGCCGAGCCTGAAGCCACGCCGACGCTACTCGGAGTGGGGCTGACATGAAGTGGCTAATGCAGCTGGCCCTGACCTTGCTGTTGATCAGTAGGGCCAGCCTCGCCCTGGCGGACAACCCCAGGGTGGTGATAGTGACAGATCTTGGCGACATCCACCTCGAACTCCACGCTGACAAGGCGCCACAAACTGTGGAGAACTTTCTGCAGTACGTGGATCGCTACTTCTACGACGGTATGCTGTTCCACCGGGTGGTCAAAGGGTTCATTATCCAGAGCGGTGGCCACACCTTCGACCTCACTGCCAAGGAGACAGACGAGCCGGTGGTCAACGAGTCCGCCAACGGTCTGAAGAATCGGCGCGGCACCATCGCCATGGCTCGTCTCGCCGACCCGGACAGCGCCCGCTCCCAGTTCTACATCAACCTCGATAACAACACGACTCTCGACCCCAAGGGTGACAAACCCGGCTACACGGTTTTTGGCACTGTAACCGACGGTATGGATGTGGCGGACGCTATCGGCAATGTGCCGGTACAGCACCTCCCACGCTTTCAGCACCTGCCTGTAGAGCCGGTGCAAATCCAGCGTATCCGCTTACTTGCGCAAAACGATGGAGACACAGAGTCATGATCGACCTCAGCGTCAACCTTAATAAAATTGCCCTGATCCGCAACTCCCGGGAAGGAGATTACCCCTCTGTCCTTGCCTTTGCCGAGACTTGTATTGCCGCCGGCTGTGATGGCATCACGGTGCACCCGCGCCCCGACCAGCGCCATATCCGCCCCTCCGATGTGCGTGCCTTGGCAGCTCTGATTGAGCGCCACCCACAACTTGAGTTCAATATCGAGGGCAACCCTTTTGCTTCACCTCAAGGCAGCTATCCGGGTCTGCTGGCGTTGGTGGAGGAAACCAAGCCGCACCAGTGTACTTTGGTGCCGGACAGCAACAACCAGCTCACATCCGATCACGGTTTTGATCTAACCCGCTCTGGCGCGGAGCTCGAGCCGATCATTCGCCAACTCCAGGCATGGGGGGTGCGGATCAGCCTCTTTATGGATCCGGATCTGGAACAGATTCGCCTGGCCAAAGCCATTGGTGCCGATCGTATCGAGCTTTATACCGGCCCCTATGCTGCCGCCTGGGACCAACCTGACACGCTCGAAGCCCTCCATGAACGCTATCGACAAGCGGCGCAGCTGGCTGTCGACATCGGCCTCGGCGTCAACGCCGGGCACGATCTCAACCTGGACAATCTCACTCGCTTTGCCACCATTCCCGGGCTGCTCGAAGTGTCTATCGGCCACGCCCTCACCGTCGATGCACTGCGCCTCGGCATGGATAGCGCCGTGCGCGCTTACAAGGCACTGCTGGCCCAGGCTCGGTGAGCACCTTTCCGGTCACCCTCAATGTGGTAGGTTGCGGCAAGTTAGGCACTACCCTGCCCCGCCTGCTTAAAGACTCTGGCGGGGTGCGCATCGGCGGGCTCTACAGTCGCACTGTTGCGCACGCTGAAGCCGCCAGGACATTTATTGGCCAAGGTAGTGTCGTCGACAGCCTGGCGGAACTGCCCGCAGCAGAGCTCTGGCTGGTGGCGGTCAGCGACCATGCCATCGCTGATACCGGGCGCCAGCTCGCCGCCCTGCACCGCGACTGGCATGAAGTGACCGTCTTCCATGCCAGCGGCGTACACGATGCTGGCCAGCTCAGCCTTCTTGCCACGCTGGGCGCCCGCACAGCCAGCCTGCACCCGGCCCACAGTTTCGCCGACCGCGACAAATCCCTGCTCACCTTTGCCGGTACCTGCTGTGCTTTGGAAGGCGAACCTGCTGCGAAAGCACAGCTTTCCGCGCTATTTTCCCTGCTGCCGGTGCGACTTTTCGAAATCGAAACTGCCGCCAAACCCCTTTATCATGCGGCGACCGCCATGGCTTCCAACTACCTGGTGAGCCTGATAGCAACCAGCCTGTCGCTGCTGGCCAAAGCGGGCATTGGCGAACAGGACGCCCGCGCGCTGCTCGCGCCACTGGCGAGCCAGACAGCGGCCAATGTATTTGCTCGCGGGCCAGCAGCTGCTCTCACCGGCCCGATTGCCCGCGGCGACAGTGCTACTGTAGCTCGCCACCTCGCCCACCTCACTGCCACTGCGCCAGAAACCCTCGATGTGTACCGCTCACTGGGCAGAGCCACTCTCGAGCTGGCCAGCACCAGCGGCGAGTTGACGCCGGACAAGGTCAGTGAGCTCGCCGCCCTGTTTGCGGCGGCTGCAAGTAAGCTGTAAAGACACCGCCTGTCATACCTGTAACACGTAAATCCTGTATGCTTAGCAGTGCCCCAACAGCTGTTGCAGGACCGCCATGCCCGACCGCAAAATCAAACTCTCTACCGAACAAAAAGCGTTAGAAATCAATCTGGACGAACAGAAATACGGCACTATCGTCGAGATTGGTGCCGGTCAGGAGGTGGCGCGGCAATTCTTCAATGCCGGTGCCGCGGCGGGCACCATCGCCAAAACCTCCTCCGCTTACGACATGCAGATCAGTGACGCCATCTACGGCAAGGCAGAGCGCTACGTCAGCCTGGAGCGGGTCCGCCAGATGATGGACCACGAATTCGACCTGCTGATCGAGAGGCTTGCCCAGCGCCGCTCGCGCAATACCACCTACTTTACCTATGCCGCCACGGTAACCGCCAGGAGTTATCGGCAAACCAGCGAGTGCCACGGCTGGATCGGCCTCAAACTACAGATGTACCCCGGTGCCCCTGCCAGCGAGATCGTCATGCATGTGCGCATGATGGACGACACCAACAAGCTGCAGTCCGAGGCTCTCGGTATTCTCGGTGTCAACCTGATCTACGGTGCTTTTTTCGCCCCTCTTAAACCCAAAGCCCTCATTGAAGGGCTGCTCGACAACCTGGAGCCAGACCGTATCGAAGTAGACCTGATCAACTTCTCAGGCCCCTACTTTGAGGAGGTGGACAATCGGCTGATGAATTTACACCTGGTGCGCAGCTGGTGCTGTCGTGCGGTGATGTTCGACAGCACCAATCAGCCCGTCGTGCCCGGCACCGAACTGCGGCGGAAAAACACCTTGGTACTGCGGGGTTCCTT
>JALNZZ010000096.1 GCA_023229065.1 Porticoccaceae bacterium
GAGTGCAGCTTGCGAAAATCGCTGCCGACCAAGCGCAGATTGTAACCATGGGCAATGAAGCGCTGAGTTTCTCGATCAACAACAAAGGCGTAAAGATCATCCCGAAGGTACTTAGCATCCAGCTTATTGATTCGCTCGAAGGTCTGCTGGGAATTTTCCTTCACCGCCTCCACGACATTATTGAGCAGCGCTTTCGCTTCTCCCTCGCTTGAACGTTGTATGTAATAGCCCACCGAAAATATCTTGTCGTCCACTCGCTGATAAAACACGCGCTTGCGCTCTTCTCCACCGCCCTGCCAGTTCAGCCAGCGGTAATCGGCATAATGAATCTCATCACTTTCCGGCAACGCCAACGCCGCCTTGAACCCCTTGTTCAAGTGATCATTCAGTGCGCCGCTGACGTCCCGACCAATGAGGTTGGCCGAAGGGCCGCCGCTGGCGAGCATGATGCCTTGGGTGTCGATCACGTAAACGTAAAGCTCGTCTTCGATAAACGCGCCCTGGCGGCTGAAGGCAGCAAGGGCACGGTCTCCATTTTCCTGATAGTAATCGACAGCCTTGCGCAAAAGTGATTTAGCGCGATCGGCCTCTTCGGCGTAGCGATTTTCCGGGATGCCTTGACCAAATACGTTGGCAATAAGGAATATTGCGACAATCAGGATGACATTTCTAAATACCGATAACATAAACTATCTCCTTCTTATTGTTGTTTTAGCCGGAAAGCCCTGAATACCACGCCCTTCTTAAAGACCCCTGCTGATGATCTCTTTCATGATCTCCGAGGTACCACCGTAGATTCGCGCAACACGGGCATCAACCCAGGCACGCCCTATCTTGTACTCGCTCATGAAACCGTAACCACCGTGCAACTGGAGCAACTCGTCAAGCATCTTTCCCTGCATCTCGGAGCCGAGCAGTTTTGCCATCGCCGCTACATCGGCGGTCAACTCACCCGCCATGACCTTTTCCAGACAGTCGTCCACGAATACCCGCAACATTGTCGCGTTGGCTTTCACTTCAGCCAGCTTGAACCGAGTATTCTGGAAATCAAATACAGTGTTACCGAACACCTTGCGCTCACGGGTATAGGTAATTGTTTCTTCGAGCAGCGTTTCAATCGACTGTGCCGCGCGCAACGCAATGATCAATCTTTCCCAGGCAAGCTGATGGGTGAGGTACTTGAATCCCTGATTCTCTTCACCGAGCCGGTTACTTTCGGGTACCCGCACGTCGTCGAAAAACAGCTCAGCGGTATCCTGGCCTTTAAGGCCAATCTTGTCGAGCAGTCGGCCTTTGGAAAAGCCGGCCCGGTCAGCCTCCACGCATACCAGCGTAAGATCCTTGCCGGCTGGGTCCAGCTTGGTAGCCGTTACCACCAGGTCGGCGTTACCGCCGTTGGTGATAAAGGTTTTCTGACCAGACACGACGTATTCATCCCCTTCGTGGCGTAACACGGTGCGCATGGATCGCAGGTCACTGCCGATGCCCGGCTCGCTCATGGCAATTACGCCAATCATTTCGCCGCTGACCATTTTGGGCAGCCATTTATGTTTTTGCTCTTCTGAACCGTAGGCGACAAGATAGGGCGCGACGATCTCCGAATGGGTAGTGAAACCCACAGCGGTGGCATTGGCGCGTGCCAGCTCTTCGATCATCACAGCAGAGTGCCCGAAATCGCCACCCGCACCGCCGTATTCTTCAGGCACAGTTGAACACAGCAAGCCCATTTCGCCGGCTTTCAGCCATACCGCCTTGGGCACGATACCCACCGCTTCCCATTCGTGCAGATTCGGAACGATTTCCCGCTCGATGAAGCGACGGGCCTGCTCTCTGAACATGTTGTGATCTTCACGAAATACTCTTCGCATCGTGACGCTCTCCTTGAACGGCGTGTTACTGATCTTTGTAATTGGGCGTGCGCTTTTCCACGAAGGCGTTGACCGCCTCCTGATGATCAGCGGTGTGGTGCGCCAGCGATTGATACGCGGCGGACAGCTCCAGCAACGAATCCAGCCGCATGTGCTGCCCTTCACGCAACAGTCGCTTGCACAGGCGCAGGGCATGGCCGGGATTCGCAGCAATGCGCTCGGCCAGCGCCAGAACCTCGGGCTCCAGATCCTCGGGAGAGCAGACCTTCTCCACAAGCCCCCATTCAAGCGCCTGTACCGCATCAATGGTATCCCCGGTAAACGCCATCAGGCTCGCCTTGGGAATGCCGATAATCCGGGGCAGCAGCCAGGCACCGCCATCACCAGGCACAATACCTAGCTTGACAAAACTCTCTGCAAACAGTGCCTTCTCGCTGGCGTAACGAATGTCGCACATGCAGGCCAGATCCAGCCCGGCACCGATAGCAGGCCCGTTGACAGCCGCAATGATCGGTATATCCAGCTCGTAGAGCGCCAGCGGGATTTGCTGAATACCATTGCGGTAGGTATCACGAAGTTGATACGGAGAACCACCGAAAATACCTTCCCGGTTCTGCATGTCCTTGATGTTGCCGCCGGCGCAGAACGCCTTGCCGTTGCCAGTCAACACCATCACTCGGGCGCTCTGGTCACGCCTGAGCTGCGCACAGAGATCGACGAATTCCTCCATCTGCGCAGGGTCGGACAGCGCGTTGCGGGTATCCGGACTGTTCATCCTCACCACTACTACACCGCCGTTTCTTTCAACTTGAAGAAATTGCTCCATGGGTGTCATCCTTATTCTGAAATAGGAAGCTGTTCGTTGTGTGATTGCGTGATGAGCGGCCAGAAACCTTCCGCACCGGCATTGCACACAGCCTCTCCGAGCAACTTGCTCCAATAGGTGGACGAGCCGAATTCGCTGCGCCAGGCCCACAACCTGCGGGTCAGCAAATGGAGCGAGTATTCCCGCGTAAAGCCAATCGCACCATGCACCGAATGCCCGATACTAGTGGCCTGGCTGGCCGCATCGGAGGTGCTGACCTTGGCCGCAGCGATGCTGAATGTCGCCAATGCTGTATCAGACTGCGCAAATGCTGCTTCGGCTGCGATGTTCGCGGCTGCAGTCTGTTCAGCCAGCACGGCGAGCTGTTGCTGGATGGCCTGAAACGCGGAGATGGGACGACCAAACTGTTTTCGCTCGCCTGCATAGGCCGAGGTGAGTGTCATGATGGCCGTCAAGGCACCCGCAATCTGCGCAGAGCGCAGCATCGCACCGCCAGCCAACAGCACCGAAGGCGACAATCCGGCAGGCAATGGCACCGAAGCCAAGGGCAGCGCGGCGGAAAAATGCAATATATCGCGCGGCTCACCAGCAACGTTCACCCCCTCCACAATACGTTCTGCGGCGGCCGGCTCCAGCAACACCACGTCATACCCCTCGTCGCTGGTCACGACAGTAACCACCAGTTCGGCGTTACGTCCCCAGGGGACATAACGCAGTTCACCTGACAGCGCACCAGCAGAACATGTCAGGGTGGAGTCAGTGGCAACAGTCAGGATTCCGCTGCGCGAACCGATACCGCATTGCTCAAGCAACCAGTTACCCAGCAGCATTTCGACCAGCGGCACTGGTGCGGCATGCTGACCGGCCGCACGCACGATAACAAAAAGGTCAGCCCAGCTGGCCTCGGAACCGCCCACTTCCTCCGGCGCTCCGGCAAGCGTAATGCCGTTTTCCTCGAGCGCTCGCCAAAGATCGGCTGGCCACACGTTCTGTTCGGCCGCGCGGACATATTCCGGCGTAGCGATATCACTCAACAGACGCTCTATAGTCGACTCAAAAAGTTCTCTCATTATCGAAGCCCCAGTCCACGTGCAATGATCCCGCGGAGGATTTCACGAGTACCTCCACGCAGCGAGAAGGAAGGAGCCATCTGGGTCAGATACGCCAGCACCTGCGCGTGGTCGGATCCTCCTCCCACCTGCGGCTGATCTTCAACCAGCAACTGCAGTATTTCGGGGAGATCCTGTTCAAACACGTTGCCCAGATCCTTGACGCAGGAAGCGGCCCAGGCCGGATTCTGCCCTTCGCTGAGTTGCTGCGTAACGGCCAGGGACATATTGCGCAATGTGACCAATCGTGCGGTGATGCGCCCGATATCGCGCGCCTGCAACGCATCAGGCTGTTTGCCGATGGCGGCAATGGCCGTGTGTATGAGGGCGATACTGCTCAGAAAGCGCTCCGGGCCGCTGCGCTCGAATGCCAGCTCGGCGGTCACCTGGCCCCAGCCGTTGCCTTCCGCGCCAATCAGCGCATCGTTATCAAGCTGGACGTTATCTAAGAACACTTCATTGAAATGCTCGTTGCCGGACAGATCGGCAATCGGCCGTATCGTAACGCCAGGCAAGGACAGGTCGATAATGAACTGCGACATACCGCCGTGCCGACCGCTCTCCTCTTTGTCACCTGTACGCACCAGGGCAATCATGTAATGCGAATGCTGGGCGTTGGTAGTCCAGACCTTTTGCCCATTGAGCAACCAACCTGCCTCAGTCTTCTGTGCGTTAGATGTGATCGACGCCAGATCGGAACCGGAGTTGGGTTCGCTCATTCCGATACAGAAATAGCTCTCTCCGCGACAGATCGGCGGGAGATATTTTTCTCTCTGCGCTTCGGTACCAAAGCGCAGTATCAAGGGTGCGCTCTGGCGATCCGCGATCCAGTGCGCCGAAACCGGCGCGCCAGCGGCGAGCAATTCCTCGATGATCACGTAACGGGCAAAGGGTGACGCTTCGCCACCACCGTACTGCTTCGGCAGGGCCATCCCCAACCAGCCTCTGGAACCAAGCAAACGACTGAACTGCGCGTCGAATCCCATCCAGGAATAGGCACGCTTCACTGCGGGATAACCTTTCAGCGCTTCTGCCAGAAACGCTCTGACTTCCCGGCGAAGCGCTTCTGCCTCTTCGGGAATAATGCTGTATTTAAACTGGGAGATACTCATCAACAAGTCACTCTTGGCTACTTAAAGCACCTCGGGCAACAACCGGCTGCCCCGCTGGAGGGACAATATCAGCTGCCGGTCAGATTGCCGTTTTTGCGTCTGCTGCGTCGAACATCGCGTTGATGTCGCCGGATGTAATCGGCTTGCCATCCTTGCGCGTCACCTCTGCACCACCCAATCCCAACGCGGGCTCGGTGCTGACATGTGTAGCTTGAGCACGCAGAGCGGCAACCGTGCAGTTCTCACGACCCAGAATCGAGAACGGATCATACGAGAACTCCCGCATTGCGTTGAGGTGAGTGACCTTGTCGATCTGCTGACGGGTCAGGTGCTTGAGGCCCGCCCAAACAGTCTCGGGCGACTCAGGCCAAGTGCAGTCGGAGTGCGGGTAATCACTTTCCCAGGTGACCATGTCTTCATTCATGAAGTGCAGGTTCTGCAGGCCAAAGTTGTCTTCGATGAAGCAGGTAATGAAATGCTTGTGGAAGATATCGCTCGGCATCTTTCCACCGAAGTCCGCGTTGGTCCAGGCTTTATGGTGACGGTGAGTAAAGTCAGCGCGTTCCAGCAGGTACGGCACCCAGCCAATGCTGCCCTCGGACAACGCCATACGTAACGTGGGGTACTTCTTCCACATGGGTGCCCAGATCCAATCAGCCGCCGCATTGGCGATGGAGATCGGCATGGTGGTGATCCAGGCGTCAATGGGCGACAGATCCGAAGCATGCTCAGCCTTGCCCCCCGATCCGATGTGACAGCAGATCACTACGTTGTTGTCGGCACATGCCTTCCACATCGGGTCCCAGTACTCGTCGTGGATCGACGGATAACCCAAGCGGGCAGGATTGTCGGAGAACGACAGCGCGTGCACACCTTGCGCCGATAGCCGCTTGATCTCAGCAACTGCTGCGTTCATGTCCCAATAGGGCACCAGCATCAGGGGGATGAAACGGCCCGGCATGGCATTACACCAGTCATACAGATGCCAGTCGTTATAGGCGCGAATCGCCGCCAAGGCGACGTCTCTGTTCGAATGGGCCTGGAAGCGCTGACCGGCAAAGCCAGGAAAGGTTGGAAAACACAGGGAGCCAAGCACCCCGTTAGCATTCATGTCATCCACCCGGGCCTTGACGTCCCATGTGCCACGGCGCATCTGGTCGTAGCCAAGCGGTTCCATCCCGTATTCTTCCTTCGGGCGTCCTACAACGGAATTAAGCCCCATGTATCCAGTGGCTTCATCCTCGAAGACCCATACATCGCGCTCACCCCGTTTCTCAACGCGCGGCTCTCGACCTTTGAATTTTTCTGGCATGTGGTGCTTGAACGCGTCCGGCGGCTCAATGGCGTGATCGTCCACACTTACAAGGATGAGGTCGTCGAGTTTCATGGTTGCTCCCCTTCGCTTTTAGCGGATTGTGATTGTTGACTCATGATAGACCAAGATACACAAAACTTAAACACTTTTTTGATTTGTGTATATATAAGATTTTTTGCGGAACTGCCAGCGGCGCCGATCGGCTGCAGAAAAGGGGTAAGAATGGGAATCTGAACGAAAAAAAGGCCGCCAGCAGAGCTGGACGGCCTGTTCAAGCCTCTAGAAAGAGAGCATCAATCCCAGATAACGTGCAACTGATGCGGGCCGCGCAATTGGGCACCGGTGATCTCGGGGGCAGGCTTCGACGGATCGAGCCGTATATTAGGCATCATGTCCAGTACAGCATTGAGCGCGCAGTTGATTTCCGTCTTGGCCACGAACTGACCGATACACATATGGGGGCCGAAACCAAAACCGAACGAGGGACGCGGACGACGGTCAATATCAAACACGTCGGCATTCTCATAGACGTCTTCATCGCGGTTGGCGGAGCTGACGATGCAGGAGACCATCGCGCCCTTTGGAATCTTGACGCCACGAATCTCGGTGTCCTCTGCGGCCTGGCGAACCTTGAATGTCGCTACCGGTTCATAGCGAATGGACTCATCGATGGCCTTGTTGACCAGATTGCGATCATTGCGCACGCGCTCCAGCAACTCGGGATTCTCAAGCAACAACGTCATCAGGGTCCCAAAAGTACGCGTGGTGGTTTCCCCAGCGGCCGGTAACAATGAGCGCACAAATGTAGTAATTTCGTGATCATCCAACGAGCGACCCTCATATTCAGCCTGGATGAGACGACTGATCAGATCATCGCCTGAGCCACCCTCGGCGCGACGCTCAGCGACGACCAGCTTGATGGCGTCATAGAGCGCACCCACCGCTTCCATCGCTGCCTTCTTGGCTGCCTGAGCCTTGGCCGGGTCAACCTGCGGCCCGGCCAGAATGGCTAGCGCCCAGGCGGCGTACTGTTTGATTTTTTCAGGTTGATCGCTGGGGAAGCCAATCAACGAATAAATCACCCTGATGGGAAAATACAGAGCGAAGTCCATCAGATCCGCCTTCTTCTGCGGAACCAGGGGCTTAATGAATTCTTCCCGGATGACCCCGTCTATGCGATCCTCTTTCCAGCGATTGACCGTATCCGGCATGAATACTGGCTGCAGCAGATTACGCATGTTCCTGTGCTGCTCACCGTCCATTGCTGTAAGGATCAATCCGTCGAAGAACGCACCCAGACCTTCAGCGATAAATCCGCTGGTAAATTGTGAAGCATCTCGCATTACCTGCATGACATCGTCATATTTGAACAGCGTGAAGCACGGGCGATTCGGATCCACCCCCGCTATAGACGGCACCCCCAACTGCTCCATGAAATTACCTTCCATGACAGGGTTGGTTTTCCGCATCTCCGCGTAAACAGCGTGAAGGTCGATATCGCTACCTTGATAATTGCTTGCCACATCGGCAAACACCTTCTCCAGCTCGTTTTTGGGCGCATTGGACATGATCGTCTCCCTTTAATATTCTATTAATTTTGTCAGGCTAGCTACAGGGCCTGAAGTTCGGTCGCTGACTAAAGCTTAAGCTCCGCGGCAGCGTAATTGAACCCTTTTAAATATTTTGATTAACTTCCATC
>JALNZZ010000097.1 GCA_023229065.1 Porticoccaceae bacterium
CTCACGGCCGATTGGTGCATTACCTGCCTGGCCAACGAGCGGATCGCCCTCAGCTCCGACACCTTTGCCGCTACCCTGAAGCAGCGCGACATCACTTATCTGAAAGGAGACTGGACCAATCAAAACCCGGAAATTACCGCGCTCCTCAACGCTAATCAGCGCAATGGCGTGCCACTCTACCTCTACTACCGAGCGGGGCAAAGTACTCCCGAAATCCTTCCCCAGATCCTTACCCCAAGCCTTGTCAGGGAGGCTTTAGAAAGATAGCGACACATTGGCGACAAATACCTGCATTTTTGGAGAATTTGCAGCAATTGCGCCAAACAGGCATGCAACTGGTCGCTATCTACCCGCTATCAGCGCCGAAAAAGCCATTTACCGCACCGGGCAAAGAAATGAACTTCGGCTAAATTTGCGCGAAAATACAGGAAAATGCACCCATCGTCGGCAAACCCACTATTTGTTGGACAAGCTGTTTTTTTTGCGGCAGACTCGCCCCACTGACTGACAAGTGACAGCGACAAGCGCCCCATGGCAACCATACTCGTATTGCACGGCCCCAATCTGAACTTGCTGGGTACCCGCGAGCCGGGGATCTACGGCAGCGAGACCCTGGACGCCATTAACCAGCGCCTTACCGAGCTTTGCCTGGCCGCAGGACATCACTGCCAGACGCTGCAAAGTAATGCTGAATACGAATTGATCAACCGCATCCACGACGCTCGCAACGAAGGCGTGAACTTTATCCTGTTCAACCCTGCGGCGTTCACCCACACTAGTGTGGCGTTGCGGGATGCACTGCTGGGCACGGCCATTCCTTTTATTGAGGTGCACCTGTCCAATGTGTATGCGCGGGAATCGTTTCGTCACTCGTCTTATTTTTCCGATATTGCCCGCGGCGTGATCTGCGGGCTCGGCCCGCTGGGCTACGAGCTGGCACTGCGCGCCGCTCTGGCCCAGCTTGACACCTGATGACCACCCTTTCAGCCAGGAACCTATCATGGATATCCGCAAGATAAAGAAACTTATCGAACTGCTCGAAGAGTCCAATATTGGTGAAATCGAGATCAAGGAGGGCGAGGAGTCGGTGCGTATCAGTCGCGCTGGCTTTTCTCATCCTGCACCCACAATGATGGCACCTGCCCAGTACCAGGTCGCACCGCCCCAGGCCCCAGCCGCTGCTGCGCCCGCCCCTGCGCCCACCGAGGAAGAACCAGCAGCCGCGGCCATTGATGGCCATGTCGTGAAATCGCCCATGGTGGGAACCTTCTATCGCTCCCCTGCACCGGGTTCACCGCCTTTCGTCGAGGTGGGCCAAGCGGTGAAAGCCGGCGATGTACTGTGCATTGTCGAAGCCATGAAAATGATGAATCAGATCGAGGCCGACAAAGCCGGCACGGTCGGCGCGATTCTGGCGGAGGACGGCGAGCCCGTCGAGTTCGACCAGCCCATGATCACCATTATTTGAGAGCCCGGAAATGCCCATGCTCGAAAAAGTCCTGATCGCCAATCGCGGTGAAATCGCCCTGCGCATTCTGCGCGCCTGCAAGGAACTGGGTATTCGTACCGTGGCCGCCCACTCCAAGGCGGACGCCGACCTGATGCACGTGCAGCTGGCGGACGAAACCCTGTGTATCGGCCCCAATCCATCCAATCAGAGCTATCTCAATATCCCGGCCCTGATCAGCGCCATGGAAGTGTCCGACGCGATGGCGGTGCACCCCGGTTACGGCTTCCTCGCCGAGAATGCCGACTTTGCTGAACAGGTGGAGCAGAGTGGCTTTGTTTTTATCGGCCCCACCCCTGCAGTCATTCGCTTAATGGGGGACAAGGTATCCGCCATTGAAGCCATGCGCAAAGCCGGGGTGCCCACAGTGCCGGGCTCCAACGGCTCCCTCACCGATGACAGTGAGCGCACCTATCAACTGGCCCGCGACATTGGCTACCCGGTCATCATCAAGGCTGCCGCTGGCGGCGGCGGGCGCGGTATGAGAGTGGTTCACAACGAAGCACACCTGCTCAAAGCGGTAAGCATTACCCAGAGCGAGGCTAAAGCGGCCTTTGGTGACGCTACCGTCTACATGGAGAAGTTCCTCGAAAACCCCCGCCATGTGGAAGTGCAGGTGCTGGCCGACGGTCAGGGCAACGCCATCCACCTCGGCGACCGCGATTGCTCCCTGCAGCGCCGTCACCAGAAGGTACTGGAAGAGGCGCCAGCGCCGGGCATCTCCGAGTCTGCAAGGCAGGAGGTTTTTGAGGCCTGCGTCAAAGCCTGCATTGATATCGGTTACCGTGGAGCCGGAACCTTTGAGTTTCTCTACGAGGATGGCCGCTTCTACTTTATCGAGATGAACACTCGTGTACAGGTGGAGCACCCCATCACGGAGATGATCACCGGAGTTGATATCGTCAAGGAACAACTGCTGATCGCCAGCGGTCAGCCGCTGCGCTACCGCCAGGAAGACATCCAGTTTCACGGCCACGCTTTCGAATGCCGCATCAACGCCGAGGACTCAAAAACCTTCATGCCGAGTCCCGGCAAGGTAACCAATTACCATCCCCCCGGCGGCAACGGAATCCGCGTGGATTCACATCTTTACTCCGGCTACAGTGTTCCGCCTCACTACGACTCCCTGATTGCCAAGATCATCAGTCACGCGCCCACCCGCAGCGAAGCCCTGGCGCGAATGCGCAACGCTCTCGACGAACTGATCATTGAAGGCATCAGGAGCAATATCGACTTGCATCGCGATCTGGTGACCGACACCGGCTTCGAGCAGGGCGGCGTCAACATCCACTATCTTGAGAAAAAGCTGGGCCTCTAAGGCCCGGCGCTTCCCCATGGCCTGGCTTCAGGTACACCTGTTCGCAGAGCGCGCCAACACCGAAGCCGTAGAGGATGCTCTGCTCGACTGCGGCGCTGTCTCTGTCACCCTGGCGGACAGCGCTGACAATCCCATCCTGGAGCCCGGCGTGGGTGAGACCCCCCTGTGGGAAACCGTGAAGATTACCGGGCTCTTTGAGCTTCCTGCCGACCAGGCACAGCTAAGTGCCAACTTTCTTGCCCTGCAGCCAGACTTCAATACTGCCGATCTGCACTGGGAACGCGTCGAAGACCAAGCCTGGGAGCGCGCCTGGATGGATCACTTCGAACCAATCCAGTGCGGTCAGCGGCTGTGGATCTGCCCCAGCTGGCAGGAGCCACCCGAACCTGACGCCGTTAACTTGCGTCTCGACCCTGGACTCGCTTTTGGCTCCGGCACTCATCCCACCACCTTTTTGTGCCTGCAATGGCTGGACAGCCTGGAGCTCACCGGCAAGACAGTGATCGACTACGGCTGCGGCTCAGGCATTCTCGGCATCGCTGCCCTGCTCCTGGGTGCTGCTAGAGTCATTGCAGTAGACAACGACCCCCAGGCACTGATCGCCACCCGCGACAATCTGGAACGCAACCACCTCGCCTCCGACCGACTCACAACGTACTTGCCCGAGGAGGCGCCGGAGCCCCTGATGAAAGAGGGTGCCGATATCCTGGTAGCCAACATCCTCGCGGGCCCCCTGATCAGTCTTGCCCCGAAACTGACATCCTTCACGGCGTCCAATGGTCAGCTATGCCTGTCAGGCATTACCCGCGAGCAGGCGCCCGAGGTGGTGGCCGCCTACCCTGAGTTTGCTTTCGACCCCCTAATTGCCCACGAGGAGTGGGTGCGCCTCACTGCTCACAAAATAACGTCCAACTAGTCTGTACTTGCTGAGGGTACAGGTTTGCCAGGCCTCGCCACCAGCTAGAGGCTTGGGCTCTCAGGGAGCTGACTTTTCATCCATCACCCTAAAAATCAGCCACTTATAACGCTTCACCCTTACAGGGGCCGCAACTACCTGTTTAATCAATAGTTCCGTAGGGGTATCATAGGCCCCCTTCCCTGATACGCGCGGCGACGAGGCACCACCTTGTTTCGGATAGGCTCCTTTACCATCGAAAACCGAACCATCCTGGCGCCCATGGCCGGGGTGACGGACCTGCCGTTTCGCCGTTTGTGTCGCAGCTTTGGCGCCGGCTTGGCGGTGTCGGAGATGGTGACTTCGGATGCCCGCCTCTGGGACAGCCGCAAATCCCGCTCGCGCCTGCCGCACCGAGAGGAAACGGCGCCGCGCATGGTGCAGATCGCTGGCGGCGACCCTGCCATGGTGGCCGATGCGGCACGCCGCAACGCCGACCTCGGCGCCCAGATCATCGACATCAATATGGGCTGTCCCGCCAAGAAAGTCTGCAGGAAAGCTGCCGGCTCAGCCCTGCTAAAGGACGAACGTCTGGTGGCCGATATTTTGCGCGCCGCCGTGGCGGCCGTGGATGTGCCCGTCACACTCAAGATTCGCACCGGTTGGAGCCCGGAATTGCGCAATGGCGTGACCATCGCCCGTCTCGCCGAAGATCTCGGCATCAGCGCGCTGGCCGTACACGGTCGCACCAGAGCCTGCAAATTCGAGGGCCAGGCAGAGTACGACACCATCGCCGCCATCGTCGAGGCAGTATCGATTCCCGTATTTGCCAACGGTGATATCGCCAGCCCACGTCAGGCGAAGGCGGTGTTGGAGCATACTGGCGCTGCAGCAGTGATGATCGGCCGTGCCGCGCAGGGCCGCCCCTGGCTATTTCGCGAGATCAATCATTACCTGGCCACCGGTCGCGAACTGTCGCCACCGACCTCGGCAGAAGTGCGCCACACGCTGCTCGATCACTTGAGCAACCTCCACGCCTTCTACCGCGCCATGACAGGGGATGAAATACTTGGCCCCCGCATCGCCCGCAAGCACGTGGGCTGGTATCTGGAAACCCTGCAACCCACAGCCACACCCGGTGCCGACCAGTTCCGGCGTTTCTTCAACAGCCTTGACGAGGCCGACGCACAAGTTCAGGCGCTGCACCGGTTTTTTGACAAGAACGAACGACATCAGGACAGAGCAGCATGAATGCCGCCAATCGCTTTACCCTTCACAACGACACCGATATCACCGGCGAAATTCCGGTGCAGCGGCCCCAGTCACTGCGCCACCATGTGGAAATTGCCATGGCCAACTATTTTGATGAGCTCGACGGCCAGCCCGCCACCGATCTCTATCAGCTAGTGCTGGAACAGGTGGAAAGCCCCCTGCTCGAAGCGGTGATGACTTACACCCAGCGCAACCAGAGCCGCGCCGCCGAAATGCTCGGCCTCAACCGTGGCACCCTGCGCAAGAAACTCAAGCAGTACAATCTTCTTTGACCTTTTGACACAACGAGACCACTCATGACCGACCAACCAGCACCCGTCCGCCGCGCCCTGATCAGCGTTTCCGACAAGACCGGCATCGTGGACTTCGCCCGCACTCTCACCGAGCTGGGCGTAGAAATCCTCTCCACTGGCGGCACTTTCCGCCTGCTGCGGGACAACGACATTGAGGCGCTGGAAGTGTCCGACTACACGGGCTTTCCAGAAATGATGGACGGCCGCGTCAAGACGCTGCACCCGAAAGTACACGGCGGCATCCTCGGTCGCCGCGGCACCGACGATGCAGTGATGGCCGAACATGGCATCCAGCCCATCGATATGGTGGTGGTCAATCTCTATCCCTTCGCAGCGACAGTGGCCGACCCCAACTGCGACCTCCCCACAGCCATTGAGAACATCGACATCGGCGGTCCTACCATGGTCCGTTCCGCTGCCAAGAACCACCGCGATGTGGCCATTGTGGTCAATGCCGGTGATTACGGCGCCATTCTCGACGAACTGCGTACCAACGGCGGCAAGCTGACCTATACCACCCGCTACGCCCTGATGGTCAAGGCATTCGAGCACACCGCCGCTTACGACGGCATGATCGCCAACCACTTCGGCGCCAGAAATACCGATAACGAAAAGCGCGACTTTTCCGACACATTCAACCTGCAATTTATCAAGCAACAGGACATGCGCTACGGTGAAAACCCCCACCAGAAGGCCGCCTTCTACACTGAAGCCGAGCCCAGGGACGCCAGCATCGCCACTGCCCGCCAGCTACAGGGCAAGGAGTTGTCCTACAACAATGTGGCTGACACCGACGCCGCCCTGGAGTGCGTCAAGAGCTTCACCAAACCTGCCTGTGTGATCGTCAAGCACGCCAACCCCTGCGGTGTGGCGGTGAGCCTCGACGGCATCGGTGTCGCCTACGAACTGGCCTACCAGACCGACCCCGAGTCCGCTTTCGGCGGTATTATCGCCTTTAACCGCGAACTGGATGCAGCCACGGCCAAGGCCATCGTCGAACGTCAGTTCGTGGAAGTAATCATCGCCCCCCGCGTGTCTGCAGAGGCACTGGAAGTAACCGCTGCCAAGCAGAACGTGCGGGTACTCGAATGCGGTGACTGGGAAGCCTCGCGCCCCGTCGCCCTCGACTTCAAGCGCGTCAACGGCGGTCTGCTGGTGCAGGATGCCGACCTCGGTATGATTACCGAAGCAGATCTCAAGGTGGTTACCAAACGAGCACCCACCGAGGCCGAGATCCACGATCTCATCTTCGCCTGGAAGGTGGCCAAGTTCGTCAAGTCCAATGCCATCGTCTACGCTAAAAACCGCCAGACTATCGGCGTCGGCGCCGGCCAGATGAGCCGCGTCAACTCTGCTCGCATCGCCGCGATCAAGGCCGAGCATGCCGGTCTTGCCGTGCAAGGCGCGGTCATGGCCTCCGACGCTTTCTTTCCCTTCCGCGACGGTATCGACAACGCTGCGGCGGCAGGAATCAGCTGCGTCATTCAGCCCGGTGGCTCAATGCGCGACAACGAAGTAATCGCTGCTGCCGATGAGCATGGCATTGCCATGGTGTTTACAGGGATGCGGCATTTCCGGCACTGATCGCCGATAGACAGCGTGATACGAGGGGTGCCAAACCCCTCTCCCCTTGGCCTCTCCAACTTTTCTCTCAGCAGGTGACACCATGAACATACTTATCATAGGCAGCGGTGGCCGCGAACACGCCCTGGCATGGAAGGCCGCCCAGAGCCCACTGGCAAGCACTGTTTTTGTTGCCCCCGGCAATGGCGGCACCGCCCGTGAGCCCGGTGTCGAGAATGTCGCCATTGATATCGCCGACTTCAAGGCGCTGGCAGACTTTGCCAAAGTAAACGCCGTGGAACTCACCATTGTCGGCCCGGAGCAGCCTCTGGTAGACGGTCTGGTGGACTACTTCGAGAACGAGGGCCTGCGCATTTTTGGGCCCCGCAAAGGCGCCGCTCAGCTGGAGGGCTCCAAAGCCTTTACCAAGGACTTTCTCGCCCGTCACGACATTCCCACTGCCGAATACCGCAACTTCACCGAGGTAGAACCGGCTCTGGCCTACCTGCGAGAAAAAGGTGCTCCTATCGTGGTGAAAGCCGACGGGCTGGCGGCTGGCAAAGGCGTTATCGTCGCTATGGACCTCGCTGAAGCCGAAGCCGCGGTGCGCGACATGCTGGCCGGCAATGCCTTTGGCGACGCCGGCAGCCGAGTCGTAATCGAAGAGTTCCTCGAAGGCGAAGAAGCCAGCTTTATTGTCATGGTAGACGGCGAGCACGTACTGCCCATGGCCTCCAGCCAGGACCACAAGCGGGTCGGCGATGGCGACACCGGCCCCAACACTGGCGGTATGGGGGCCTACTCCCCGGCACCGGTGGTAAGCCTCGGCATCCACACTCGGGTGATGAACGAAGTCATTCTGCCCACCGTGCGCGCCATGGCTGCTGAAGGCAACACCTACACCGGCTTTCTCTACGCTGGCCTGATGATCACGCCCGACGGCACCCCCAAAGTGATCGAATACAACTGCCGTTTCGGGGATCCGGAAACCCAGCCCATCCTGATGCGCCTGCAATCCGACATCGTCGCTCTGTGCCTCGCCGCCCTCGACGGCAAGCTTA
>JALNZZ010000098.1 GCA_023229065.1 Porticoccaceae bacterium
TCGCCGATGCTGTCATGGCCATGGCAGAGGTTGCCATAGCCACGGCTGCGAACAGGGGAATTGTTTTTCTAAGCATGGAAAGGTTCTCTCCTTGGTAAGTAATTGGTGTACTGCTGGGCAAATCCTAGGGCGCAGCCACTTTTTGTTACACTTTTATTTCACTATACAGGAGATTGAAAACACTTATTGGTCTTAGGGGCTTTTTGCCGGCCACCAAAGTCGCGCTCACCCTCATCGCGGGCGTTTGACAAGCAGTAATGGGCTGAATTCGAGACACAAAAAACCCGGTTTGCACCGGGTTTAAGGCACCGCCCGCGTCTGACTCAGCAGCAAGCGATGAAATATGGTAGCTACGGCGGGACTTGAACCTGCGACACCAGCATTATGAATGCTGTGCTCTAACCAACTGAGCTACGTAGCCATGGCCTTCGAAGGCGGCGTATTCTGGACCTTGGCAAAAACCTTGTCAAGCCCGAACAGTGATTGGCTTCGACCACCACCCTTTTCTGGCCTTGTGTTTTTAAACTGTTACCCGGCAGCGCTACCAAACACACGTAAACACCCTCAGAGGCCGCAGCGCCGGATGCAGCCGTGTAAAGATTCAGCGCATCAAGACATCACTTGGCAGTTGTTTTGATTTATTGTTCAACTAGTATCGAGCAAGCCTCTTATCAGCCCAGGAAACTTTCATGTCCACACTATTCCAACCTCTTTCACTCAAGAGCATTACACTACGCAACCGAATAGCAGTCCCTCCCATGTGCCAGTACAGCGCTATTGACGGGCGGGTAAATGACTGGCACGTACAGAATTATGCCGCCATGGCTCGCGGTGGCGCAGGACTGGTTATCGTCGAAGCCACAGCGGTAGCTCCAGAAGGCCGCATCACTCCGCACTGTGCCGGTATCTGGAACGATGAGCTGGCCCAGGCATTTGTTCCCACCCTGCAGGCCATCAAACAGCACGGTGCAGTACCTGGCATTCAAATCGCCCACGCAGGCCGCAAAGCCAGCGCCAACAGCCCTTGGGAAGGCGACAACCACATTGCCGACGAAGCCTCGGGCGGGTGGCAGACCATTGCTCCATCGCCTCTGGCCTTTGGAGGGCAGCTGAACAAGCAACCACAGGAAATGTCCCTGGCCGATATCGCCCGAGTGCGCGATGACTTTGTCGCTGCCGCCAAGCGCGCCCGCGAAGTTGGCTTCGAATGGCTCGAACTGCATTTTGCCCACGGCTATCTGGCACAAAGCTTCTTTTCCGAGCACAGCAACCAGCGCACCGACGCCTACGGGGGCAACTACCAGAATCGCAGCCGCTTTTTGCGTGAAACTTTTGCCGCAGTACGAGAAGTCTGGCCTGAGCATTTGCCCCTCGCCATCCGTTTCGGCGTACTCGAATTCGACGGCAACGACGAACAGACCCTGACAGAATCTATTGATTTGACTCGCGGACTCAAGGAGGCTGGACTGGACTTGATGAACGTCAGCATTGGCTTTAGTACGTCCCAGGCCAGGATTCCCTGGGCACCCGGCTTTATGGGGCCGATTGCTGAACGAGTGCGCCGTGAAGCGGGCCTTCCGGTAGCCTCTGCCTGGGGCTTCGGCGACCCTCAGGTAGCGGAGCAAGCAGTTCGGGACAACCAGCTCGACCTGGTCATGGTAGGCAAAGCCCACCTGGCAAACCCGCACTGGGCGTACCACGCGGCTCGAGAACTGAAGATTGACCGCGCCTCCTGGACTTTGCCCGCACCCTATGCCCACTGGCTGGAACGGTACTGATTCAGGTCTGTTCTCCGCCCCCAGTCGCTATGCAGCGTAGTGTGACTCTACTGCAATAGCGCTCTGGCAGGCTGAGGCATGATGGATATCCCGTCATGCCTCAGCACTTTGGAGACCAGCAGCGCTCAGTCAAAGATCAAAAAGCGCTGCTCGTCGTCCATAAAGGTTTTTTCACCAAAGCCGGCTTCATTGGAGCCAAACGGCATCTGGGCACGCAGTTTCCACTGGGCTGGAATGCTCCAGGTTGTTGCCACGGCATCATCCACGACCGGATTATAGTGCTGCAGACTGGCACCGATACCCGCTTCAGCCAACGCTGTCCACACCGCAAACTGGGCAATACCAGACCCTTGCTCAGACCAGATCGGAAAGTTTTCGGCATAGGACGCAAACTGTTCCTGCATTCCTTTCACAACATCCTGGTCTTCATAAAACAGCAGCGTACCCACCCCTGCCGCAAAGCTGTCCAATTTCTGCTCTGTGCGGCCAAAAGCATCGGCAGCTACCAAGGGTCGCAGCGCCTCTTTGGTCAGCTGCCAGAACTTTTCACTTTGCTCTCCAAACAACATCACCACCCGCGAGCTTTGCGAGTTGAAGGATGACGGTGCCTGGCGCACTGCTTCCTTGACCAAAGCCGTAACCTGCTCTCTGCTGGCTGTCAGATTCCTGCCCAGGGCATACTGGCTACGGCGCTTTTTGTAAATCTCAATTGCTTGGTTAGACACGAGTTCTCAATTCTCCCAACTTTCAGAGGATAACCTGCAGCTGCAGACGGATGGCGTTCACTTTATCCCCTTCCTGGCAAACCCAGGATGATCTTTTGCCATGAGTAAAACTGCACAAGAGATACTACTTCATTTTAAAAACATTTATGCTTTTTAAAAGAGTTGCTTGGTCTTTGCCGAATTGACCCTGTTCAACCCTCTGGATTCACTGTACAAAAAGTGGTCTTCGACCAACAAAATAAAGGAGAGAGTCTATGCAGTGGGATTATGACGTGATTGTTGTCGGAGGCGGTGGTGCCGGGCTGTCTGCAGCCATTGAGGCTCATGATGCCGGGGCTTCTTGCATCGTGCTGGAGGCAGACAAACACCTCGGAGGAGCGACTGGCTACTCCGGCGGTGTGTTTTATGCTGGCAATACATCAATACAAAGGGAAAAGGGTGTCGAAGGGGATACCCCAAGAGATGTTTACGATTATTTGATGACACTCAATCAGTGGAAGATGCGCCCGGACCTGGTCTGGTATTACGCCAATCATGCTGGCCCAGCAATTGAATGGCTTATCGATAATGGAGCTGAATTTTCAACGGATTTTCTGGTCTGCTCCGGGGTTGATAACGTGCCTAGAGGTCATGCCTGCAAAGGTGCCGGCGAAGGAATTGCGGCAGCACTGCTCAACGCGGCAGGGAGTCGAGGCATTGAAACGGTATTGAACTGCAGAGTCGACTCTCTGATCTACCGACAAGGCAGAGTTGTCGGGGTACGAGCTCAAGACACTGAAATTTTTGCTCCAGCAGTGATTGTGACGACAGGCGGATTTGGCAATAACTCCGAAATGGTCAAACGGCTCTACCCCGCTGCCTGGCACGATGGGTGGACCTGGGCCGTACACCGGGATAACCCCTTTATTCTGGGCGATGGCATCACTATGGGGGAAAAGATTGGCGCGAAGGTAGTCGGCCAAAATACCGGGCTGATTCTTCCTACGTCAGGGTTTATGCGAGCACTTGAGCCCTTTTTACCGCCCTGGATTATTGTGGTAAACAAGGAAGGCGAGCGTTTTATGTCAGAACTCTCCCCCTACAGCGTGTGCGGTTACCTCATAGAGGAGCAAACCGAGCGCCGTTGCTGGGGTATTTTTGATGAATCAACCCTGATGGAGGCGAGCTCTGATACTCGTTACCTGGACCCCTACGGCGCCGGCACAAACATCCCTAGCTGGGAGGAGCCAACCATACGCGAGCAGGTCGCCAAAGGTAAGGTCAAAGTGGCTGAAAGCTTATCTGAGCTCGCCGTCGCAGTGGGTATTGATGCGGTGGCCTTGGAGCAAACTGTAGCGGCCTACAATAATGATTGTGATGCGGGGGAAGACACCCTGTTCTTCAAGCAAGCTCCCAAGCTGTTTCCTGTCAGGCAGGCCCCTTTTTACGCGGTTGAAATCCGCGCGGCTATTATCGGCAACACCTGCGCTGGCCTTGATATCGACAAATTTACCCATGTTCGAGACCACCACAACACCGTCATCCCGGGCCTGTATGCTGCGGGGGAGGTTCTTGGCTGCTGGCAGGGCAGCCGCTATGGAGGTGGAGGCATTGCTGTAGGTGGCGCCATTGTTTTCGGTCGTCTCGCCGGTCAGGTTGCCGCTGGAGAGGTGCAGCGTCTGAGACTGTGACAGCTAGCCGTAGCCGCACCGTTTTACTACTACCAGGACTGCCAATATGGGCAGAAGCTCTTGTAGATACTGTCTGCACAGGTGAAAATCCAGGTTTGACGCAATAAAGATAAGGTTTTTACCTATGGCACTCAATCACATAACTAAACCCATTGATCTTGGCCCTGTAACAGTTCCCAACCGTGTGGTGCGCACAGGCCACGGCACGGGTCTCGGCGGCGGCACCATGAGTGACACGCTGATCGATTACCACCTGGCACGCGCCCGCGGCGGGGTGGGCCTCACGATCCTGGAGCTGGTCTCCGTACACAGCTCAGCCTATCCGTTTCTGTATTCTGGTGCTCCAGGCCTGGTCGATGGCTACCGCAAGCTGATGGAGAAAGTGCGCCCCTACGGTATGAAGGTATTCCAGCAAATCGGTCACCTTGGTAACGAAATACCCCAAGCTGACGGCTCTCCCCCCTGGTCCTCTTCCGATACCGTTGGTGCGCTGGTAGGCATTCAGTCGGAACCCATGAGTCAGCAGCAGATTCGCGAACTGATCGATTGCTATGTGGTTGCAGCCCGGGATTGCGCTGACGGCGGTCTCGATGGCGTCGAACTGCACATGGCACATGGGTATTTGGTCCAGCAATTCCTGTCGCCACTTTACAACTTCCGCGACGATGAGTACGGTGGCAACTTTGACAACCGCATCAGACTCTCACTGGAACTTCTCACTGCCGTGCGCGAAGCACTGCCTGCGCACATGGCTCTCGGGGTTCGGCTCAGCTCTGAACTGCTACCCGGCGGCATGGGTCCCGACGATGTAGCGCGCCTGACCAACATCTTTCATGAGCGCGGCCTGATCGATTTCGTGAACCTGACCCTGGGAACCGACTACAACCCCCACAAAATCATCGGCGCCATGCACGAACCCGTCGGCTACGAGCTGCCCTATGGCTCCCCGGTCAAGCAAGCTGTGAAAGTGCCTGTACTGGTCACCGGCCGCTTCCGCACCCTGGAAGAAGCGGACCAGGTCATTGCCAGCGGTGACGCCGATTTGGTCGCATTGACGCGTGCCCATATCGCCGACCCTGACATCGTGCGCAAAACGCTGGAGGGGCGAGTGGATGAGGTGCGCCCCTGTATTGGCTGCAACCACGGCTGTATCGGTGGTTTGCTGACCATGGGACGCCTCGGCTGTACCGTCAACGTCGCTGTAGGCTACGAAGCAACCCTGTCGGAAGACCTGATCACTCAGGCAGCCACCCCCCGACGAGTACTGGTGGTTGGCGGTGGCCCCGCCGGCCTGGAAGCAGCCAGGGTTGCAGCCCTGAGCGGGCATCAAGTGACTCTGGCTGAAGCCACCAGCGATCTCGGCGGCAGCATCAATGTTGCTCGCCGGGCACCACGCCGCATCGGGATCGGCGATATTTGCGACTGGTTGGAGTCCGAAATCTATCGTCTCGGTGTGGAAGTCCGTCTCAATACCTATATCGAAGCCAGTGACGTTCAGGATATGGCTCCCGATGTGCTCATTGTCGCCACCGGCTCAACACCGCGCCTCGACGGTCGTCAGCACCTCAGCCCCGGCCATGTGACTGCAGGCATCGAGCGCCGTCAGGTTGTCTCGAGCCACGACTTGCTGCTGGACACAAGTGGACGGGACTGGGGCCAGCACGCAGTGGTCTACGACGACTGCGGTCATTACGAAGCAGTAGCCGCGGCCGAGTTTTTGGTTCAAAAAGGGATCGCAGTTACCTTTGTCACCGGCCACAGTCGCTTCGCCCCCGGGCTGGAAGCCAGCTTGTCCGCCGAACCGGCACTGGAGCGGTTGGCCAAGGGCGACTTTACCCTCATTACCTATGGCCGCCTGGACGCGGTCGAAGAGAATACGGTACAGATCAGCCGCCGCTTTGGTGGCCCAGCCATGACAGTGGCAGCAGACACGGTGGTATTCGTGTCTTACAACATCGGCAACCGCGACCTGCTCGACGAGCTGCACGACTGGTCTGGCCAGATCATTCCCGTCGGCGATGTACGCAGCCCCCGTTATCTACAGGTGGCAATTCGTGAAGGTCATCACGCCGCACGCGGCATAGCCCAATAAAACATAGCTTAATAAAAACTGAAGGATAAGAACTTATGAACCCCATCTATCGCAATATACTCGGCGTCGCTGTACTCACTCTGGCGGCAACATTTTCCACCGCACCAGCCTGGGCAGAAAAAGCACCCGGCACTCAAGCTGCTGACCCGGTAGCCACCACCGTTGCCCGCCAGGAAATCGAATACCTGCGTCGCTTATATGCCCGTGCTACAGATCTTATCGGCACCAATACCCCCGAAAACATTGCCGAAGGCCGGGCGATCTACCATCGCATCTTCACAGCGGATGCCGAAATTACCGTCACCATGCACGGTGAGGAAATGTTCCGTCGCCAGGGGCCAGACCAGTGGGTAGAGGTGGTGATGGAAGCCCTCGGCTCCTTCGACGCTACCCAGCACTTGATTGGCACCCAGCTGGTCACCGTGGACAGCCTGCCTGCCGATGGAGTTGGCGGTCAAGCGAGCATGTCCAGCTACCTTCAAGCCTGGCATGACAATGACGATGTCGTCGATATTGTTTTGGGCACCTACTACGACAACCTGCGCTTCACGCCCGGCGTCGGCTGGCAGATCTATCGCATGAATCTGGATCAGGTTACCCGAGAAGTTCGCCAGCGCTAACGGCTCGAACGGGGTATACAGCCGTATGGCATGAATCAGCGAGCTGTATACCCACCATCGATCGTCAGTTCGCTACCTTGCATGTAGCTTGACTCACAAGAAGCAAGAAAACGAATGCCAGCGGCAATTTCTGTCGGCTCAGCCAACCGTCCCAAAGGATGTGCTGCCGTAGCCAGCTGTCGGGCTGTCTCCCGCGAGTCCAGCAGACCGAGATCGACGCTAGCCTGAAAAATGGATTCAACCATCCCGGTATTGATGCCACCCGGGTGGATCGAATTGACACGGATGCGGTACCCAAGTGCACTGAATTCCAGCGCCAGGGCTTTGGTTAACAAGCGGACAGCCCCCTTACTGGCACAGTAAGCACTGTTCAACTCGGCACCCACCAGACCGGCAATGGACGATATATTGATCACGGAAGCACCTCCACGCCGGTTCGGGCCGCTTTGCTTAAGCAGGGGCAAGGCGCGCTGTATACCGAGAAAGACTCCCTCCACATTGACCGCCTGGGTCGCCCGCCAGCTTTCCAGTGAGACGTCTTCGAATTTTTCGATACGGTTGATGCCGGCGTTATTGACCAGAATATCGAGCCGTCCATAGCGCTTCTGGATCAGGTCGATCACTCTGTCCCAGTTGTCCTCACTGGTGACATCCAGCTCCACCCATTCGCTGGCACCCGGCACGCTTGCACTGTGCCTGCGGCCTGCGGCAATAACCGTCGCCCCAGCCTGGGCCAGTGCCTGACAAGTGGCCGTGCCGGTATCGCCTGCGGCCCCAGTGACCAGTGCGAGAGTACCTTGCAAAGACATGAGCCGGTGCCTCCTTTGTAGTTATTCAATCTGCCTGGGTGCAAGCCGGTCCGCTATACGTTGAACCTGAAGTGCACCACGTCGCCATCCCTGACCACATA
>JALNZZ010000133.1 GCA_023229065.1 Porticoccaceae bacterium
GCGGTAGTCTTTTTCAGCCGCGAGGCAGCGGCTTACGGCGGCGACCTGGAGCCCTTGAACCGCTGGCCAGGACGCGACCGTCTGCGCCGCTTCAAGACCCGCTACACGGAGGTACAGCCATGAGCCCTGGAAATATAACCATGAGCTCAGGAAAAACAGCCATGAGCACCGAGACAGCAGCCATGAGTTCCGATAAGACAGCCGTGGCCGACCAGCCAGTCCGCGACCAGGCACTGGATATCAGCCGCTCCTTTGCCGTCAGTGCCCCCGCAGGCTCCGGCAAAACCGGGCTGCTGATCCGCCGCACTTTGCGCCTGCTGGCAGAGTGTGACCACCCGGAGCAGGTATTGGCAATCACCTTTACCCGCAAGGCGGCCGCCGAGATGCAGGAGCGTATTCTCGGTGCTCTGGTGGATGGTCAGCACCCTCCCCCGGGCGACCCTTACAAACGGGCCATCTGGGAAGACGCGCAGCATGTATTAGCCCGGGATCGCCACCAGGATTGGCAGCTGCTCGCCAACCCCGGCCGACTGCGCATCATGACCATCGACAGCCTGTGTCGGCACCTGGCGCGCCAGCTGGCCGTGGAAACCGGGCTTGGCGACCTCCCGGAACCGGCCGAGCAAGCCGAGCCTCACTACCGCGAAGCCATCCGTGCCCTCTTTACTCAGCTCGACCAACCCGGGCCGGTAGGCGATAGCCTGGCGCTGCTGCTCACCCATCTGGACAACAACCTCAGCACCCTGGAGAACCTCCTGCAGGATCTGCTGGGACGTCGCGAACAATGGCTGAAGCCTCTTCTCAGCAGCCGCGGTGCCCGCGAGGCTCTGGAAGAATCCCTGGCCGACACTGTGGCAGAGTGCCTCACAGCCCTGCGCCGCAGTTTGCAACCCGTGGCGTCGGATATCGCCCTGCTGTGTGACTATGCGGCTGCCAATCTCAATCACTCTCGCATCGCCAATCCAATGACCCAATGCCTGGGTATGCGCGACTTGCCCGACACCAGCCCCAGTACGGCCAATCTCGATGCCTGGCTCAATGTCGCCGACCTGTTGCTTACCAAGGCCGGTAGCTGGCGTGCCAAAGTCGACAAGCGCAGTGGCTTTCCCACCGCCAAGGACGCCCTGCAGCCAGAGCGGGCTGACAGTGCCAAACAACAGCTGGCAGCCGTCATCGACTGGTGCCGCTCGCAACCGGGTCTGCTGGAATTACTCACTGACTTGCGCCACTTGCCGGCCCCTGGCTACAGCGACAGCCAGTGGCAACTCCTGGAAGCTCTGGCACTGCTGCTACCGCGCCTGGTTGCAGAACTGTCTCTGGTCTTCCAGACCAACCGCGCCTGTGACTTTACCGAAATCACTCTGGCGGCACAGCGCGCGATGGGAGAAGAGGACGAGCCCAGCGATCTGTCTCTGCGGCTCGATTATCAGATCCGCCATATCCTGGTGGACGAGTTTCAGGATACTTCGTCGCTGCAATTCGACCTGCTCAAAAAACTGATAGCCGGCTGGCAGCCCGGCGATGGGCGTACCCTGTTTATCGTCGGTGATGGCATGCAGTCCCTCTACGGTTTTCGCAATGCCAACGTCGGCCTGTTTCTCGAGGCCCGGCAGGGTATGGTGAGTCAGGTTGAGTTGACGTCCCTTGACCTGTGCGTGAACTTTCGCTCTGATCAACAGTTGGTAAACTGGGTCAATCACACCTTCCGCACGGTGTTTCCCGCCCGTGAGGATATCGGTCGCGGCGCTGTTCCCTATGCCCCCGCACAAGCCGCCAACAGCGGCGACCCCCAGGCGGAAGTGACTCTGGACCTGCTCCCCTCTACCAGTCATCCCGAGGCGGAGGCCCAGGCTGTTGTCGCTCGTGTACAGGCAGCTCTGGCCCAGGACCCCCATGGTTCTATTGCCATCCTCACCCGGGCTCGCACTCATCTAGGTGCCATCCTTGAGGCCCTCTACCGGGCGGACATTCCTTGGCAAGCCACCGATATCGACCCTCTCGCCAGCCGTATGCCGGTGATGGACCTGCTGTCTCTCACCCGGGCACTGCTCAATCCTGCCGACCGCATCGCCTGGCTCGCGGTGCTGCGCGCCCCCTGGTGCGGCCTGACCCTGCCCGATCTGCACCGGGTGGCCAACCCCAGAAACGCAGAAATAACAAGGGACGCCAACTTCCCTTGGCTGCCAGGCCGAATACTGGACCCCGCCACTGCGCACCACTTGTCAGCAGCGGGCCAGCAAGTGTTGGAGCGTACAGCGGCGGTGTTGCAAGCCGCTTGGGAGACTCGCCTGCGAAAACCTTTGCGCCTGTGGATTGAAGGCGTCTGGCTCGCCCTCGGGGGACCGGCAACCTTGGTCGATAGCGCTGAACTGGCCTGGTGCCAGCAGTATTTCGATCTGCTGGAAACTCATGCCAGGGGGCCTGACCTCGCTGACCAAGCGGCCTTCGAGCAGGCCGTAGCCAAGCTCTACGCCGCCCCCAGCAGTGGCCAAGCCAACCCGGTGCAGGTCATGACGATCCACAAATCGAAAGGGCTGGAATTTGATACCGTCATCATTCCCGGCTTGAACCGAGGTGGCGGTAAAAGCGACAGCACCCTGCTGTACTGGCGAGAGCGTATCAACGAGCGCGGCGAGACCCAGTTGCTGATTGCTCCACCCCTGTCCAGTGCCGAGCAGCAAGGGCCAGAAAACGACAGCCCCTACAGCAGCGGGACCAACAGCAATGGACAGAGCATCGCCGCCAGCCAGCTGGTAACCCACCTCAAACACGAGCAAAAGCTCAAAACAGCACTCGAAGACGCCAGAGTGCTCTATGTCGCCTGTACCCGCGCCGTGCGGCGCCTCCACCTGCTGTTTGCCCTTCCTCCCAAAAGCCCTGCGGCAGGCAGTTTGCTAGCCAGCCTGTGGCCTGCCTTTGCGGAAAGCTTTGCCAGCGGTGGCGCTGTCGTCAAAGAGCACGAAGAACAAGAGCACACAGAAAACACGCCCCTCAGCGACACCCTGACCGACCTGCTGCGTCTGTCTCCAGCGTGGCGCAATCCGGTGGCCGAGCTGCCAGCCACCCCGGGACACTTTTCAGGACATTTTTCTGAGGCCAGTCTGGCAGCTCCACTTTTACCCAAGGAGTCCAGCGACCCACTGCCCCGCCATACCGGCACTGTACTGCACCGCACCTTGAGCCGCATCGTGACGGACGGCGTAACGGCCTGGACAGCCCAGCGCATCCAGCGGCAGCGGCAGGCCTGGCGTCTGCAGCTGACAGCTCTCGGTGTGAGTGTGAGCGAAATCGACTCAGCCCTTACCGTTCTGGAAGAGGCCATCACTCGGGTAATCAATGACCCGCAGGGACGCTGGTTGCTGGATGGCAGTCACCCCCATAGCGCTTGTGAGCTGGCCATGTATCACGCCGGTGACGATGGTCTGACGATGCACTCGGTGCTTGACCGCACCTTTGTGCACCAGGGCGTGCTGTGGATCATCGACTACAAAAGTTCGCGTCCCGCGCCGGGGCAGTCACAGACAGAATTTGCTGTCGCCGAGAGCAACCGCTACCGGGAGCAACTAACCCGCTATCGGCACACCATGGCATCTTGTCATGAGGGTGAGATTCGTACCGCGCTGTATTTTCCCCTGCTGCCCTTGCTGGTGGAGGTGGCAACCAGCTGACACGGTGTTTTCAACGGTTGTTCAATCAGAATGAATCCAGGGCCTGTTACCACTACTTGAATAGTCGTCGCTGGAAGCCATTTTTTCGATCAGCGAGGCGGAAGGAGAAAAATATAGTGGGCTTATATGAACGACTGACAACGAAGCTGGGCGGGAAAATGGCCCCAGCCCTGCGGGTTGCGCCTGGACAAGCGCCACTCTGCGTTGCTCCTCACTCATTTGGAGTGACCAAACTACGCTTGTCGCGCCTTGATTGGCGCTTGTCCAGGCACAACGCCGACTATTCAAGTAGTGGTAACAGGCCCTCGCCATTGATTACATCTATAGACTGTATTGGCGCAAATTCGCCAAATTGTTGGCTGCTTACAGTAGAATAGGCATCATTCGAAGCAAACCCTCTCCGCTTTTGCAGGTATCTCTGCACAGACCGGAGCGTCACGAACAGGACCGCACCCCCCATGATTCAACGTCTGCTGGAAAACCTCAATATTGCGTCCCAGGAGACCCTGATCACGCCTCAGGCGCTGAAACAGGTCATCCCCATGACCGAAAAGGCCGCGCAAACCGTGGTACAGGGACGCGAAGCCATTCAGAACATTCTCGACGGCAACGACCACCGCATCTTTGTCGTGGTCGGCCCCTGCTCCATTCACGATATCGAAGCAGCCAAGGATTACGCTGCCCGTTTGAAGGCACTCTCGGACGAAGTAAACGACTCTCTGCTGATCGTGATGCGAGTCTATTTCGAAAAGCCGCGCACCACAGTTGGCTGGAAAGGGCTGATCAACGACCCCTTCATGAACGACTCTTTCAAGATTCAGGAAGGCCTGCATATCGGTCGGCAGCTGCTGATGGATATCAGTGAAATGGGTCTGCCCACAGCCACTGAGGCGCTGGATCCTATTTCGCCCCAGTACCTGCAGGACCTGATCGCCTGGTCTGCCATTGGCGCCCGCACCACCGAGTCCCAGACACACCGGGAAATGGCCAGTGGCCTGTCCACTGCCGTAGGCTTCAAAAACGGCACCGACGGCAGCCTCACCGTAGCCATCAACGCCATTCAGTCCGCCGGCAATGCGCACCGCTTTCTCGGTATTAACGGCGAGGGCAAGGTGGCCATCATCACTACCAAGGGCAACCCTTACTCCCATGTCGTGCTGCGCGGCGGTGACGGCAAACCGAACTACGATTCAGTGAGTGTGGCCTTGTGTGAGCAGCAACTGCTGAGAGCCGGTATCAACCCGCGCATTATGGTCGATACCAGTCACGCCAACTCCAACAAGAACCATGAGCTACAAGCGCTGGTACTGGAAAATATCGGCAATCAGATTGCCGACGGCAACCGCTCTATTTGCGGCCTGATGGTGGAAAGTAACCTCCATGCCGGCAACCAGAAGATCCCCGCCGACCTGGCAGATCTCAAATACGGCGTGTCGGTTACTGATGCCTGCATCGACTGGTCCACCACCGAGAAGACCCTGCGGGAGCTGCGCGACAGGATCAAGGATGTACTGCCCCAGCGGCGGATGCTCTAAGCGATGGTGGCAATCTGCTGCCCGACCTCTTGAGGCGCTACCCCCCATCTAGTGACATTGAACCCGTAAGCCAGATTGTGTACCACACAATCTGGCTTACGGGTTCCTCTTGAGGCTCCAGGTCCACCCCCCCAGGTAACCCAAAAGAAGCAGATTTATTGGTTACTTTTGCGTTGCTTCCCGCCCGAGATCAGTGGCGCCAGGGCGGCGATTTAAAAACAGGCTCTTCTTCATCTGCCAAACCCTCTCTCACCCAGACTTCCTCGTCGAGCTGTTTCATACGCTCTTCCAATTGTTGTTGTAGCTGTGCTTCTACCTCTTGCCCCTGTCGCAATTGGATCTCGTACAGCATAGCGCTGCGGTCGGTGTTGTCCTGCCTGAAAAACAGCGCATACAGCGCCA
>JALNZZ010000100.1 GCA_023229065.1 Porticoccaceae bacterium
TACTGCTGCTCAATGCGACGCTCACTGTCGAACAGGGCAGGGCGGGGGCCCATCAGGGCAAGGGCTGGGAGGCATTTACCGATGCTGCTGTCCACGCCTTGAATGAGCAGCGCGACAACCTGGTGTTCATGTTGTGGGGCAGTTATGCCCAAAAGAAAGGCAACTTTATCGACAGTAGCAAGCATCTGGTACTGAAGGCGCCGCACCCCTCACCGCTATCTGCCCATCGGGGTTTTTTGGGGTGTCGGCACTTTTCCAAAGCCAATGACTACCTGGTGACCACCGGGCAGACACCTATTGACTGGCAGCTGCCGGAAAATCTTTGAGGAACGATTTCTGTGTCATCCCGGCCAGGTGGAGGGATCTGACCGGTTTTTATGTCATCCCGACCAGTGGAGGGGGATCTGACCGTTTTTATGTCATCCCGACCAGCGGGAGGGATCTAACCGTTTTTGTGTCATCCCGACCAACGGGAGGGATCTTAACTACCGAGGTATAAGATCCCTCCCGTTGGTCGGGATGACAGCCAATGGCGGTATGCCAGTCAAAGGCAGGATGCCACCCTAAGACGGTATGTCACCCAAAGACGGTATGCCAGCCACACCAGCATTAGTCGTCGCGATCAGCCAGAGCAAAGCGGTAAATCAGCGCCCCGACGGCGGCACCTATCAGCGGCATCACCCAGAAAAACCACAACTGCGCCATGGCAATTGAGGGGCCGAAGAGCGCGACTCCTGTACTGCGCGCCGGGTTCACCGAGGTGTTGGTAACCGGAATCGAGATCAGGTGGATCAGTGCCAGTGCCAGGCCAATAGCAAGGCCGGCAAAAGCAGGGGACGCCCTTTTGGCCGTGGCGCCCAGGATAATCAGCAGAAACATCGCCGTCAGAACCACTTCTGTCCAGATAGCAGCGCCCATGCCATAGCCATCGGGTGAGTGACTGCCATAGCCGTTGGTGGCAAACCCGCCTATTTCAGCTCCGGGCTTGCCCGTGGCGATTTGGTAAAGGATAAAGCCGGCGATCACTGCGCCGACCACTTGGGCAATGATATAACCCGGCAGCTCTGCCCAGCGAAAGCGTCCGCCCACTGCCAGTCCTAAGGTCACGGCAGGATTGAAGTGGGCGCCAGAGATCGGGCCAAACGCATAGGCCCCTGTCACCACCGTCAAACCGAAGGCGAGAGCGACCCCCAGTAGACCAATACCGAGCTCTGGATAAGCAGCGGCAAGCACGGCGCTGCCACAACCACCAAAGGTCAGCCAGAAGGTACCGAGAAGCTCGGCAAGCCATTTTTTAGCATTGTGTGTGTCCATGAGGATCTCCGGGATAAGTGTTGGATCGGCAACTTGTTTATGAGACGCGGCGGGGCAATCGTCAATGGTTACAATCTGAAATAGTCTATTTTTCTTGCTGAGCCTAGCGACAAGGCTGTGCATAACTCTGTGAGTATCTGTGGCAGGGCTGTTGATAACTGTGTTTTCAACTCGATGTCGAAGGCGTGTATCCGGGCTGGTTTCCAGACTGTAAAATTATTGGTGTCACGGGCGGTGTTTGTTTGTGATGACAGGCCTTGAGGTATAGAATTGCGCACCAAAGGAGACGCCGCTTTGTCAGGCCGGGAGACCTGATACAAGGTTCGGCTTGGTATCCGGTGACGGCAACTGCCGTAAAATCCTCATAATGTCAGCGGTACCGCAGGGTTTCTCAAAGCCCCACCACGGAGGTGGGTCAAACGCTATGCGGCTGAACGGACCTGGCTGATACGGGAAGTGCATTGATTGCCGGTCGCGATGGCCGGTGTATCCCACTGCAGGGTTCAAAGAACATTGCGACAATTTTTGCTTTATTTGCCCCGCGCCTGGAAGCGACTGATACTGGTTGCCAACGATTTTGTGCTTGTCGAGCTGTGCCTGCTGCTGGCGTTTTATCTGCGTCTCGACTGGCCGCCCCGAGAGCTGATCATCAATTATCTGCCCGTGTTCCTGCTGTCGCCCTTGTGTGTTCTGGGGATGTTCTGGCGGCTGGAACTCTATAGCTCCATTACTCGCCATGCTGGCCCCGAGATTATTGGAGTCTTCGCCCGCGGCCTGACAATTGCCGTGCTGATGTTGCTGGTGATCTCTCTGGTATTCCCCACCCAGCCGCAGATGCCGCGCAGTGTCTGGGGCATGTTCTGGGCGCTGTCGATTTTGGCACTGCTCACCTCTCGACTGGTAGCCAGCCGCTGGTTTCACGGCAGCTCGCTGTCGTCGATGATCATGGATTTTGCGGGTTGGCGACCGGGCCAGAAACAGCGAGGCCGGGCTGTGGCGATCTATGGTGCGGGCGAAGCAGGTCGTCAGCTGATGGGTGCCCTGGTCCAGGGGCGGCAGTTCAGGCCGGTGGCCTTTGTCGACGACGATCCAGCCTTGCAGGGACAGAGGGTTGTGGGGCTCAAGGTCTATGCGCCTTGGGATCTGCGAGACTTGATCGATACCATGGGCATCTGTGAGCTGATGCTGGCTATCCCTTCCGCCAGTCGTCGTCGCCGCCAGGAGATCATCCATTTTCTGGAACCTTTGGACATCCACGTAGTGTCGGTGCCGGCTATGGAAGAGCTGGCCCAGGGGCTGGTGACGGTGGAGGATATCCGCGAGGTGGATGTGGCGGACATCCTCGGTCGCGACTCGGTATTCAGCGATCCACAACTGCTGGCTGCCTCAATCAGCGGCCGTGCTGTACTGGTGACCGGTGCCGGTGGGTCTATTGGTTCAGAGCTGTGTCGGCGCATCATTCGTCACCGCCCCAGCCGGCTTGTGCTGCTCGATCATAGCGAGTACAACCTCTACGCCATTCTCAGCGAGCTGGAACAGATCGCGGTGCGCACCAAGGTCAATGTGCAGCTGTTGCCCGTGTTGGGGTCAGTCACCGACGGCGCGCTGTGCAAGGCCGTGTGCCACAGCCATCAGATTCACTGCATCTACCACGCCGCTGCCTATAAGCATGTGCCGCTGGTGGAGCACAATGGCTATCAGGGCTTCGTCAACAATGTCTGGGGTACCCTGGTTCTGGCCCGGGCGGCCATGGAAGAGGGCGTATCCAGCTTTGTGCTGATTTCCACCGACAAGGCGGTGCGCTCCACCAATATTATGGGCGTGACCAAGCGCCTTGCCGAGCTGGTGCTGCAAGCCCTCAGCCACGAAAGGGTTGTTGACTTTACCGGGTTGCCAGCGCCGGTGGGCAATGGTGAAGTGGTGCAGGGTACCCGCTTTACCATGGTGCGTTTCGGCAATGTGCTGGACTCCTCCGGGTCTGTTATCCCGCGCTTTCGCGCCCAGATTCGCGCTGGGGGCCCGGTGACGGTGACCCACCGCGATGTTACCCGCTACTTTATGACAATCCCCGAGGCCGCAGAGCTGGTGCTGCAGGCCCATGCACTGAGCAGTGGCGGTGAGGTCTTTCTCCTCGACATGGGCGAGCCGGTGAAAATCGATGATCTGGCCCGGCGGCTGATCCATCTCTCGGGATTGTCGGTGCGCGATAGCAATAACCCCGACGGCGATATCGAGATTCGCTATACAGGCATCCGCCCCGGTGAGAAGCTGTTTGAAGAGTTGCTGCTGGACGACACTGCCGAAGCCACCAGCCACCCTAAAGTATGGCGCGCCAATGAGCAGGTGATTCCATGGCGGGAGCTGAAAACCCTGCTGGTGGCGGTTCACGGTGCCCTGGCAGCGGGTGACCACGTCACTGTGGAGCAACTGCTGGCAAGACCCGAGGTGGCTTATCAACCGATGCAGGCAATACCGCCGGGTGGTTTACCGCCGAGCGCCTTTGCAAATGGACTCAAGGGTCGTTAGCAGGGATAATATCCCACTATTTTCCTGTCGAGCCTGTCTTCACTGTGGTTTTGTACCGTCAGATCTGACAGGCGATACGACTGCAAGCGCCCACCACCCACCAAACACTACATGGCCAAGATGACTCAAACCCGGCATATCCAGTTGATGGACACTACTCTGCGCGATGGCGAGCAGACCCAAGGCATTTCCTTTTCCGCAGAGGAAAAGGCCACTATTGCCAAGGCACTGCTGAAATCGCTCAGAGTGGATCGCATCGAAGTGGCGTCCGCCGGTGTGTCTGAGGGCGAAAAGCAGGCGGTGACGGCGATCAATGACTGGGCGCGAGAAGAGGGCCTGGATAGCCGTATCGAGGTGTTGGGCTTTGTCGACCACAAACGCAGTGTCGACTGGGTCGTGGACACCGGCGGCAAGGTGATCAACCTGCTCACCAAAGGCAGCGAAAAGCACTGCCGTGAACAGCTCGGCAACACCCTTGAAGGGCATGCCGATGACATTCTCCTGACCGTTGGATACGCTCTTTCGCGCGGCTTGCAAGTCAACGTCTATCTGGAAGACTGGTCCAATGGCTACCGGGACAGTCGCGACTACGTCTACGGTCTGATGGACCGTTTGCGCGGCGTTGGCATCACGCACTTCATGCTGCCAGACACCCTGGGGGTGATGTCGCCCGACGAGGTCTACGAGAGTCTCGGCGACATGACCAGCCGCTACCCGGACGTACAGTTTGATTTCCACCCCCACAATGATTACGGCTTGGCAGTGGCGAATGTGATGGCAGCGGTGAAGGCCGGTGTTTCAGCGATCCACTGCACGGTGAACTGCCTGGGCGAGCGCGCCGGCAATGCCTCCCTGGCTGAGGTGGCGGTGGTACTGCGGGACAAGATGGGCATGGCGTTGTCCATCGATGAGGGCAGTATCTTCAGGGTCAGCAAGATGGTGGAGAGTTTTTCGGGCAAGTGGATCTCCGACAACACACCGATAGTGGGCGCTGATGTTTTCACCCAGACTGCAGGCATTCACGCCGATGGCGACCGCAAGGGCGGTCTGTATTTCAGCCAGCTGACGCCAGAGCGCTTCAATCGTACCCGCAGCTATGCCCTGGGCAAAATGAGCGGCAAGTCGTCATTGGTAAAAAACCTGGAAGCGCTGGGCATCACCCTGTCGCCGGAGAATCAGGCCAAAGTGCTGGCACGTATTGTCAAAATGGGCGACTCCAAGCACCAGATCACCATGGACGATCTGCCTTTTATCATCGCCGATGTGATGGAGAGCCGCGACTACAAGCATATTCGCTTGCTGGATTGCACCATCAACAGCCGCCTCAACGAAGACTCGCAAGTGGCGATCCGTGTCGAACTCAATGGCGAGATCCATGAGGCCAGCGGGCAAGGCAACGGTGGCTTTGACGCTTTTATCAATGCCATACGCAGCGTGTTGGAGAACAAGGGCATCCGCCTGCCGGACCTGGTCGACTACGAGGTAAAAATTCCTCGCGGCGGCAAGACCAACGCCCTTACCGAATGCGTCGTCACCTGGCAGCGAGAGGATGGCCACACCCACAAAACCCGGGGTGTACATGCCAACCAGGTGTTTGCCGGAGTGTTGGCTACCCTGCGGATGATCAATCTGCAGCTACACGAAATGGCGCTGTAACAGACAGGCGCGTCACCCTATCCGCAAGGGGAGTGGTTCCCGCAAGAGTAGTGGTATCCACCAGGGGAGTGGTGGCGTAGCGCTACTCCGACATCTTGAGCATGCGCTCTATGTCATCTTGACTCATGTTCTCTGTCATCTCGACCAACGGGAGAGATCTTATACCTCGGCGGTGAAGATCCCTCCCGCTGGTCGGGATGACAAACTCCCCGACCGGAGTGATAAATACCCTGGTCGGGGTGACAAAGCACTCGGCTAGAATCAGTTGCCAGGTACCGGCATAGCGCGCAATTTTTCCACCACCTTGTCGCCAAAGGCATCGGTGCTGATCAGCTGTACATCGGCACCGCCCCGCGACAGGTCTGGAGTTGAGTAACCATCAGCAAACACACCTTGCATGGCAGCCCATACGTTCTTCGCCTCTTCTTCCATGCCAAAGCTCATCTCCAGCATCATGGCCACAGAACCAATCATGGAGTAGGGGTTGGCGATGTTCTTGCCGGCAATATCAGGCGCAGAGCCGTGAGAGGGCTCGTAATAGGCTTTTTCTGCCCCCATGCAGGCCGAAGGCATCAGGCCCAGAGAGCCGAGAATGCCGCCACCCTGGTCGCTGAGGATATCGCCGAACATGTTCTCCATCACCATAACGTCGAACTGGGTGGGGTTGAGACACAGGTGGGTGGCAGCAGCGTCCACCAGCATGTGGACTACTTTCACGTCGGGATATTGCGGTGCCAGCTCGGCAACAATCTCGTTCCACAAGACACTGGATTTCAGCACGTTGCTTTTGTGAATATTGTGCAGCACTTTTTTGCGACGATTAGCGAGCTTGAAACCTTCGTGAAGAATCTGGCGGATTTGCCCTTCGTCGTATTCCAGTACCTCTTTGACATAGCGCTGTCCCTGCTCGTTGACACCGGTTTCCTTGTGGCCGAAATAAAGCCCGCCTACCAGCTCGCGCACCATGATGATATCGATGCCTTCGCCGACGATCTCCGGCTTGAGCGGGGAGAAGCTGGCGATGGCTTTGGGCAGGTACACCGGGCGGAAGTTGGCGTAAGTATTGAAGCGAGCGCGCAGTGGCAGCAAAGCGCCGCGCTCTGGCTGCATATCGACAGGAATCTTCTGGGACTCTTCGTGACTGAGGCCGATCGGACCCTTGATAATCGCATCTGCTGCGTC
The DNA here is from genome assembly GCA_023229065.1 of Porticoccaceae bacterium. Taxonomy (GTDB): domain Bacteria; phylum Pseudomonadota; class Gammaproteobacteria; order Pseudomonadales; family Porticoccaceae; genus NAT127. The sequence continues at coordinate 6,679 of JALNZZ010000100.1, forward strand.
ACAGATTGCCTTGGTCTCCTCGGGAAAGGGGTGGCCGGTTTCGAAATACGCCTGGCCACCAAAAGCGGCCTCCAGCAGCTCGAAACGCACGGCGTTGCGCTCTTCCACCAACTTGAAGACCTTGATGGCCTCGCGCATGATTTCGGGACCAATGCCGTCACCGGCGAGAATGGCAATCTTGTAGGTTTTCATAGGGAATCCTGTAACTGAAATGGACAAGGCTCACACCAGCTGCAACCTCTGGTGGGCTTGGAGTTGACTAATGGTGCGATAGTAAAAATAGAGCTCCGATTTTACTGGCAGGGGGCGATGGCGGCAACTGCCAGCGGAGGCCACAAAAAAAGGCCGCGATCTGTGATCGCGGCCTTTTTTGTGGCCAAGGTTGGGCTCAGAACTGCGACTCGGGCAGCCGTACGACCAAGCCGTCGAGGCTGTCATCGATGATGATCTGGCAGCTCAAGCGGCTGTTGGGCTGGGGGTCGAGAACACAATCCAGCATGTCCTTTTCAATGTCTGAAGGCTCACCTGTCCGGGCAACCCAGGCCTCATCAACGTAGCAGTGACAAGTGGCGCAGCTGCAGGCCCCGCCGCATTCGGCAACAATACCGTCGACGCCGTTGTCCATGGCTGCTTGCATCAAGCTGGTGCCTTTTTCTACCTCTACCTGGTGCTCGGTGCCAGCGTGATCAATGAAAGTAACCTTGGTCATGATGTGTCCTCAATTTCAGTAATTTAGTCTTCAAAAACCTGCTTGATGTCGATGGATTCATCGGCGACAAGCTTGGGGTCAGCGGATTTTTTCTCTGCCAGGGCCTTCTTGCTCATCATGAATTCCTTGGGGCGATTGATGGCATCGACGGCGATCAGGCGTCCTTCCTGATAGTAAAAGGCGGCAAAACTGCGTCCGGTTTCGGTGGAGCCACGAATCACTACCTGGTCAAAACCCTGCGACAGGCCGGCAATCTGGAGCTTGAGATCATATTGGTCGGACCAGAACC
>JALNZZ010000099.1 GCA_023229065.1 Porticoccaceae bacterium
TAGATTTTGACGGACACTCTGTCGATTTGGTGCTCTTCGACACCTGCACGGAATGCCAGGTCAGAGAACCGGTGAACACTGAGTGGTGGATAATCCAGGGACGGTTGCCGTGATTCCCTTGGCATGGTGTAACGCGCCGCGCAATTCGAGACGAAACGGCGCGATAAATGAGACACGCTCTACTTTCGCGATATGGAAAGGAATCCCATAGAGTAAAAGCCCCCTTAAATGGCCAGTATCTCATCAGCTCTCCCTGGTCCCAGCACGGAGATCATTTCCAACGCCTGCACCCCGGCGATGGTGCGCGGGTCTGTGAGCACGACCCCGCCAACTACCCTAAATCGCTCGAACCATGCCCGCATCTGTATGTTTTGCTCTACTGCAGTGAGGACTGCGGACAGTTCGGCCTCGGTGAAACGATCCATGAATTCCTGTCTCGTGATGCGCGCTGGAGTGGGGTAGTCGGCCTCTGTGACTTCCCATGTGATTGCCTGGACCTGCTCGACAGTTTCCGCCGCGTCAATAGCCGCCTCCAGGCGATTGGAGGCACGACGCATGGCCTCGCGTTCTGCCTGCACTGCAGTGATTGTCTCGCCGGGTAGGCCCAGCTGCTCACGCTCTACAGCTCGCTCTATACGCCACTGCATCTGAGATATGCTGCTGGATGCGGTATCCCTGATAATTGCGATCTGCTGTGTACGGGCATCCGGCAGTGATACCGCAGGGACCTGCCACACCTCGCCGGTCCACTGCATGCCGATGGGTGACGGCGCACCGGGCTCTAGGGGTATGAGTTCTGCTGCCTCTACTGTGCCATGCAAAACAGATTCAGCAATGCAGATGCCCTGTGTATTCAACTGCGCGTATCGACTCATCAGTAAAACTCCACGATCTTCCAGTGTGCCAAAATACACCCCGCATTAAAGCGTCCCACGTGTACTCGTAACGTCGTCGGCCCTGTCAGTCTGGCGGAAACAATGAACGTGGGCACGCTGGTCGCCGAGAATATAGCGCCGTGAAACGGGGTTCCTGCAGCAGTGCCGATACAGGACACTATGCACTTATCTGGTTCGACTGCGCTTATCGTGATGTCCACGTATCGCTGATCTTTACCTGCGCCGCCATACAGTGCCTCCGTCGTCTCGACGTATCCCGATAGCACGCTCTTCACCACCCCGGATGGCAGATTGTTCAGTTTGTCAGCGTGTCCGGACGTCCACACATTACTGCTCAGTGCCGTATCCGCCGCTGCACGACTTGATACTGCGGCATCTAGCCTGGCCATACGTGTCTCACTCACGCTGTCGAGTGCCTGGGCGCGGGCGGCTGTGAGTCGGTCTGTCAGCAATTTCACACGCGGCGGTATCGATAGTAAAAACTGAATCATGTCATCAGCTCCATGTTGTTTGTGGGAACGCAGTGCTGTAGTCGACAGCGGCGGTACCGAGGGACTGCCACGTGACTCCGGCATCGGGGCTGTAGTCGTAGACGATGGCGGTGATGTAGCCCTCTGTTGCACCGCTGCCCCAGGTGAGGGTGAGGCGCAGGCGCTCGGTGCCTTTGCTGTATGTGAGGGTATCCGGATAGTCTGGATCGGCCCCAGCGGGGGCACCGTCCCAGCCAGGCATGGTGCCCATCACCACCGCATCGCGCATGGCCATGAGGTTCTCGCGAGTGGCATCAATGATCTGTTGTCCGGAATCAGTCATCACCGGTTTGTCGGGCTGATAGTGTTTATACGGCATTTAAATCCCCTCAAATTTCCAGCTCACGGGAACCGCCAGGCGGTTGCCCTGATAGTCGAATGCGTAGATATCGAATGTGACCTGTGCGCCCACCTGCACATCGTCATAGACGGCGTAGGCCGCGCTGGCAGATTGCACGGTTAACCCGACGAACACGACGGCATAGAACGGCTCATCAATCACCACATGAGCAGGAGCCAGGGTGTCCGTGAGCACATCGCCACGGCGCTCACGTGTCTGCGCATCGATCCGCAGATTGGCATCACCTTCGACGTGTATCAGGGCATCGGGGGTCTGACCAAACACGCGCACCCGGCCATAACGATAGCTGCCCAGCAGGCCCATGCCGGAGCTGGCTGACCACTGCACCCCATCGACGCTGGCCTCCACACGGGCGCTAACGCTGCCCCGCAATACCTGGTAGGTCAGACTACCTGTAACGGTGCCAGTGATGACCGAGCCCCAGTCTGCCACGGTGCTGAGCCACTCGGTGTGCCCGGTAGGCTGCATCATCGCCAGGGGCTGATCGGCGTAGTCCTGGAATGTGGTCTCGCCGATCATCGCGCCGTGGTCGGTGATGTAGAATGGAGCGGCCTGCAGGCGCAGGGTGTAGGGCGTCAGATGCTGGCCGCTGGCATGGGGCGCGTCCAGCTCATCGACCAGGTAGGCGCCGTTATCCAGGGTCACGGTCAGATCACACACAGCAGGGTTGGCACTGTATTGACCCACCGAGTCGATAGCACGTATATAAAACCGCCATGAGCCTGCGGGGACGTCACGGGTGACCAGGCGCAGACCGTCTACTCTGTCGAGCAGCGCGGCGGATTGCAGGTTGCCGCCTACTGCGCCGTATGCGATTTCATAGCGCCAAATGTCCACATCGGTAGCGGGTTGCCAGGCCAAGTGCACCTCGCCGCCAACTTCGTACCCCGTCAATTCCGGCACGTCGCTGGGGGGCAAATATTTGCCCTGCGCAGTGATTGTTTGCTCTGCCGACTGGCCCACTGTGAGCGGCCCAACGGCCATCACGCGCACGGTGTATTCGACTTGCTCCTGCAGGGTGCCAGTCACGGCCTCTGGCTGGCGTGTCTCGATGCGCCACACCAGCTCTTCGCCCTGCCAGACCTCCACCCGGTAGCTCTGGGTATAGGGCCAATCCGACGCCGCCCAGGTGATGCGCAGGCGGGTGGCGTACAGGCCGGTTTGCTGCTGGTACACCTCCTCATCCACCACCAGGGCATCCACCGGTGGCGGAGGGGCGCTGGGGTCGGGCAGATCGGTATGGATGGGATTGCTCTCGCCCTGCACATCGTCGCTGTACAGCGCGGCGCTGTATGGCTCGGCGGCGATGCGCCAGCGCCCCGGCCCTTCGGGTTGCACACTGAGCACACGGGCTGGCTGCTCGGTGAGGCCGTCTGGGTGGGTGATGGTGATCACATCGCCAGGCAGCTCACGCAGGGCTTCATCGGTGGCCAGGCCCTCGATCCGATACGGCGCCCGGGTGGCATGATTGAGCCGTTCCACGGCCTCTCTGTATGCCACTTCGTGGGACTGATACCCAGGCAGGCTGATGCTCGACTCACGCCACGGCGCGGTACCGGCCAACACCCCCGGCGCATAGGCGCGGGCGGTGCCGGTAGTCCAGGGGATAGCGCGGGTATCGGTGTATTGCACGGTCACCACGGTGGGGCGCTGGTCGCGGCTCAGGCGCTCGATAGACAGCGGGCCGATCCACTGCTCGGCTGGCACATGACGGCTCACAGCAGCAGGGCGGCGCGGCACCAGGCGTAACCCGCTTTCACTGGGCACAATCAGGCACCCGGCATAGGTGCGCAGGGCATCCACGTGGCTAGCATGCGGGGCGGCGCGATCAATCAGCAGCCCACCCCAGCGGCGCGGCTCATTGTCGATCAGTTCGTCACAGGCATCGATCGCAGGGATGGAGCCTGCCCAATCCACCGCCTGGCCACACCCGTACAGCGGGTTGCTCAGCCAATCGAGCAGCCAGAGCGCCGGGTTCAGGGCTGGCCACAGCACATCATCCATTCGCGGGTCGTACAGCGGTGGGCCGATGATCTCCGCCTGAATATCCGGGCGCACATCGGCGGGCAGGCGCAACACCGAGTAGGCCAGCGGCACCTCACCGCCCGGCCCTTGTGCGATCAGGGTGTCGTCGTAGCCGGGGATAGCCGCCTGCAGCCAGGCGTGGGGCGTCTGATTGAGATTGCCAAGCTCATGAGCCACCTGCACCGCACCAGGCAGCGGGTCGCCGTTGCGCATCGCCAGTGCAGGAGCAGTAGAGAGCGGCCCAGCGCCCCACAGGCAACCCAACACCAGGTGATTGCCGTCACGCCCAGCGGCAAACACCTTCGGCGGCACAATCACCCGACCATACAGCACGGGCACCGCCTCACGAGCCGCCAGGCGGATCCGGCTCTCACGGGGGCGGCTGGCGCGGTTAATACTCGCCCGCGGGGCGATGCTACTACGCGATGACGGGGCTATCCAGTCGGGCAGACGTGGCAGGCTCATGGCAGCCTCCGTGCGCCCCGAATGGCCACCGAGGCATGGGAACGCGGCCCAGCCGTGCGGCGCACGCTCCAGTCTGTGAGCAGCCCTTCATAGCTGTGGCCATCGGTCCAGGTGAGCGTGACCAGTTCGCCTTCGTGGGCCTCGCAATACGTTTGTAGCGTATCGGCCTCGGTACTGCTGAGGTATTTGTGATCGACGGCGAACTGATAGCGGCTGTGTCGCTTGCGGGCGCGGGCGGTACCGGTGGCGGTGATGTCCACTTGCAGCGCACCCTCCTCGGGCTGGCGCTGACTGTCTACGGTGTACGGTAGCGGATACTGATTCACAGGCCACCCTCCAGCGTGATACGCATCCCTGCCCACTCAATCACAGCACCATCGGCAGGCAGGTGGTTAAACGTGGGCGGTGCGATGCGCAGGCGGGGCAACTGGCGGGCATCAGCACCGACAGCGACATAGCGTAACTCGGCCCACGTACCATCTAGCCGTGCATCGTCAATCACCCCATCGGCCAGCAACGCAGCATCGTTAATGCCGTGCGGGCCAGGGCCGTACACCTGCCACACCCGGCACACATCATCATCGGCCTGCCCGGCAAACACCAGGCCGCTGATAGCCCCATCGTGATTGGGCAAGCGGATGGTACCGGCGACATGGCCACTACCATCCTGCCCCTGGCCATCCACCTGCAGGCCGTCATAGCCCAGCCAGGTTTCACCCGCCCAGGTTGTGGTCGGGCCGTCGGTCAGGCGCAGGGTATCGAGCTGCACCAGGTGCCATGGCTCGGTAGTGAGTGCCTGGGTAGCATCATCCAGATGTGTGGAGAGACTGCGGCCCATCAGCCCACCTCACTATATTGTCGAGTGACAGACACACGCACCGGGGTATTGGCAGCGGCCTGCATGGTACTGGCCGCCGACTGCATCACCGAAACCACTTGCGCCATCGATGCCACCGCCCCCTGGAACAGCGAGGCCGACTCGCTGAACTTCCGGGATGAATCCGCCAGGCGATTGGCCGCCTCGCTCATCGCCTGATCAATCGCCTGAGCGATGCTATCGCCCTCGGCATCCAGCCCGGCCAGGGCATCGCCCATGCGCTGCTGTACCTGGGCATCCACACCGTCCAGGAAGGACAAAAATTCCTGCCCCATCGCCTCGCGCTGATCTGCGGCCAGGGACTGCCACATCTGGCCAGTCAGCCGCTCGATCTCCTCAACAGTCGCGGCCACCTGGGCCGGGTCGGTCATGGTCTGCAGGGCATCAGCGAGCGTGTGCGCTTGAGCGCGGCGATAATCGTATAGCTCCTGCTCGCCCATCAGATCCTGTCGGATCTGCTCGGCCAGGTTGCCCAGCATTGTCTGCGCCCGCTGGGCCACCTGCTGCCAGGCCTCGGCCAGCATATAGGCCATGTCCTGCTGCACCGCATAGGCGGTGGTCAGATTATCCGCCGCCCAGGCGCTGCCGTCGTACATCGCGATCAGCTGCTCCACCTCCATGCGCTGGGCGCGGTAGGCCTCGCTCACCGAGCTATCACCCGCCACAATGGCAGCAATGCCATCCTCCAGGCGCGAGTAATAATCGTCCGCCGTCTCCTGCAGCTGCAGCAGCTGCGCCGCCTGTCGCGCCCCGGCCTCGGTCGCCATGTCCTGCGCCTGCACCAGCGCAAGATAGCCCTCGCGGTTGCGCGGCAGCGCCTGCCCCATCGCGGCAAACGCCTGGTGCAACTGCCCACCGGCGGCGGCCAGCTGCTCGGTCTCGCTCAGGTAGTTATCCGCCAGCGAGGCGATCGCGTTGGCGTACTCATCCGCCCCGCCCATCAGCTCCGCCATGCGCACCGAGGCGGCCATCACATCCACCGACGCCGTCGCGCTCAACTGCAGGCCCAGCGAACGCACCGCCTCGCGCGTCAGATCCACCGCCGTGCTCACCCGCGCCAGCGTCTCGCCCAAACCCTCGCCCACCACCTGCAACTGCTCCAGCTCGGGCAGGGTTTGCGCCACCAGCGAATCAAACACCCCATCGAACGCCGCCGCGATGGCCTCCGCCTGTTTCTCGGGGTCTTTATTATCCAGTCGCAGGCGCACCGGATCGATCTGCGCAGCATCGATGGCGATGCCCATCATCTGTGGATCCAGCCCCAGCGTCGTGGCCCCCTCCAGCAGCCCCTGACGCATGCTGGCCAATGCAGCGGCAATGCTGCGGGCGGAGGCCTCATCCAGCGCAAACTCGGTATCGGTATTGGTGACCTTCAACCAGTCATCATCCGGGTTGGTCGTTGCTGGGCGATACTCAAAGCTGCGGGCGGAGGCCTCATCCAGCGCAAACTCGGTATCGGTATTGGTGACCTTCAACCAGTCATCATCCGGGTTGGTCGTTGCTGGGCGATACTCAAAGCTGCGGGCAAAGCCCCCGATCTGCGCCTCCCCGAGCGTGCCGCCCAGGGTAAGCCCGGCCCGCATCAGCCAACCCGGTATCGCCGACTGCGCGACCGTATCGCCGAAGGTGCGGGCGATCTGATTGGTCATGCCATCGAGATCACTGGAGAGTGCCTGCAGCGCCGTGAGCATGCCGCGATTAATGTTTACAAGGTCACCGGTGTTATCCGCAATCGCATCCAATGCGCCAGAGACCGACTCCGACTCCCCGCCGCCCAACATGCCACCATCACGCGAGCCGAAATTGCTACTCAATCCACGGTTCCCACTGGGGCCGCTGCTGCCAGAACCACCCACCGAGATCCCCAGCGCGGCCACTGAGGCGATCATCGCCGCGCCGCGGGCAAAGGCGGTGTAAGGGTCGCCTTCAGAATATTGCTTGACGACCGCCGCGATCCCCATCACCACATTCATGGCCTGCATGACCATGGTCAGGCCACTATAGGCGCTGCTGCCCTCTGCATACATGTCCCGCATTGATGCCGCCGAGTCCTTCACCGCGCTGGCAAAGGTGTAGGCCATATCGGCGGCAGTGGTCATGCCCTTACCCACGTCATTGCCTGCGTCTTCACCTTTCTTGCGGATCTTATCCAGCACCGCCGCAAGCTCGTTCATGTCCTTGATCTGGCCTTTGTCGAATAGCTCCCAGGCCTTGAATTCCAAATCGGCCATTTCGACGAACTTGGCATGCAGGGGGTCAATGGTACTGAGCAGGGTGTCGTACTCGCTGGCCAACTGTGCAGCGATATCGGCGGCGGTGGTCTGACCGCTGGCCAGTTGCTGCATCAACGCCAGGTGCGCCTCGCCGGATATCAAACCCTCCATCCATGCGCGATCCAGGAGCGCCACATTGGTCATGTAGGCCTCGGTAGCCGCTGCCACCGGGTCGAGGCGGGCCATCAGCTGGCCGAGGGATTGCTCAAATTGCGCCTGCTCTCGTGCGGCATCAGCATCGGCCTGGGC
>JALNZZ010000101.1 GCA_023229065.1 Porticoccaceae bacterium
TTAGAGAATACGCTGAGGATAAGGAAAAGATGCAGGGAAAAACACCTATCCCTTAAGGGCCGCGCGCAATGCAACAGGCACTGCTCGATATTCCTGACTACTCCCTATCTTACCCGGAGTTGGCTAACTCGAGTTAGCTGGCAGCCGTGCTGCGCGAATACACCTCAACACCCCGTAGTCATAACGTCCCTCCAGGGCATCGAACACCGCCTTTAGCCGCCCTCCCTCCTGCAGCTCTATCATAGCGCCGATACGCTCGATCTCTGCTTCGTCCAGCTCCACCACCTCGGCCAGCGGCACCTCTCCGCGTGCCACCGCCTCCGCCAAATGACCGTAAACGGTGCTCTCACGTAAACTGCGGTGGGCAGCAATCTGGGCCACTGTCATACCCGCTTTGAACAATGTCAGGGTTTCCTGCTGGGTTTCGCTGGCGTCGGGCCGGGCGGCACCATCCCGAGGGTAGTCGGCCAGCAGGTCGAGAAAGGTTTCACCATAGGTCTCCAGTTTGTGGCTGCCGATACCGGAGATGGTGGCCATCTCCCAGAGACTGGCAGGGCGGCGCGCCACCAGCTCCATCAAGGTGGCATCGTGGAACACGGCGTATGGAGGCACCCCTTGCTCTTCCGCCAGCTCTCTGCGCTTGCGCCGCAGAGCTTCCCACAGCTCGGCGTCGACACCGGCCATGGCGGCGGCCTGACGGCCCCGGGTGCTGCGCTTCGCCGCCGGCAACTCCTTGCGCAGCCACAGCTGCTCCTTGCCCTGCAATACCGGGCGGGCGCGCTCTGCCAGCCGCAAGCCACCGTGGCCTTCGGCATCAACGGCCAGCAGGCCGCGGGCGATCAATTGACGAAACAGGCCTCGCCAGGCAGCTACCGACAGCTCGGTGCCAATCCCGAATGTGGAAATACGATCATGGCCAAAGCGACGGATGCGCTCATCGTCCTTGCCCAGCAGTACATCCACCAAATAGTTGACCCCGAAACGCTGCCCGGTGCGATGCACACAGGAGAGGGCCTTTTGTGCCGCCACAGTGGCATCCCAGGTCTCCGGCGGGGTGAGGCAGTTGTCGCAGTTGCCGCACGGCTCCGGCTCTGGATCACCAAAATAAGTGAGCAGGGCCTGGCGGCGACAGCCGGTCATTTCGCACAGGCCGAGCATGGCGTCGAGTTTATGGCGCTCGATACGCTTGAACTGCTCGTCGGCCTCGGAGCCCTCCATCATCTGCCGCAAGGTGATCACATCCTGCAGCCCATAGAGCATCCAGGCGTCGGCAGGCAGACCGTCGCGCCCGGCGCGCCCGGTCTCCTGATAGTACGCCTCGATACTTTTGGGTAAATTGAGGTGGGCGACAAAGCGCACATTGGGCTTATCGATACCCATACCAAAAGCAATGGTGGCAACCACAATCACCCCCTCCTCATTGAGAAAGCGGCGCTGATTGGTCTCGCGTTGCTCCTGGCTCAGGCCAGCATGGTATGGCAGGGCATCGAGGCCTTGCGCTGCCAGCCAGGCGGCAATTTCATCCACCCGCTTGCGGGACAGGCAGTAGACGATACCGGCTTCACCGGGATGCTCGTCGCGGATAAAGCGCAACAGCCGCTCGCGGCTTCCGCCACTGCCCTCGGCAATGCGGTAGCGGATATTGGGCCGATCAAAGCCACTGATAAATGCCCGCGCCTGGTCCAGATCCAGCCGTCGGCGGATCTCGCGGCGGGTGGCTTCATCGGCAGTGGCGGTGAGAGCAATGCGCGGCACTGCAGGAAAGCGCTGGTGAAGCACCTCGAGGCGGATGTATTCGGGACGGAAGTCGTGCCCCCACTGAGAGACGCAGTGAGCCTCATCAATGGCGAACAAGTTGATCTGAACCCGCTCCAACAGATCCAGCATGGATTCCTGCACCAGGCGCTCGGGTGCCACGTAGAGCAGGTCCAGCTCGCCCGCCAGCAGACGGCGGATCACCTCGCGGGCCTCTTCGGCACTGAGACTGGAGTTAAGGAAAGCTGCCGCCACCCCCGCCTGGCGCAGAGCCGCCACTTGATCCTGCATCAAGGCGATAAGAGGGGATACCACGATGCCGGTCCCCGGCAGGGCAATCGCCGGCACCTGGTAGCACAGGGACTTACCGCCGCCGGTGGGCATCAGTACCAGAGCATCGCCACCAGCCATAAGGGTATCGATCACCTGGTCCTGGGGCGGACGGAAAGCGGGATAGCCGAAAACGGAGTGAAGAATAGAGAGGGGTTGCGTCATCCGTGACATTGTACCTGTTCTCGTGGAGAGCCGTTGGCCGACTGTTAGCGCCGCCGCGCAGCTATGGCTTGCAAACATACCGTTTTTTTGCGGCGCGGCCAAGAGCCTGATGCTTCTCTACTTCCACTGCGTGCAGTGACAGCTTGCGGACCGCCGGGTTAAAGCCCGTTTGCCATCAGCACTGCTGTCAAGCGATAGAAGTGGGCTGATCCTCATACACCTTGTAGTGGTTGGACCCCTTTGCCTTGGCTTGGTAAAGCGCTTGGTCCGCCTGGCGCAACAACTGATCGCCATCGCAAGGGCTGGCGGCATCCAGATAAGCGACTCCCATGCTCGCGGTGACCCGCACCGTCCCTTCCGCCAGGTGGATAGGCTGGCGCACGATATCCAGTACCCGGTCAAATGGCGCTGGCCCCTCCGGGTTACACAGCAGCAGTACAAACTCATCGCCGCCCAGCCTTGCCACGGTGTCCTCCGCCCGCAACCAGCCCTTGAGACGGTGGGCTATCTCCACCAACAGTCTGTCCCCAGTCTGGTGACCGTAGCGGTCATTGACCGGCTTAAAGCCGTCCAGGTCCATCATGCATACCGCCAGGGTCTGTCCCGTACGTCGCGCCAGAGCAACTGCTTGCTGCAGACGGTCGCCCAACAGTCGGCGATTGGGAATATCCGTGAGGGCATCGTAGTGAGCAATGCGCTGCAGCTCCTCCTCATGGGCTTTGATTCCACTGATGTCAGTGAAATTAGCCACGTAATACTGCACCTCACCATTGTCATCCGTCACCGCGGCAATAGACAGCAGGAGCGGAACCACTTCGCCGGACTTGCGGCGATCCCATATTTCTCCGCGCCAGAAACCGTCGGTTCTCAAGCGCCGGTCGAGATCATCATAAAAGGTCGAATCATGATACCCCGACTGCAGCAATCCAGGCGTCGCTCCCTTGACCTCCTGAGCCGTATAGCCGGTGATGCCCGTGAAGGCGCGGTTGACATCGATGATGATGCGACGGGCATCGGTGATCATGATGCCCTCCTGACTGGCGTCGAAGACCTGAGCAGCCAGGCGAATCCGCTCACGGCTTTGGTGTAGCTCGGTGATGTCCTTGATATAGCCGTGCCAGATCACACTGCCGTCCTCATGGCGTGCTGGCGTAGCGCTGCCTTCAACCCACAGCTCGCCGAGCTGCGGATGTCTGACCCGATACACCTCATGCCACGTCGTCAACTCTTGCCCCGAGCGAGCAATGGAGTTAGCGACTCTTTCCGCATCACTGGGGTGGAGGCTGGCAAAAGCCGCCTTGGCGTCCACGGCCGCTTGCTCGGGGGTACAACCGTAAATATCCACCAAGCCTGGGCTGGCAAAGGGAAAGTGAGCAAAACCATCGGGGCAGAGACGGTATTGGTACAGCGCTCCCGGCATATTGCGGGACAGCTCCTCGAAGCGATGCAGCAGGGCATTGCGCTCGCGCGCGGCCTCGTAGCGCTCGGTGACATCCACATGGGTGCCAAACATCCACCGCGGCTTGCCATCCGCCGTGCGGGAAAACACCTGCCCTCTGTCGCGCACCCAGATCCAGTGGCCTTCCTTGTGGCGCATGCGCAGTTCGACATCGTACATTTCGTCTTCGCCACGCAGATGCCGCTGTAGGGCAGCATGAGTCAGCGGCAGGTCATCGGGGTGAACCAGTATATTCCAGATCTCACTGAACACAGGCTCCAGTTCAGCCAGGTCATAGCCCAGCATCTCGGCCCAACGGCGATTGAAGACGACTTCATCCGTCTGCACGTTCCATTCCCAGGTGCCGGTCCGTGTGCTGTCGAGAATCCCTTGTAAACGATCGCCCAGTCTTCGCGCAGCTTTGCGGGAAGCCCGCAGCCGTCGGTTGCCCACCATCAGAGCGGCAATCAGGGCAATACTAGTAGCAGCGAGCACTCCAACCGCAATCACCGCTGGGATGCTAAAGCCATGGAGCCCGGCAACTGGCGCCACCGGGCTGGACTCCAGTACAGCGATCTGGCCAGAGCTCAGGGCACCCTCCGCCGCGCAACTCCCCGCCACGGCAAGAGTCAGCAAGAATGTCACGCAAGCGCGGAGCAAGTCTCTCCACAGCCCTTTGCCCTGGTGCTCTCCCGCCTGACGGTCCACCCAACCGTATGCTGCCAAGCTCACCTCCGAGCTTTTACCGAAGTCGGCGCAGGAAAGTATGGAAGAACCGGCCCATCCTGCGGTAACACCATTTCCATTCGACGCCACTGACAACATGGAGCTGGACTCGCTCCAACCACAGCGCCAGACAAGCGAAATAAAGTGGTTCCATCTACGATAACATCGCGATAACGATGTCGACCCATTCCAATAGGCGCTATAGTGCCCTTAAATTGATACAGTATGTCACATTGAGACCGTTTTTCAGATTAGCGTCGGTATAATCCGCTAGGCGCGCAGCAACCCGGTGCTTATCCAGCTGCTGAGCTGCGTTCCGGCACCCCAACCAGACAAGAGATATCCCATGACAACAAAGAACACTCTGTTGTGGCTGCCCCTGGCGGTCCTGCTCGGTGCCTGTGGCGACAACAGTGGCAGCGCAGCTTCGCTATCAGTGATGCATAGCGCCTCCTGCATTGCTGATTATGCCCAGCGCGCTTGTGATCTGCTCACCCCAGAACTCGTGGCAGGTGTCTATGTTGATTTGCCGGATGACGTCAACAGCGAGGAAACAGCTGCCACGCGCAGCTGCCAACACAGCTGGCCTGGAGAGCGGACCCAGCTACTCAAGGCGGGAAACATCGAGATGGAAGTGCCGCTGCGCAATCGGGTCGGCATCAGCTGGATTGAAAAGAAAAAAGATGCCGAGAGTGCCGAAGCGTGGTTTCGCCATGTCTACCGCACCCTTAGCGCAGAAGAAAAGGCCGCAACCCTGGCCGCTCTCGACAAGGAACTGGAGAAACAGACCGCAGGCTTATCGGAGGTTCAGAAGGAGCTGGCCGGCAGTTTCGGTCGCGACCTTATCAACGCCAACCGCTATGAAACCATCGAAGGAGTGGGAACGGCCGCCGCCTGGGATGCGAATCCCCTGAGTCCCACCTTGAAAGTTCTCAGCGGTGACACCGAGTTCGGCATTGAGGCAGATATCAGCGCCGACAGCAGTGTCAACCGCGACCTCGCCATCGCCTTGGCCAGGGCCGTGATAGCAGCCTGTCCCTGATGAGAAAACAGATATAGGTGTATACGGGAAAAAAGGGAGCTCACCACTCCCCCAACCGTCAAACCACCGCAAGAGACAGCTCCACCATGAAAGTACCCAAACGATTACAACCCCTGGTGGACGACGGTCTGATCGACGAGGTTCTCCGCCCGCTGATGAGTGGCAAGGAAGCCGCAGTTTACGTGGTCCGTTGTGGTGATCGGATTCGCTGCGCCAAAGTCTACAAGGAAGCCGACAAGCGGAGCTTCCGCCAAGCGGTGCAATACCAGGAAGGCCGCAAGGTGCGCAACAGCCGCCGCGCACGGGCGATGGAAAAAGGCACCCGCTACGGTCGCCAGCAGCAGGAGGAGACCTGGCACAACGCCGAGGTAGCGGCCCTTTACCGACTTGCCGCCGCAGGGGTGCGAGTGCCCGAGCCCTACGGCTGTGTCGACGGTGTCCTGCTGATGGAGCTAATCACCGATGGCTACGGCGATGTTGCACCGCGACTCGGCGAAGTCTCCATGTCCCGGGAACAGGCTCTGGAAGACCATGCCCTGATGATGCACTTCGTAGTCCTGATGCTGTGCGCTGGCCTGGTGCACGGCGATCTGTCGGAATTCAATGTGCTGGTGGACGAGTACGGGCCTGTCATCATCGACCTGCCCCAGGCGGTGGACGCCGCCGCCAACCTCCATGCCCGCGCCATGCTGACCCGCGATGTAAACAACATGACCCGCTACTACGGCCAGTTTGCCCCCGAATTGCTCACTACCCGTTATGCTGAGGAAATCTGGTCACTCTACGAGGGCGGCGACCTGCACCCTGACGTAGCGCTGTCCGGATACTTCGAGGACGACGGAAAAGAGGCGGACATCGACGCCGTGATGGTGGCCATTCGCGAAGCCCTGGCCGAGGAAGCCATTCGCCAGCAGGGGCGGCGCGATGCGGAGGAGAGCTAGTGTCTGCAAACAGACCTAGAGAAGCCGCACCCGCAGCGAGCGCCCCTTGATTCTGCCTGCGGACAGCCGCTCCAACGCCCTCGGGGCGGTAGTCCGCGCCACGGCGACGAGGGCCTGGCTGGGGAACAGGGTAATCTTGCCCACCTCGGTGGCCTGGATGCCCGCCTCACCGGTAAGGGCACCGAGAATATCCCCAGGACGCAGCTTGTCCTTGCGGCCAGCGGCGATGCAGAGCGTCACCATGGGGGGTTGCAACGGTCCACCGGCCTGGGGCTTGAGACTGGAAAGAGGGTGCCAGTTGAGGGCCTTGCCCTGAATCTCCTCGATGGCCTGAGCGCGGCGCGCTTCCGCTGACGCCACCAGGCTTACCGCCATGCCCTTGTTGCCGGCACGACCGGTGCGACCGATCCGGTGGATATGGATTTCCGCACTTCTTGCGAGTTCCACATTAACCACCATATCGAGAGCCTCGATATCCAACCCCCGGGCCGCTACATCGGTGGCCACCAGTACCGACAGGCTGCGATTGGCAAACAGAGCCAGCACCTGGTCGCGCTCTCTCTGTTCTAAGTCTCCGTGAAGCGCCATGGCGGAAATATTCCGGGCGACAAGGTAATTAGCCACCTCCTGGCACTGCTGCTTGGTAAAGCAGAACGCCACCGTCGACTCCGGCCGGTAGCAGGCCAGCACCTTCGCCACCGCATCCAGGCGCTGGTCGGGGTCGATCCCGTAGAAACGCTGCTCGATCTGACTCTCGTCGTGTAGGGCTTCCACCTTAATAAAGGCCGGTTCGCGCATGAAGTTGCTGGCAAGCTTTTTCACTGTGCCAGCGTAGGTGGCAGAAAACAGCAAGGTCTGGCGCCGCGCCGGCGTTTTGGCGATGATGGTGGCGATACTGTCGTAAAAGCCCATGTCGAGCATGCGGTCGGCTTCGTCGAGTACCAGCATATTAAGGCCATCGAGCACCAAGCTGCCACGCTCAATGTGTTCCTGAACCCGTCCCGGTGTGCCGATAATGATATGGGCCCCGTGCTCCAGGGAGGCACGCTGTGGACCTCCGGGTACACCACCACAGAGTGTGAGCACCTTGATATTGTCTTCACCGCGGGCTAGGCGACGGATGTCGCGGGCCACCTGGTCTGCCAATTCGCGGGTGGGGCACAATACCAGAGCCTGGCAACCGAGGTAGCGGACGTTGAGCGTGTTGAGCAGGCCGATGCCAAAGGCCGCAGTCTTGCCGCTGCCGGTCTTGGCCTGGGC
>JALNZZ010000102.1 GCA_023229065.1 Porticoccaceae bacterium
CCGGGCTGGAGGTTGTGCTCGCTATGGTGGCACCGGATATCCGCGACAACAGCTTGTCGGCAGGGCCTCAGCCCGAGTTCGACAGCGCCGAGCTGGCACAGTGGGATGAGGCCTGGCAGGCGTGGGAAGGGTTCGCTAGCTGGCTGATTCCCACGTTGGCAGAGCCGGCCGGCCCAGAGCTGCGAGAGGTGCTGGTGGAGATCCTGTTCGATGCCAGACACCAGCTGCGCGATGCCTTGGTGGATGGACCACCGCGCTCTGGAGGAGAGGAGCGAGACCCGGTGCGCGATCTGTTTCTGTCCACTTGGGCACGGTTGGCGCCTTTGCTTGGCAGTGGCGTCGACCAGCTGTCCCTGCCCGGTGCCGACTTGCTGCAGCTGGCTGCTTTCATCAGCGCTGCCGACGCTCTGCAGGCCCTCGACACCGCTGCTCCCCATTTGGGGGTGAGTATCGACCAGCACACCCTGCGAGTGCTGGCGAGAATGCTGGTGCCAGAGGTCAGTGATCAAGCGTTGGCCTATCACACGGCCGTCGATCCTCGTTTGCGACAATTGCTCGGGCTAGCACCCGCTCTGGAGGTGCCGACGCGCAGCCCTCTGCCTTTTCTATGGGTGATCCCACGCGCCGAAGCGGCGCTTATCGATAGCACGTTGGTGAAAAGCCTCACTGGCTGGGTACCGGAGCGCAACGAGGTCGATGAATATTTGCAGGCAGTAGAAAAGCTGCTGGATGCCAGTATCCGCGTCGAGCGGGAGAAGGGCAAAGTGCCGGTGGAATTCATGCGGGTCTACGAAGACCTGGTGCGCGCCACCGCGTGGCAGGAAAGCTGCTGGCGCCAGTTTGTCAGCCGTGAGGGACGAGTGCAGCCGATCCAGTCACCCGCTGGTGCTGTAGGGCTGATGCAGATCAACAAGCATGTGTGGCGAGGAATCTATGACCTCGAGGGGTTGCATGACAACATTGCTTATAATGCGCGGGCCGGTAGCGAAATCCTTACCCACTATTTAGTGGACTACGCCATTAAGCGCGGGGAGCACACTATCAATGGCAACCCTGACGATCTGGCGCGGGCCACCTACGGGGTGTATAACGGTGGACCGCGGCATCTGACTCGTTACCGCAATCCCGATACTGGCCGGCACCTGCAAAGTATCGACAGGGCATTCTGGAACAAATACCAAGCGGTTCGCGAACAGGGCGCGGAAGCTGTACGGCAGTGTTATGGAGGATGACGCTTAAGCTGAGCGTCGCCGGCTCACTGCTCCTCTGCCAGTAGTTCCACAACGTCGCGACCAAAGTCAGCCAGAATGCGCATCCCGGTCCGGAACACTTCGATAGCTTCCTCGCAGGTCATTTGTTCGGCAACAGGAATGCCGTCGTGCTCTGCCAGGCTCTCCCGGGTTGCCGCGGGGTCGTTGAGCATCATGCCGGCGGTAATGGTGTTGTCGAACACATCGCCGAGGTCGCTGTTGATCTCGGCTACTTCCTCCAGCACTTCGCCCCACACCTCGTCGAGCCAGTCGAAGCCGATTAACACACCGTCGCAAAACTGGCGCAGCGCTTCAGTAGGTTCGTCGTCCTTGTCGAGTCTGCAACCCGCCGGCAGGGGGAGCTCGCTATCGGTAGAGAGAACGCGATCCCAGGCGGCCCTCAATTGGCCAAGTTGATCATTGAATGCCTCTGCGTCCGCAGCGGAGCGAAAAGCAGGTTGTGGCAACTCACCACTGGCATCGAGGAAGGCCAGCGGTGACCACTCATCGGTCTCAATGACATCCGGTGCCGACGCTATAGCCAGTGCGAGCCCAGACAAAGTGTAGGGAGGTAACACCTGGTTGCTGATATCAAAGCGTGATGCCAGGTCAGACAACTGCTGGTGATCGTAATCGAGCTGCATGGGAGTACTCCGCAAGGAGGCAGGAAGACAGCGGCATGATACACCCAAACGGCGAGTACCATGCCACACGGAACGCGGTAATTTGTCCTGTCAGGAACAGGGCTCAGCCTAACCCTTATAGCTTGTAATCCTCGATCACAGCCCAAGGCAGGCCATACCTGTTGAGGTCGTCCATAAAGGGATCGGGGTCCATCTGTTCCATATTCCACACGCCGGGCTTTTTCCACTTGCCTTCCAGCATCATTTTGGCACCGATCATGGCGGGCACCCCGGTGGTATAGGAGATAGCCTGGGAGGCGACTTCTTTGTAACAGTCCTGATGATCCTTGATTTGATAGACGTAAACAGTCTTTTCTTTGCCGTCCTTGATGCCGGTGACCACGCAGCCGATGCACGTTTTGCCCACAGTGCGGGGGCCGAGGCTGGCGGGGTCGGGCAGCAGGGCGCGGAGGAACTGGATCGGTACGATTTGCTGGCCCTGGAACTCCACTGGCTCAATGCCGGTCATGCCCACATTGCCCAACACCTCGAGGTGCTTGAGGTAGCTGTCGCCGAAACTCATCCAGAACTGGGCGCGCTTCAAGGTGGGGAAGTTCACCACCAGGGATTCCAGTTCCTCGTGATACATGCGGTAGATATTGTAGGTGCCCACATCCTCGGGGCAAGTGAACTCCATTTTCTTCGACATGGCGGGGGTGGTGATGAACTCGCCGTTTTCCCAGTGGCGGCACTCGGCGGTAACTTCGCGGATATTGATTTCCGGATTGAAGTTGGTGGCGAAGGGGTAGCCGTGGTTGCCGCCGTTGACGTCAATGATGTCGAGGGTGTGGATCTCGTCAAAATAATGCTTGGCGATCCAGGCGGTGAAGACGTTGGTGGCACCGGGGTCGAAGCCGGAGCCGAGCAGCGCCATCAGGCCGGCTTGTTTGAACCTGTCACGGTAGGCCCACTGCCAGTGGTACTCGAACTTGGCGGTGTCCAGTGGCTCGTAGTTGGCAGTGTCCAGGTAATCGACACCCGCTTCGAGGCAGGCGTCCATGATGCTTAGATCCTGATAGGGCAGGGCCACGTTAATCACCAGCTCGGGGCGCTCGGCTTTCAACAGGGCGGCCAGTTCGGGCACATTGTCGGCATCGACCTGGGCGGTGCGGATGATACGGCCCTGCATTCTCTCCACATCGGCGGCGATGGCCTTACATTTTTCCTCGGTACGGCTGGCTAGCAAGATGTCGCTGAATACCTCGGGTAGCTGTGCACATTTGTGGGCGACGACGCCGCCAACACCGCCGGCGCCGATGATGATTACTTTTGACATGGTCTCACTCCTTCTTGGTTGGCGGTGCGCGTTTCTGGCCGGCACTGCCTGTCGGTATCAGAGATGCTGAAAATCAACGTTCGAAATAAGTGTAGCCCCGCAGGCTTTCACTAAAGGCGCCGAGCATCTGCTGGCGTTCGGCGACCGAAATACGGCCATCGCGCACAGCATTTTCAGCGGTTTCACGGAAGCGCCGGTAGAGGTTGTCGGGCTCATACTCTACATAGCTGAGCACGTCAGAGATGGTGTCGCCATGCATCTCGTGAACAAAGTCGAAGCTGCCGTCGCCATTGATATGCACACTGGCCACGTTGGTGTCGCCGAACAGGTTGTGCAGGTCGCCGAGAGTCTCCTGGTAAGCGCCCACCAGGAATACCGCCAGATAGTACTCCTGATCGTGCTTGAGGGGGTGCAGGCGCAGGGTAGGCTTCTCACCGCTGGGGTTGGCGAAGCGGTCGATCTTGCCGTCGCAGTCGCAGGTGAGGTCGGCAATGATGGCTTCCCGGCTGGGTTCCTCGTTGAGACGGTGGATGGGCATGACCGGGAAGGTCTGGCCGATGGCCCAGAAATCCGGCAGTGACTGGAACACGCTGAAGTTGCCGTAGTAGATGTCGGCGAGCTGCTCGGTGAGGTGCTCCAGCACAATAGGTACCCGGTCCAGCTCGGGGATCAGCTGGGCGATCCTCTGCAGTACCGCCAGGTAGTAATTCTCGCCGATAGAGCGCATACGCAGTTTGATTTCACCGCGGCGGAACTGCATACGCAGTGACTCCAGGTAATAAATGGCGTCGTTGTAGCACTCCTGGACGTTCTTGTGGGTGATGCTGTTCACCAGGGCGGCAAGGTTCTGCACCTCGTCGGGAGCGCCCTCTGGGGGCTCTTCCGGCAGCTGGTCGGGTTCGAAGTTGTTGACCGTGAGGACATTGAATAGCAGAACCGAGGTGTAGGCCACCGTGGCGCGGCCGGACTCGCTGACAATGGTGGGGTGGGCAATGCCCTCGGGGTCGAGGGACTCCTGGATGGCCTCCACCACGTCCACTGCGTACTCCTGCAGACTGTAGTTGCGGCTCTGTTGGGTGCCGCCGCGCGAGCCGTCGTAGTCCACCGCCAGACCGCCGCCGATATCGAGGTAGCCGAGAGGCGCGCCCTCCTCCACCAGGTCGATGTAATAGCGGCAGGCTTCGCGGATACCGGTTCGGATGTTTTGAATGTTGGGGATCTGCGAGCCGAGGTGGAAGTGCACCAGGCTGAGGCAGTGCAGCATATCTGCGGCTTTGAGCAAGTCCACTGCTTCGATCAGCTGTTGGGTGTTGAGCCCGAACAGACTGCGGTCCCCGCTGTCTTCGCTCCAGTGGCCGTCCACCTTGGTGCCCAGTTTGAGGCGGGCGCCAATCATGGGCTCGACACCGAGAAAGCGGCTGCGCTCGATAATCAGTGACATCTCTTCGGGCGTTTCCACAACAAACACGCAGGGCATACCGAGCTGGCGGGCGCGCAGGCCGAGGTCGATAAACTCCTCGTCTTTGTAGCCGTTGCAGACGATCAGGCTCTTGCGATCGCGCAGGATTGCCATGGCGATTAGCAGCTCCGCCTTGCTACCCGCTTCCAGGCCGTGGTGGTAGCGCTCGCCGAAGCGGGCAATCTCCTCAATGATATGGCTCTGCTGGTTGACCTTGATAGGAAATACGCCGCGATATACGCCGGTGTAGCCGGTGGCCTCAATGGCAGCCGCGAAGGCTTCGTTGATCTGGGTGATGGCGGCATCGAGGTGGTTCTCCACCCGCAGCAGTACCGGCATGGTCAGTTCGCGCTGATGCAGGCCCTCGACGATGTCCAGCAGAGAGACGGCGTGCTTGGCCTCGCCGCCATTGACCATCACGGTCACCTCGCCGCATTCGGAAACGTCAAATAGTCCCGCTCCCCACTCACGGATACCGTAGTGTTCGGCGGCGATTTCGGAAGTCCAGGTCAGGGGGGTCTTGGTAGTCAACGGCAGCTCCTCCGCGGAGATGGGTTGTCAGAAAGCAGCCGCTTGGGAACTGGGCTCACAAGCGGCGAAAAGGGGCGATATTCTGACGTTTTACAACACCAGATGGAAGGTTTTATGACAGACGGGGGGCTATTTAGTGCCCCTGGCGGGGCGACTCGTCATTTTCGATGTTTCGTGCCCAGTATCCGGCTGCCATTCTACACTGATGCGGAGAGTGGAAAACCGAAAACTGAACACGAAAGTTACCATTTTACGGCAGCATGTCGCCGTAGGGATTGGGCTCGTCGAGGGGGATAGCTTTGTCATAGCCCGGCACCCGAATGGCAGTGCTGTCGATCTGCAGCTCGTCGTCGGCGATGATGCCGTCGCCAAAGCGGTAGATCAGGCGCAGGTCGCCCTGCTCGGCAGCGGCAGCGTAGTCGGCAGCACGCCCGCGCGTTTGCTCGCGTCGCACTTGGTAATCGCGCCAGACATTGCTGTGACGGTGGGCAAGCATGGCCTCGGTGCGGGCAGCGGACAGCAGCACGCCAGTCGCATTGTTGCCGCCGAAGCCCTTGGCGTTGATCAGGGCGGCGTCGAGTGCATCGCTCCCCAGCTCCAGGTCACCGATGGGGATATTTAGATGGTTGCGGTGAACATCGTCGGCAAGGGCGCTGGCGGTCTTGATGCCGGGCACGATACCGTGGCGCATGGCGCCGATGGCGGCGACGATCTGATCGCCGCTGGCGGTGGCGATGGAGTGGCCCAGGTAGGCTTTGACAGCACATACCGGCCAGCTCTCGATGCCGAAGACTTCCGCGATGCGGTCGAAGATCAGCGATTCGGTAACGCGGTTTTGTGGCGTGCTGGAGCCGTGAGCCAGCATCATGGAGCGGTGGCGGAGGGCGTCTTCGCCCAGTACTGAGCGCACCAGGCCAGCAGCTTTGGCGACAGTCAGGTAGTTGCCGGGGCCGGGGCTGGAAATGGATTTTTTGATTCCGTCGGCGTCAATGAAGACGCCGGGTACAGCGCCGTGGATCTCGGCACCCAGTTCAATGGCCAGGGCATCGTCCATCAGCACTAGGTACTGACTGGACTCAGCGATCACAAAGCCGGCATTGTCGCAGAAAGGACGGCTATAGCGACGCGGATCCGCCGTGGCGACACCGTCCAGGCGCGCCATGGCCTGGTCGGTGGCCAGCGCGCTCATATTCATAAAACCTTCGATGCACTCCAGGCTGACCGCCGCTTCGCTGGTGCCGACGATGGCCACCCGCCGCTTGCCGAGGGTAATGTCGCGCACCGCTGCCTGGAGGTTGTAGAGAAAGCTGGCGCAGGCGCCGGCAATCGCCTCGGTGTGGCCCATATTGCCGAGCACGTAGGCATTGATAAAGTCGGCCGGCATACTGTTGAGAGCCAGTGGCAACTGCTTGGAAGTGGGGCGGCCACCGGCCCAGCGGGACTTGAGTACGCCGCCCCAGCCGTTGTCGTCGAGTTGACCCTGGCAGCTGGAAGCGTACATGCCGATTTCGTCGGGGCGCAGACCTTGGCACACGTGCTGCCAGTCGATCCCGAGCGCATTAATGGCATCGGACGCCCCCACTACGGCCATTTGCAGCCCGCGGGGGTGAGAGCGCGATGGGTAGCCTGCGCCGGGGTCAAAGCCGCTGGGCAACTGACCGGCGGCTTTGACGGGGAAGTCGCGCGTGTCGGGTACCAGTACTTTCTGCTCGCCGGTCACTTCTACCGCCACTTTGCCATCGCCGAGATCGGTGATCTGCCAGTTGGCAGGCAGTTGCTCCGGTAAGGCGCGGCGGCTGAGCTCGAACCGCATGCCGCCGTTGCCGTTGACCGGCATCGCCTGGTTGCAAGGGGCTCGATCCGGGTCAAAAACCCGATCCTCAATACGGCGAATAAGAGTACCGTCGATGACCGCCTGTTCCAGGGCCGGACTCCAGGTATCGGCGTCGAGCCCCATTAGAGCGCCGAGGCCCGTGATGGTGCGCTTGCGGTCGGCCTCACTGAGGCTTTCCAGCACCATGCGTCGGTAGGACTGGTCAAAGGAGCTGCGGCCAGCGGCGTTGACACCGCCGTAACTGACGATAACGGGTAGGGCTGTCATCTGGTGGTCTCATGAATATGCTTGCGATACGCCAGTGTAGGTAGAGGGTGAAAATTAATTGATGGATTTTTTGGCCATATATTTTTATTATTTGGCCATGACCCAATCCGTACGCCGCGTTGGCATCCTGCTTTGTGACAATGTGCTGGCCACCAGTGCTACGTTACCCATTGAGATGTTGCGCACCGCCGAGGCTACCGCCCGCGGTCTGCAGGTGGCTGCACCGAGGCTGGAGATTCTTACTCTGAGTACTCGGGGCGAGCCAGTGGCGTCCCCATCGGGTTTTACCTTGGCGACAACTACCGC
>JALNZZ010000005.1 GCA_023229065.1 Porticoccaceae bacterium
CCATGAACACGGCTAAAATACGATCTATTGCTCACTTTTTGAGCCAGAATCGTCGTGATTTTAAATTTTAGAAACTGGTGTGTCATGGATTCCTTTTGTTTTCACCGATTAATCAGATGATCCCTAGTTTAGCAGATTGGGATATGTGCTCTAGCCGGAACAACCCCAACCTGGGCGTCAGCGTCAAGCTGAGTTTAGCAGATTGGGATATGTGCTCTAGCCGGAACCCCGACTTCGAGGAAGATACCGTTCGCGCCAGTTTAGCAGATTGGGATATGTGCTCTAGCCGGAACCTGATGGAAGTACGGGTCTCGCGCAATATGAGTTTAGCAGATTGGGATATGTGCTCTAGCCGGAACCTAGCCGTGCTGACAGGCTGCGGACCAGTGAGTTTAGCAGATTGGGATATGTGCTCTAGCCGGAACCTAGCCGTGCTGACAGGCTGCGGACCAGTGAGTTTAGCAGATTGGGATATGTGCTCTAGCCGGAACCCACGCCCGATGTCCGCGAGACGACTCTGAAGTTTAGCAGATTGGGATATGTGCTCTAGGTAGAAATAAGTTATTAAGAGAAGCTGGGTGTACAGAAGATGTTTCTCATAGTTACTTCTCCCAACGCACAATTTCGGTGCACCAACAGCCCAAAGCAAACCATAAAAATAACCAAATATCTCCCAAACCCATTGAGTAACAAGTAAAAATTAAACCTGGCATCGGTATTGCTAAATCAGATGTGTCAGACGCTTGTGGGCTTCGTGCCGCAGCCTGACACAACAACCAGAGGCAATGAGGAGCATATCGATGAAATTGACCAAGAAAGCATTGAGCCGATGTCTGTCCGCAGCAGTCTTTTTGGGCGTGGGGCTGGCTGCGTCCAGTCGTACTCTGGCGGGGGAGGAGGTGTTGGCGCCAGAGGTATCGGCTTCAGCTGCTGTGGCTAGTACTTATCTGTGGCGGGGCTATGACGTGGGCTCGGGTACCCCTGCTGTATCCGGTGATTTGGTGGTAAGTCATGGCGGTGCGTACGCCGGTATTTGGGGGTCGTCTGGCGATACCAGTGCAGGCAGTGAATACAATATTTTTGCGGGTTATGCCTTTGAGGTCGGCGGCTTGACTGTCGATCTCAGCGTTTGGAACTGGATCTATCCGACTACATCCACCATCGGCGGTGAAAATGCCCGCTTCGGCGATATTAGCGAGGTGGTGCTGGGCTTGGGCTATGGGCGGTTTCGTTTTGCTTATTACGACAATGTAGCAGGCGACTCCGGGTATGGATACTACACTCTCGGTGCTGACTTGGGTCCATTTAGTCTTTTGGTGGGGCAACACAATGTCCCTGGTGGTGATGATCCGGTGCATGTGGATCTGAGCTATGCCTATAACAATAACCTGAGTTTCACCCTCAGCCAATTTGTCTCTGATGAACCGGCTGACGACAACCTGAAGTTTGTCGTCGCCTACAGCTTTCCCATCAATCTCTGAAGGACATCGTTGCTGTTGCTGTGCAGTGGAAAATTAACCGAGAGGAGAGACTCATGAAAATGATCACCGCTGTGATCAAACCTTTCAAGCTCGACGATGTGCGTGAAACGCTTGCGAGTATTGGTGTTCAAGGCGTGACTGTCACGGAAGTGAAAGGGTTTGGTCGACAAAAAGGGCATGCAGAGCTTTATCGTGGCGCTGAGTATGTAGTGGATTTCTTGCCCAAGATAAAAGTTGAAGTAGCTCTTCCAGAAAATATGGTGGAAGGCGCAGTCGATGCAATTCTCAATGCTGCGCGCACCGGCAAGATCGGCGACGGAAAAATATTTATTTCTGATTTGCAGGAAGTTATTCGCATCCGTACCGGTGAGACTGGTGATCAAGCCATTTAACGGCCCGCACTCGATGGAGAGTTGACAATGGAAAACCAAATTTTTGAACTTCAGTATGCGCTGGATACTTTTTATTTTCTGATTTGCGGCGCTTTGGTAATGTGGATGGCAGCGGGTTTTGCCATGCTCGAAGCCGGATTGGTGCGCAGCAAGAGCACGACAGAAATTCTTACCAAGAATATCGGTATCTTCGCTATTTCTTGCACCATGTATCTGATCTGTGGCTACCAACTTATGTATGGAGGTGGCTGGTTTCTGAGTGGTGTGACAACAGTCGGTGGCATGGATGAAGCGGTTGTTGAAGCGGTGTTGTCAGAATCTGCCGAAGTGGGTTTTGGTGGCGAGTCGGTCTATTCCAGCGCGGCAGACTTCTTCTTTCAGGTGGTCTTTGTGGCGACGGCTTGCTCGATTATTTCCGGCGCTATTGCCGAGCGTATGAAGTTGTGGTCTTTCCTAATTTTTGTGGTGGTGATGACCGGATTTATTTATCCTCTGGAAGGCAGCTGGACCTGGAATGGTAATTCTGTATTCGGGCTTTATACCTTGAGCTACAGTGACTATGCCGGCTCGGGCATTGTCCACCTAGCGGGCGCTGCGGCAGCGTTGGCCGGGGTGTTGCTGCTCGGCCCCCGTCGCGGAAAATACACCCAGGACGGCAAGAGTGTAGCGATCCCGGGTGCCAACTTGCCTCTCGCTACGCTCGGTATGTTTATCCTGTGGATGGGCTGGTTCGGTTTCAATGGCGGCTCGACTCTCAAGCTGGGTGGTATCGCGGCGGCCAACGAGGTGGCCAATGTGTTTCTCAATACCAACGCCGCTGCTGCTGCCGGCCTGATTACGGCCTTGCTGACCGCCCGTATCCTGTTTGGCAAGGCGGACCTGACCATGGCCATCAACGGTGCCCTGGCCGGGCTGGTGGCGATCACTGCCGAGCCGGCCACGCCGACGCCGCTGCTGGCAGTGATTGTCGGTGCCATTGGCGGGGCAATCGTTGTGTTCAGTATTGTTGGTCTCGACAAGCTGAAAGTCGACGACCCGGTGGGTGCGATTTCAGTGCACGGTGTGGTCGGTATCTGGGGAATCTTTGCGGTGCTGCTCTCTAACGACGAGGCTACCTTTGTCGGTCAGTTGGTGGGGATGTTGACCATCTTTGCCTGGGTATTCGGTATCAGCTTGATCGTGTGGGGACTGATCAAGGTGTCGGTGGGCATTCGCGTCACTGAGCAGGAGGAGTACGAAGGGGTGGATCTGTCAGAGTGTGGTATGGAAGCGTATCCGGAATTTGTTTCCAGTAAGTACTAGCCCGGAAGTAGGGAGATACGAAAGTGCTGAGATACTTAGTATAAAGTGGCCTGATAATAAGGAATCTCAGCACGTCTTCGGATGCATTTCACGGACAACCGGTGTATCTTTTCGCCCTTACTGATTTGCTTGCCAAGGGGTAGCTATGAAGCTCGTCACCGCCATTATCAAACCATTCAAGCTGGACGATGTGCGTGAAGCACTTGCCGAAGTGGGTGTTCAGGGGATTACTGTTACCGAGGTCAAGGGATTTGGCCGCCAGCGCGGGCACACCGAGTTGTATCGGGGAGCAGAATATGTCGTGGACTTTTTACCCAAGGTGAAGCTCGAAATCGCCATTGATGACGGCTTGGTGGAAGGGGTGGTGGAAGCGATTACCCGCTCCGCCAACACGGGCAAGATTGGCGATGGCAAAATATTTATTTCATCGCTGGATGAAGTCATCCGCATCCGCACCGGGGAGACGGGTTCCGACGCTGTGTGATCAGCGTCGGACCAGCAGGGCGCCGCACTCCAAATGGTGCGTATAGGGGAACTGATCAAATACTGCGAACTTTTCGATCCGGTGGGTATCCGCCAACGCGGTGAGGTTGTCCCTTAACGTGAGAGGGTTGCAGGAGATATACAGTATTTGTTTGAAGCGTCGGGCCAGCTCCAGGGTGTTGGGGTCGAGCCCCGCCCGCGGTGGATCGACAAAGATTGTTGAGAAGCGGTAGCTGGCCAGGTCGATGTCGCGCAGGCGTCGGAACGGTCTCACGCCATTCCAGGCCTCGGTAAACTCCTCGCTGGACATGCGCACAAGCGCAATATTGTCGGTGTTGTTGAGAGCAATATTGTGAAGTGCCGAAGCGACGGAAATTTTAGCGACCTCGGTGGCCAGCACCCGGCGAAAATTGGCCGCCAGTGCCAGCGTAAAGTTGCCATTGCCACAATAGAGTTCCAGCAGGTCACTGTCGTTGCTACCGCTACTGACTGACACTGCCCAGTTGAGCATCGCCTCGTTGACTGCGGCATTGGGCTGCGTAAAGCCGCTCTCCACCTGTTGGTAGCTGAGCTGGCGCTGGTCCACCTGGAATGTTTCCACCACATGGTCCCGTCCCACTACCAGCTTTTGCTTGCGGCTGCGGCCAATCAGGTCGATACCCTGCTGGCTGCGTACAGCTGAGGCCGCTGCCAGCCAGTCGTCGCCGAGTTGCTTGTGATAGATCAGGGTGACCAGTACCTGCCCGTCGCGAGTGGTCAGAAACTCCACTGCATACAGCCTGTGCCGAAGTATGGGGTGGCTGTGGATAGCCTCCAGTAGTTGCGGCATGGCTGCCTGAATGGCTGGCGAGCCAATGTCAAAGCCACAGATCGGTTGGGGTTTGCCGCCCCCGCGCGGCATCATGGCGTAATGGCTGTGCTCCCCCTCGTGCCAGATGCGAAATTCAGCGCGCATGCGAAAGTGCAGCGGCGGTGAGGGAAACACCGTCAGTGGCGGCAGCTCGAGTTCGGCAAAGCTGGTGCGCAAGGCGGCCAGCTTGTCATCCAGCTGGCACTGGTACTGGTGGGGGTCGACAAGCATCGGCAGCGGTTATTCCTTGCCTCGATGAGGCTTCTTGCCTGCTCTTCCGCTTCCCTTGCCGGGCTTGTCCTTGCGGAAATTGCCGGCTTTCTCAAAGCTGCGCTTGCCCTTTTTGGCACCGGGACCTTCGTTGGCGTATTTACGTGGCTTTGGCTGCGGCTCCTGGCCGGCAGCGACACGGCTGAGCAGTGCCGGGTGGTTGCGGACACGCATTTTACGCAGGTGTGCCAGCAGCTCGCGGGGCATGCCTTCCGGCAGATCGACAGTGGTGAAGTCGTCGTGGATCTCGATGCGGCCTATGTACTGGCTGTTAATCTCAGCCTCATTGGCGATGGCGCCGACGATGTCCTTCGGTTGTACGCCGTGTTGATGGCCCACCTCCAGCCGGTAGAGCTCCATGGGGGGCAGGTTTTCATCGCGGGGTCTAGGAGAGCGTTCGCGGCGAGGTTTATCCTGAGAGCGCTCTCGCTCCCGGGCTGGTCTTTCCCGTGCCGGAGGAGGGTCGCGAAACTCCGGAAACAGCGGGCGCTCCTGCTGTTGCTGGTAAACCAGGGCGGCGGCGATGTCCAGGCTGTCCACCTCCTGCTCGTTGCAAATCTGGGCCACCAGGGTCTTGAAGCGATCCAGATCCTCGGTTTCCAGTGTTGCCAGTAATTGCTGGCGAAACTGCTGGACGCGCTGCTCGCTTACCTGCTGGCCGGAGGGCAGCTGCATCTCGGTGATGGACTGACGAGTGGATTTTTCGATGGAGCCCAGCAGGCGCCGCTCCTTGGGTGTGACAAACAGGATGGCGTTGCCCTCGCGACCGGCGCGACCAGTGCGGCCGATACGGTGTACGTAGGACTCGTTATCGTAGGGAATGTCGTAGTTGACGACATGGCTGATACGCTCTACGTCGAGCCCGCGGGCAGCGACATCGGTGGCCACCACAATGTCCAGCTGGCCATTTTTAAGGCGGTTGACGGTGCGCTCGCGCAACTGCTGGCTGAGATCGCCGTTGAGGGCGCTGGCGGCGAAGCCCCGGGCTTCGAGTTTTTCCGCCAGTTCGACGGTGCTCGATTTAGTGCGCACGAAGATGATCATGCCATCAAACGTTTCTACTTCCAGAATACGGGTGAGAGCATCCAGTTTCTGGTGGTTGCCGATCAGCAGATAGCGCTGGCTGATGCGCTCGACGGTACGGGTCTTGGCCTGAATGCGGACTTCCTCGGCATTGCCCAGGTAATTGGTGGCAATGCGCTGGATGGCCGCCGGCATGGTGGCAGAAAAGAGCGCGCGTTGGGCACTGTCCGGGGTTTCGGCGAGGATGGTTTCGACATCGTCAATAAAGCCCATGCGCAGCATTTCATCTGCTTCATCCAGCACCACGGCGCGTATCTCGGCCAGATCGAGGCTCTGGCGCCGCAGATGGTCCATCACCCGTCCCGGGGTACCCACCACCACCTGCACGCCGCGGCGCAGGGCGCGCAGCTGGCCGCCCATTTCCTGGCCGCCGTAGATAGGCAGAACATGGAAATTCTTCAGTTTGCGGGCATAGCTCTGGCAAGCCTCGGCCACCTGAATAGCCAGCTCCCGAGTGGGCGTGAGGATCAGCACTTGCGGCGATTGCTGGTGAGGGTCGAGGCTGTTGAGCAGCGGCAGGGCGAAGGCAGCGGTCTTGCCGGTGCCGGTCTGTGCTACGCCGAGCAGGTTTTTGCCGGCCAGCAACAGGGGGATACTCTGCTCCTGAATGGGAGAGGGTTGCTCGTAGCCGAGGTCGTCGAGGGCGGCAATAATGGCGGGGCCGAGCCCGAGGGCGGCGAACTGGGAAGCGGACATGATGGTGTGACTCGAAGGGCGGCCAGTGGTGAAGCCGTGGGTAAACGGGGGCGAAGTATACGCTTGCCGGTAGGGAGTTGCACGTTTTTGATAGGGAATTGCACGTTTTGATTGACAGAAGGGCGAACTTCCTTGCTATCCGGGCCTTTTGCCTCGTCATCCCGACCAACGTAGTTTATGTCATCCCGACCAACGGGAGGGATCTTTACCACCGAGCTATCAGATCTCTCCCGTTGGTCGAGATGACAGAAATGGAAGTCGAGATAACAAGAAACAGCGGATTTCTCCCGCCAGTTTCAGCTGGGTAGCCGCGCGAGCCAGCGATCCAAGCTGTTGGCGAAGGCCTGGACATCCCGGGGGCCGAGCGGCAGGGGCCCGCCGGTCTGGATACCGCTGGAGCGCATCTCTTCCATGAAGTTGCGCATTGTCAGGCGCTGACGAATGGTGTCGCGGGTGTAGCGCTCGCCGCGAGGGTTGATCGCTTCGCCACCTTTTTCGAGCACTTCGGCGGCGAGGGGAATATCGGCAGTGATCACCAGGTCGCCGGGTTGCAGGTGGGCGACGATATGATTGTCTGCCACATCAAAGCCCTGTTGTACCTGAACTGCCTTTACCAGGGTGCCGGGCGGTGTCGACAGAGGCTGATTGGCGACCAGAGTGACGGCAATCTGGCGTCGCTGGGCGGCGCGAAACAGTATCTCCTTGATATTGCGCGGGCAGGCGTCGGCATCCACCCAGATTTGGGGAGAGGGGTGGCCGTTGTCAGTACTTGTATGAGTCATGGTGTGTTCGGCGAATGGGCGACCAGGTATTGTAGCGGCGGAAGGGGTCTGAGCGGGAGAAGGGAGAGATAATGGGCTCCTTCTCGCTCTGTCGTTAATATATCTTGCCGGGTGATGCTAAAGTGGCGGTGTCACAAACAGTCGCAGTCCAGGAGGAACATCTATCCCATGATAAAAACGAACGCCAGCAAACAGGCTAACCTCAAGGACTTTTTCGCCGAGCGGGCAGCGACTTTTGCCGACAAGCCGGCCCTGACCTGTCTTGGTCACACCCTTAGCTACCGTGAGGTCGATCAGCACGCCAGTGAGCTTGCCGGCTTTCTGCAGAATACCTTGAGTTTACAGCCCGGTGATCGCATTGCTATCCAGCTGCCTAATTTGCTGCAGTATCCGGTAGCGGTGATGGCGGCGATGAAAGTGGGGCTAGTGGTCGTCAACACCAACCCGCTCTATACCCGCCGTGAGCTGGAGCATCAACTTTCCGATGCCGAGGTGCGCGCTGTGCTGGTGCTTGCCGATCTGGCCAGCAATGTAGCGGCAGTACAGCAGAGTACCGGCGTAGAGCATGTGGTGATCACGGAAGTGGCGGACCTGCATCCGCCGCTCAAGCGCACCCTGATTAACACCGCCCTGGGGATCAAGCGCCTGTTCAAGCGCATCGCCAAGCCCAACAATGTAACGTCTTTTCGCGATGCCCTGGCCCTGGGGCGCAAGGCGCCGTACCGAGCGGTGGACTGTCAGCCGGATGATCTCGCTGTATTGCAGTACACGGGGGGAACGACTGGTGTGGCCAAGGGCGCCATGCTCAGTCATCGCAACTTGCTCAGCAATGTGCAGCAAGTGGAGGATTCACTGGAAGATGTTTTGAAGGCAGGCGAAGAGGTCCTGGTTGCCCCACTGCCGATCTATCATATTTTCGCTTTTATGCTGTGCATGATGCTGGGCGTAGGTATTGGTGCCCGGGTGGTAATGATTCCCGACCCGCGCAATATCAATGCCTTCGTCAAAGAGGTGAAAAACTTGCCATTCACGTTTATTGCAGGCCTCAATACCCTTTTCAACGCTCTGTGCCGCCATCCGGGTTTTCGCGCTCTGGATTTTTCACATCTGCGTTTTACGGTGTCCGGTGGCATGGCGCTGACCCGCGACACCGCTGAAAACTGGGAGAAAACCACCGGTTGCCGCATTGTCGAAGGCTATGGTTTGACGGAGGCGAGCCCGGTGGTGGCGCTCAACCCGGTCACTGATCCGCGCCTGGGTACCGTTGGCAAGCTGTTGATGGGAACCGAAGCGCGCTTGCAGGACGGGCAGGGCAATCCGGTGCCCGTGGGCGAGGCCGGTGAGTTGTTGGTGCGCGGCCCGCAGGTGATGATGGGCTACTGGCGGCGCGAAGAGGATACCCGTGCAACCATCGACGCCGACGGCTGGCTGCATACTGGCGATGTGGCAAAGCTGGATAGGGATGGTTATCTCAGTATTGTCGATCGCATCAAGGATATGATCGTTGTGTCGGGCTTTAACGTCTATCCCAACGAGCTTGAGGACGAAATCTCCAAGCACCCGGATATCGTGGAGTGCGCGGCGGTCAGCGTTGAAGATCCGGATACGCTGGAGGCGGTGAAACTGTTCGTGGTAACCAGTAATCCCGCTTTGACCGTCGACGAGGTACGTCAGTTTGCACGCCGCAACCTCGCGGCTTACAAAGTGCCCAAGTATGTCGAGTTCATTGATGAGCTGCCCAAGTCTAGCGTGGGCAAGGTATTGCGCAAGGAGCTGCGCAAGTGAGCAGTGCGCGAGTTTATCTCCCGCACTGCTTGCAGTTCAGGCTTGTAGGTGCTGACAGCCATATGTGGTCATGTTGGCTGGGTGTCGCCCGTGAGGGGTGGCTGAAAGTGTCGCAAGCGCAGGGCGTTACCCAGCACGAAGACGCTGGATAGTGCCATGGCACCGGCGGCGAAGATCGGCGACAACAGCAAACCGTAGGCCGGATAGAGCACACCCGCCGCCACTGGAATCAGCGCAGTGTTATAGGCAAAGGCCCAGAACAGGTTCTGGCGGATATTGCCGATAGTGGCCTTCGACAGAGCGATGGCATTGGGTACCCCCTGAAGGTTGCCGGATACCAGCACCACATCGGCAGACTCCATCGCCACATCGGTACCGGTGCCAATGGCCAGGCCGACGTCGGCTGCGGCCAGCGCCGGGGCATCATTGATACCGTCACCGACAAAGGCGAGCTGACCATGGCTCGCTTTCAGGCGCTGCACGGCGTCCACTTTGCCTTCCGGCAGGACTTCGGCTATCACCTCATCGATACCCAGGCGCGTCGCAATAGCACGGGCCGTGCGCTCGTTGTCGCCGGTGATCATGGCGACCTTCAGTCCCAGCTCATGCAGCGCGGCGATGGCAACCGGAGTGCTCGGCTTGATGGGATCAGCAACGGCGATGATGGCTGCCAGACGGTCATCAATGGCGGCATAGAGCGGCGATTTGCCTTCGCTGCCCAAGCGCTCGGCGCTGGTGGCGAATATGCTCACATCCAGCCCCAGCGAGCGCATGTAGCGGTCTGCACCCACTTCCACTGCTCGCCCCGCA
This sequence comes from Porticoccaceae bacterium, assembly GCA_023229065.1. Classification (GTDB taxonomy): domain Bacteria; phylum Pseudomonadota; class Gammaproteobacteria; order Pseudomonadales; family Porticoccaceae; genus NAT127. The sequence goes on from JALNZZ010000005.1 coordinate 9,935, forward strand.
GCCACCGCGCGCACACCCATGCCAGTGATCGAGTCGAACTCGCTGAGTGTGGGCAGACTGATACCTTCCTGTTCGGCAGCAGTGACAATAGCGCGTGCGATGGGGTGTTCCGACCGCGACTCGACGGCGGCGACCAGAGCCAGTACCTGGTCGCGCTCAAAGCCGTCGGTGGTCTCCAGGTCTGTCAGGGCAGGGTGGCCCTCGGTCAGGGTGCCGGTTTTGTCCACCGCCACTACTTTGGCATCCTTGAGTAACTGCAGGGCTTCGCCTCTGCGAAACAGCACTCCCATCTCAGCGCCGCGCCCGGTACCCACCATGATGGAGGTCGGCGTCGCCAATCCCATGGCGCAGGGGCAAGCGATAATCAGCACGGAGACGGCGTTGACCAGCGCAAAGGTCAGTGCCGGGGCAGGTCCGAACAGAAGCCAGACACCAAAGGTCAGCAGCGCCGCCAGCATCACTGCGGGCACGAACCATAGGGTCACTTTATCAACGACTGCCTGGATCGGTAGCTTGGAGCCCTGGGCCTGTTCCACCAGCCGAATAATCTGCGCCAGCATGGTCTGCCCACCGACGGCGGTGGCCCGCAGGGTGAAAGCGCCGGTCTGGTTGACAGTGCCGCCCACCACGCCGCTGCCGGCAGTTTTCTCGACCGGAATGGGTTCACCGGTGATCATTGATTCATCGACAAAGCTCTGACCTTCCAGGACGTCTCCGTCAACAGGAACGCGCTCGCCGGGGCGTACTTCCACCACATCATTCAGTACCACTTCGCCGACGGGAATATCCACCCAGCGACCATCGCGAGAAACGTGGGCAACCCTGGCCTGGAGCCCGACCAGACGCTTGATGGCCTCCGAGGTGCGGCCTTTGGCCCGCGCTTCCAGATAGCGGCCGAGCAGGATCAGCGCCACGATGACGGCGGCGGCTTCGTAATAGACGTTGACGGTTCCCGTCGGCAACAGCCCTGGGGCAAAAGTGGCTACCAGTGAGTAGGCATAGGCGGCGGAGGTGCCGACCGCCACCAGTGAGTTCATGTCCGGTGCCAGACGCACAAGAGCAGGGAAGCCTTTCTGATAGAAGCGGCGGCCGGGAATGGCGAGCACCAGGGTGGTTAGCAGACATTGCAGATACCAGCTGTTCTGGATGCCGATAGTGTTGGCGATCAGTTCGTGTACACCGGGCACCAGGTGCGAGCCCATTTCGAGAATAAATACAGGCAGTGCCAGCACCCCGGCCAGAGTCAGATCGCGCTTGAGCTGCGCGGCCTCGGCATCTTTCTTGAGAGCTGCCTCGTCGCTCTGAGTGACGGTATCGATTGACTGGGCTTCAAAGCCTGCCTTGCCGATGGCCGCGACCAGGCTGTCGACGCTGGCAATACCCCGCACGGTGGCCCGCTCAGTAGCCAGGTTGACCACCACCTCCGCGACGCCGGGAACACTTTTGAGCGCAGCTTCGACTCTGCCCACGCAGGAGCCGCAGGTCATTCCCTCAATGGCCAACTCGACTGATCCAGCGGCAACCTGATAGCCGGCCTTTTCGACAGCCTGAACCAGTGCCATGCGATCAACCGGGCCCGCAGGCTGGATATTGGCCCGTTCGGTCGCCAGGTTGACCGATACACTGCCCACTCCTTCAACCTTGGCCAGGGCTGACTCGACCCGGCCAACGCAGCCTGCGCAGCTCATCCCTTCTATGGGGAGGCTGATGGGTTCTTGAACGGTCGAAGAGTGGTTTTTTACCGGTGCATTCATGATTGGTTTCTCAGTCCCAGTCGCGGGTAAACACGGCGTCGAGTCGCAGTAGAATAGAGGCCGAGCCGCTGCGGCTGTCCTCGAATTCAGGGCGGCGCCAGTGGTAGGCGGGCTGCACTTCAGCGAACAGCCAGTGGCGGTAGATGTTCTGGCGGTAGCGTATTCCCACCCCGTAGCTCGACGTATAGTGGCTAGGTTTGGTTTCTCCGCCGGCAGCAAGAAAATAGCTGAGGGCGCGCTTTTCACTCAATCGTCTGTTGAAAGAAATACCGGTGCGCCACGAAACACCGGGCTCATCCTCATCCCAGTTCACCCGGTTGTACCATTGTATGACTTTGTTCTCGCTGATAATTTTATCCAGCTCGAAACGGGTTCGAGAGGCGAACCCGTCGTCAGTGCGGTAAAGAATTTCCTCACTGAAACGGCCGATCAAGTCCGGTCGCAGGGGATATTCGTAGCGGTAGCGGCCCGATACCTTGGGGTGCAGTGAAGAGCGCAGTCCCACCTTGAAATCAACCCGGTAGCGCTTGCGTTCCCGGGCGGTATATTGCAGGGCGATATCGTCGGGGGAGTCCTGGCGGTCGATCAACAGGCTATCGGTGCCGGTGCGCTCATCATCGTCGGAAAACAACAGCGCAAAACGTTTGTTGAGCTTGGGCAGGTGCACCTTGCCGCGTAGGCTAAGGCCACTGTCCCAGCCGTCCAGCTCATCCCACTCCTGCTCCATGCGCAGACGCAGGGTGGAGTAGGGTGCCTCCTCCTCGACACGGCTGACGCCAAAAAAATTGTCCATCCAGGAGGCAATGTTGTCGGCGTGGTGCACCACATAATCATGGCTGCTGTCGAGCCAGACGCCGTTGTTTTCTGGAGGGCTCTGTTGTGGCTCCTCGGCAACAGCAGCCTGGCAGAGCATTATAAGCACAGGTCCTAGAGCCAGGCACTTGAGCACATGCACTTTCGTTCCCACCATTGCCACCACCCTCTTTTATCATCGGCCTGTTTTCTTGTTGATTGTAGCCCGGGTCGAGGTTTTATTGCTGTGGCGCCCCCTCCAGCAAGGCTACACGCAGTTCTTTCAGGTAATTTTTGATTCTGGCGCGGTTTTCCGGGCCGATGCGCAGCAGTTGCTTCTGTACGCTTGGCAGGGCTTCAAGGCTGGGGTCGGCAAACTGATAGAACACCGATTCCCGCTCCAGGGCAAAGGGACCGTTGTGATCCGGGGTGAGCAGCATGCGGTCGATAGCGGCGATGATGCGTTGGTCGAGACCGGCACCGCTGCGGCCAAGTTCACCGTAAGCCGTTTCCAGCAAGGGCCGCAGGGTGTGAAAACTGTTGGCCAGGGTTTGGGGCGGGATGCTGGTAACGGCATCGACGTAGGTGTCGTAGCGGGCGAAGTTACTTTCGTCCAGCCAGGCGATGTCTTGCTCCATCACAACCTTGAAAGGATCCTCGGGGGCCTGGGTAGGGAGCACCTTGCGGGCGATTTCCCCTTTGGCGAGGTTGTCGATCAGGGCAACGGCTTTGGGCAGCAGGCTGTCGCTTGTCAACCAGTTGGCAAGAATATCAGAGTCGCTGTGAGTGGCGAGCAGGTCGCGGGTAAAGTTGTCGCTGTCCTCAAGGGGAGGCAGGGGCTCTGGTGCCGCTGGTTGTTCCTCGTCCTCAAGTGCTGGCTGGGGTTCCGGCTCGCGCTCGGGAATGGAGGGCGCCGCGCTGATCAGGGGGTCCTCTTCTTCCACCGCTGGCGGCAGCGGGGCCGGGGCATCGGGAATGACCACCGGGGGCGGCTCAGGGTCGCCGGGCTTGGCAATAAACCATACTGCTACGGCAGCGATGATCACAATGATGGCGATCAGCGGCCATCTGCCTTTTTTTTGATTGCGACCACCCAGGCGGTCTTCGCGTTCTGCTCTCAGGTTCATGGTCTTGGTTCTCGTCAAAACTTGATTGTGTTCCACCAGTATAGGGTATCAATCTCTGGGCGGAGCTCTAGGTGGCAGAGCTCCGCACACTATGGTTCGAGTGTGAAGGATTTAATGCTCATTTCATAGGTTGTCCCATCTTCGATCTGCATCAATTTGACGGGCAGGTAATTGAGCTCCGGGGCCAGCCATAACACGGTTTCGCGGTCATCGCTCTCCCGGACCCGTTCGAGCTGAATGGTGCTGAGAGTGCCCAGAGGGGTATCCAGCTCGATGTCCTGTGCTGTCACCTCGTAGGTATAGTCCCGCAGCCGTCCCCGATGAATAACGGTATAGCTGAATTGGTGTGCGTCTTCGATCCCGTTGTGGGTTGCCAGATCTGCGGCCATGGCGATCTGGTAGCTGAGGGGGCCGAGTTGGCCGGGATGGAAGTCGAGTTGTGTTTCTTCCCCCTTGCGGCGGGTGACGGAAGTGCCCGCTGCGCCATCAACGGTGATGGTTTCCTTGCGGGAGGTGCCGAGGATGGAGCGGTTATATACATAACTGACCGGGATCAGCAACCCTTGTTCATCGAGGTAAAAGTTCTCTTCCTCATGAATGCGTCCGAGCAGGTTGCGCGCTTCAGTCACCAGAGAGAAACCGTCTTCCTCGGCCCGCAGGTAGCGGTGGGCTTCAATCGGCATGCGGTTATAGTGCGCCGTGTAAACCGCGTGGTAGGGCTGCAGTGCCGGGTGGTCGGCAGTCAGGGCGGCGGGCGGCTCTGGGGTGCTGTCGCCAGCGAGGGCAGAGGCGAAGAAGAGAGTGGTGAGCAAAAAAAGAAGTAAAGAGCGCATGAATTCTCCTCTCTGACAGAATACAAGCTTGCCGGTGATCAGATAACCAGCGCGGTGGCGGCCAACTACTTGGATCATCGCCAGGCCTGATTGTTCAGTTGCGAGCCATACTCGCCTGAAGCGTCGAGCCGGGAGCAGTTCTGTCTGCAGTCATTCAGCCTGCGACTCGCTGCAACTGGGCGTCGACAACTCCGGTTTCTGGAAGCTGTTGCCCGTCCAATACTGCCCCGCGCTCGTTCATGGTCAGTCGCCCGCTACAAAACAGCTGTACCGCGTAGGGGTAGAGGCGGTGCTCGATGGCCAGAACCCGGCTGGCGAGACTGGCTGCCGTGTCATCCGCAAGTATCGCTACGCGGCCCTGGACAATGGCCGGACCGCCATCCAGCTCCTCGGTGACAAAGTGTACCGTGGCGCCGGCTTCGCTGTCGCCCGCATCAATGGCCCGCTGATGGGTATCGAGGCCAGGGTACTTGGGCAGGAGCGAGGGATGGATGTTCATCAGACGACCGCGAAAGCGGCGCACAAAGCTGGCGGTGAGGATGCGCATAAAGCCAGCGAGGATTACCAGGTCAGGCTGGTGGGCCTCAATCCGCTCGGCGAGAGCAGCGTCGAAGGTTTCCCGGTCGGCAAAGTCGCGATGATTGATCACTTCGGTGGCGATGCCGGCCTTGGCGGCGATAGCGAGCCCGCCGGCATCTGGTCTGTTGCTGAATACCGCCACCACTCTACCGTCGAGCTCCCCGGCTGCAGAGGCTCGGATCAGGGCTTCCATATTGCTGCCGGTGCCGGAAATCAGAATCACCAGGCGCGGGGTAGCCATATCAGCGGATGACCACTCGTGGGGTGTCGGGGTCGGCTTTTTCGATAGTGCCGATCCGCCAGGCCTTTTCACCGGCTTGATTCAGGATGTTCTGAACATTCTCTGCTTCATCGACGGGGACACTGATGACCATGCCGATTCCACAGTTGAAGGTGCGATACATTTCTTCCTCGGCGACATTGCCAGCTTGCTGTAACCACTGGAACACCGGTGGCAGCTCCCAGCTGTCGGCCTCAAGCACAGCGCGGGCGCCGTCGGGCAACACCCGCGGAATGTTTTCCAGCAGACCGCCACCAGTGATGTGAGCGATAGCGTGAACCGGACAGGCACGGATCAGGTCGAGCAGAGGCTTGACGTAGATGCGAGTAGGGGCCATCAGGGCGTCAGCCAGGGTCTGGTCGCCAACCTGGGTGGTTAGCGGATCGGCCCCGGACACTTCGAGAATCTTGCGGATCAGCGAATAGCCGTTGGAGTGAGGGCCGCTGGAGGCAATGGCGATAAGGGCGTCGCCCAGTCGTACGGATTTGCCGTCGATGATCTCGCTCTCTTCCACCACCCCGACGCAGAAGCCAGCGAGGTCATAATCCTCGCCTTCGTACATGCCGGGCATTTCGGCGGTTTCGCCGCCCACCAGGGCACAGCCAGCTTGCAAGCACCCTTCGGCGATGCCGGTGATGACTTCGGCAGCGATATCGACGTTGAGGTGACCCGTGGCGTAGTAATCGAGGAAAAACAGCGCTTCGGCACCGCACACGACGAGATCGTTGACGCACATGGCAACGAGGTCGATCCCGATGGTGTCATGGCGACCCAGGTCGATGGCCAGACGCAGCTTGGTGCCCACCCCGTCGGTGCCGCTGACGAGCACCGGGTTCTTGTAGCCAGCGGGAAGCTTGCACAAGGCTCCAAAGCCCCCCAGGCCGGAGATGACCTCGGCGCGGCGAGTCTTGCGGGTGACACTTTTGATCCGCTCGACGAGGGCATTGCCAGCATCGATATCGACACCAGCATCCTTGTAGCTGAGGGAGACAGAGGGGTTTTGTGGGTCGCTCATTTACTGACATCCTGAGAAAGGCGCTATTTTACCGGCAGTGTGCCAGAAAGCCAGTGCCAGAAAGCCGCTATTGTTACAGCGTGGAATATTGTTACGTCATCAGCCAGGATATGCGCGGCAATACACTGGTGCCCGGCGCAACAGCTGCTACAATCCCCGGCCATGAAACCCCCAGTCATGAAAAGTGCCTTGTTCGCGTTCCTGCTTGCCTTGCTCGCCCTGGCGGCTGCCCCGTCGTGGGCTGCCACGGGAGCAGACTTCTATGTCGCCACGGTGCCGGTAGAGGACCAGTCAGAAGGCGCTCGCACCAGGGCCGCCCGCGAGGGGTTGGCAACCGTGCTGATCAAACTGACCGGCTCCCGAACTCTGGAGGGTGATCCGCGAGTGCAGGCCATGCTGGAAGAGGTTGCGACTTACCTGGTGGAGTATAGCTATGTCACTCTGCCCAGTGGGCCAACGGGTGACCCCGGCGGGCTCGGAGTGCGCATACAGTATGACAGGGAGAGGATAGGTCAGACACTGCGCGCCGAGCGGCTGCCTATCTGGCCCCTCAGCCGTCCTGTCCTGCTGCTGTGGCTGGTGGTCGATGACCCCGTCGCTGGACCTCAGCCGCTAAACGGCGATGAAACCGTCGCTGTGCTCAACCAGGCCTTTGCCCGCCGGGGGCTGACATCGGTCCATCCTCTGTACGATCTCGAAGATCAGTTGGCTCTGGACCCCACCCAGATACGGGATTTTGACAGTGAGGCAATTGCCAGTGCCTCGGGCCGTTATCCAGTACAGGGCTGGCTGGTGGTGCGAGTCTACGAAACCTCAAGTGGCCAGTGGCGAGCGGCCTGGATGATGGACGTTGCGGGGCAGAGCCTGCTGCGTCAGGTACAGGCTGAGAGTCTCGAAGCACTGCTTGGCGAGATGGTGGATCAGGCTGCGGACAGTCTCGCCAGTCGCTACGCCTATGTGGCTGGCGACAGCGCTGGCAATATCGAGCTGGAGATCAGCGGCGTCGAGAGTTACCGCGATTACAGCAGGTTGATGGCCCTGCTGGAGGGGCAGCCGATGGTGCGCCAAGTGCATATTCTTGCTGTCGAAGAAGACCGCCTGCGGCTTCGCCTCGGGGTGGAGGGCGGACGCGACCAGCTGCGCGACAGCCTGTTGAGGGGGGGCTCTCTGGAAGTTGTGCCGCAGAACCGTCCCGCGATCTCCAATGCTGATTTCCTGTCTGGAGCACCCCTGCCGGAAGTGAAACAGGTAGAGCGCCTGCGCTGGTTGTCTGGACGCTAATGACTTTCCGGGGGTTGATGGCGCTAAAGGGCCTTTTGTCATGATGGTGACGAGCCAGCTCAGCTTGCCCCTCTCGCTGCGGGACGAGGCGACCTTCGGTAACTTTCTCGCCCCAACAGGTTCGGTCAGGGCCCAGGTAGTGGACCTGCTGCAGAACTTGGCGCGGGGAGTGGACGAGGGGGAAACGTCCATTTATTTGTGGGGGGGCGAAGGGGCGGGGTGCAGCCATCTCTTGCAGGCAGCCTGTCATGAGTATCAGCGCCAGGGTCGGGGCGTTCAATACCTGCCGCTCGATGAGCTGTGCGATCTGGAGCCTGACGGCTTGCTGGCCGATCTGGAGCACCAGGCGCTGGTCTGTCTGGCGCACATTGAAGCCGTGGCGGGAAACCATGCCTGGGAGCTGGCGATTTTCAACCTGTTCAACCGTATGCGAGAGAGCGGTAGCCTGTTGCTGATCGGGGCCGACCGTCCCCCCCGAGAGCTGCCAGTGACCCTGCCAGATCTGCAGTCGAGGCTGACCTGGAGCCTGGTCTTTCACTTGCCGTTCTATGGAGAGATGGAGAAGGTCGCTATTCTGCGTTTCCGGGCCGCCCGGCTGGGCATTGAGCTGGGAGAGGAGGTAGCCGCTTTCATTCTCAATCGCGGGGAGCGCTCCCTGGCCACGTTAATGAGCTATCTCGCCCGTCTGGATAAAGCCTCTCTCTGTGCTCGTCGCAGGGTGACCATTCCTTTCGTCAAGGCGGCCTTTGGCTGGTGACAATGTAGCCGTGATTTCCCTCAGCTGTGGGGCTTTCCTTTCAGCTAAGAGCTCTTTGTCTCAGCTAAGGGCTCTCTCAGCTAAGGGCTTTGCGGCTTTTGGGTGTGGACGACAGGCTGGTGTGAGCCTTGCATAAGCGGTAGCCGACGCCACGCACCGAACGGACCTTGTACTCTGGTGAGGCCGTGGTGATTTTGCGGCGCACCCGTCCTATCAGTACGTCCAGGGCGCGATTGCTGGGGTCAAAACTGCGATCGTAGAGCAGCTGGCAGAGGCTGTCGCGCGGCACATTCTCACCGAAGTGGCGAACCAGCATGGTCGCCGCGGCACACTCCATGTCGGTCAACACCACCGGGGTGCCGTTGATGGCCAGGGTGCAGGAGCTGGTGTCCAGGCTGAGGCCTTCGGCAGTGATGACTTCCCCCGAGCGGTTGCCTTCCTCTGGATCGTAAAGGCGCAGGCTGGCGCGCATGCGCGCCAACAGCTCTGCCAACACATAGGGCTTGAGCACATACTGGTCAGCACCGGCATCCAGGCAGGAAACGACGGTGTCCACCTGATCGTTGCCGGTGAGCAGGATAATTGGCACTTTGTACAGACTTTTCAGATCGCGACAGGCCTCAATGCCGGTTTCGTGGCGAGGCCCAAGATCGTAGTCGAGGAGGATGATGTCAGGAACGAGGTTGTCCCTGATCCAGGCTTTGGCGGTGTCGAGGTTCTTGGCCAAATGACACCGATAGCCTTCTTCTTCAAGTTGCTGCTTGATTATCTTGCAGAAAAAATCATCGTCATCGATGATCAACACTTCTTTCATAGACTAAGTATGCCTGTGGTGCGCCTCAATGGAACCAGGTGAGAGGGCCTAAACCGGGTGTTCGGGCCGTGTCATGTACTGGACAGGAACCGATTATGCGACGGATTGTATCACCGGCCTGAGCGGGAACAGCCATCAATCTTTGTCTGGTTCTGTTACTGTTCAGGTTGGTCGCTACAGATCGCTACAATATGTTACGACTATAGACCCTAATCAACAGGAGAAAGTTCATGAGCACATACCGGGCGCCAATCGATGAGCTGGCGTTTACTCTCGAAGCGGTAGGCGAGCTGTCCAAGGTTATGGCGCTACCGGGGTTTGAGCCGCTGGATAATGAGCTGGTGCTGGCCATTCTGACCCAGGCTGGCCAATTCAGCGAAGAACAAGTTGCTCCTACGAACTTTGCTGCTGACCGCCAGGGCAGCCGGGTGGAAGACCGCCGGGTGGTGACTGCGCCTGCCCTCGACGGAGTGTATCAAGCCTATCGCGAAGGAGGCTGGCCAAGCCTCACCGGCGATCCTGCCTTTGGCGGTCAGGGGCTGCCCCACACGCTGGGTTTTGCTGTTGAAGAGATCGTGCAGAGTGCCAATTTGTCTTTTTCCCTGATGCCGCTGCTGACTCAGGGCGTGGTGACGGCGCTATCCCGCTACGGCTCAGTAGAGCAGAAGGACTTTATCTTGCCGAAGCTGGTGAGCGGCGAATGGGCTGGCACCATGAACCTCACCGAGCCCCAGGCCGGCTCAGACCTCGGTTTGGTGAAGGCTCGTGCAGAGCGGGACGGCGAGCATTACCGCCTGTTCGGGCAGAAGATCTTCATCACCTGGGGCGACCAGTCCTACACCGACAATATCATCCATTTAGTACTGGCCCGTACCCCGGATGCCCCTCCCGGTGTCAAGGGAATCTCCCTGTTTATTGTGCCCAAGTTTCTGGTGGCTGCTGATGGCACTATCGGCGAGCGCAACGATGTCTACCCCATCGGGGTCGAAGATAAGCTCGGTATCCACGCCAGTCCCACCTGTACCATGGCCTACGGCGACAACGGCGGGGCCATTGGTTATCTGGTCGGCGAGGAAAACCAAGGCCTGAAGTACATGTTCGCCATGATGAACCATGCGCGCCTGGCGGTTGGCTTGCAGGGGGTTGCGGTGGCGGAGCGCGCCCGACAGCACGCCCTGAGCTACGCTCGCGAGCGGCTGCAGGGGAGTGTGGCAGGAGAGGGGACAGTAGCCATTGTCCGCCATCCCGATGTGCGGCGCATGCTGTTGACCATGGAAGCGCTGGTCCAGGGGGGCAGAGCGCTGGCCCTGCGCACCATGCACCATTTCGACCACGCCCTGCACGCTGCCGAGCCGGAACAGCGTACCCTGCATCAGCAGCGGGTGGATCTGTTGACCCCGCTGGTGAAGGGTTGGTGTACCGAGATCGCCAACGAAGTGACATCACTGGGGGTGCAGGTGCACGGCGGGATGGGGTTTGTTGAGGAAACCGGTGCTGCCCAATATTATCGCGACGCCCGTATCCTCGCTATTTACGAAGGTACCAACGGCATCCAGGCGCTCGATTTGGTGGGGCGCAAGTTGCTGGCCAATCGCGGCGAGTATGCTACGGCGCTGCTTGCTGATCTGGAAGGCGTGGTGGCGGCCTCCCGCGAGGCGGGGCTGACTGCTCTGGCGGACAAGCTGGGAGCTGCGCTACAACTTTGTGCCCAGGCCGTGCGGGATGTTCTGATGCGGGCAGAAGCTGAGCCCGACAGGCCCGCTGTGGTGGCCTTTAATCTGCTAATGCTGTTGGGCACTGCCACTGCCGGTGGCTATTTGATGATGGGTGCCAATCGCGCTGCCGAATTGTTGGCCGCCGGAGGCGGGGATGGCGAGCTTTACCGTCGCAAGATTGCCCTGGCGCGAGTTTATATCGAGCAGATTCTGCCGCGCTGCCACGCCTACAGCGAGGCTGTGTTGGCGGGAGCCGAGGGGGTGATGGCGGTCGACCCCTGAGTTTCACTCGACAGCTTCTTGGCGCAACAGCTCGATAAAGGCCCGCGCCGCATTGGAGAGCGTCTTTTCCTGGTGGTGAATAAAGCCCAGCTCCCGCGACAGGCTGAGTCCTTCACAGTCCAACGCCTTCAGGGAGCTGTCCACCATGGTGGTGGGCAGAATGCTCCAGCCGAGGCCCACCGATACCAGCATCTTGATCGTTTCCAGGTAGTTGGTGGCCATCATGGCGCTGAAGGCATAACCCTGATCGTCAAACAACTTTTTAATCATCCGCCCGGTATAGGTATCCGGTCCCGGCAGAATAGCGGGGATGAGGCTTAAATCGGCCAGGCTGGCACTGCCTTGGCTGGCCAGTGGATGGTCGCTGGATACCATGGGCAGCAGGGGGTCGGGCCAAATCGGTTCGGCATGAATGCGGGGGTGGGGCTCCGGTGCCAGGGTGACGACCGCGATTTCAAAGCGACCGTGAATCACCCCCTCATAAGCGACTTCAGAATCCATAAAATCCACCGCCAGACTAACCTCGGGGTTGAGGCCGGCAAAGCGTTTCAACACTGGCGGCAGGCGGTGAAGGCCAATATGGTGGCTGATCGCAATGCGCAGGTTGCCCGACACTTCCCCGGACAGGTCGTGGATTGCCTGGCGGGTTTCAGCGATCTCACGCAGGATGCGTTCGGCGCGCGGCAGCAAGGCCACCCCTGCCTCGGTGAGATGTACCGTGCGAGATATCCGGTCGAACAAGCGGCATCCCAGGTGTTCCTCCAGCTGAGCGATGCGTTTGCTGATAGCGGGTTGAGTGACATGTACCCGCTCGGTGGCACTGGAGAAGGAGCCGGTTTCGGCAACTGCCACAAAGGCTTCGAGCAATTGGGTATCCATGGTGTGTGCGGTGCTCCAATAGCGGGGAGATGGGGTGGCGAATGTACGTGTTGTTGAGTGTCAGAAAGCGAGTTGGCATCCGGGTTCAGGTGGCCCCTATCTCGCAGCATAATCCATAGTCGATTCCATTATAGAATGGAATCAATAAAAAATATGAATTTGTTTTATCGTAAGTGACCCTCTATCATGGCAATTATTCTCAATGAGGACTCGAACATGACAGGCAAAACCCTCTACGACAAGCTGTGGGATGCCCATCTGGTGGAATCCCGCCCCGATGGCACGTCACTGCTTTATATCGACCGCCATATCATCCATGAGGTGACGTCGCCCCAGGCTTTTGAGGGGCTGCGCCTCGCCGGGCGCAAGCCGTGGCGCATCGATACCAATGTGGCCACCCCCGACCACAACGTGCCCACCGATCGGGAAGAGCGCAAGGGCGGTATTGCCACCATCGTTGATGAGGTATCCCGCATCCAGGTGCAGACCCTCGATGACAACTGCGAGGAGTTCGGCATCACCGAATTCAAGATCAACGACATCGGCCAGGGTATTGTCCATGTCATCGGCCCCGAGCTGGGGGTAACCCTGCCCGGTGCCACCGTCGTGTGCGGCGACTCCCATACTGCCACCCACGGTGCGTTCGGATGTCTGGCCCATGGTATCGGCACCTCCGAAGTGGAGCATGTGCTGGCTACCCAGTGCCTGGTTACCAGCAAGATGAAAAATATGCTGGTCAAGGTCGATGGCGAGCTGGGTCCCGGGGTGACGGCCAAGGATGTGATCCTGGCCATCATCGGCAAGATCGGCACAGCCGGCGGTACGGGTTATGCCATTGAGTTTGGCGGCAGCACTATCCGCAGCCTGTCCATGGAAGGTCGCATGACCATCTGCAACATGGCGATCGAAGCCGGTGCGCGGGTCGGGCTGGTGGGGGTCGACGAAAAAACCATCGAGTACGTCAAGGGCACCCGTTTCGCTCCCACGGGCGAGACATGGGACAAGGCCGCTGCCTATTGGCGGACGCTGGTCAGCGACGACAATGCTCGCTTCGACGCCGTGGTGGAGCTGAATGCCGCCGAGATCGAACCGTATGTCAGCTGGGGCACCTCCCCGGACATGGTGGTACCCATCAGTGGTTTTGTCCCCAAGCCGGAGGCTCAAACCGACGTGACTCGGCAAAAGAGCTACCAGCGTGCCCTTGACTATATGGGGCTGGAAGGCGGTATTCCGGTCACCGACATCAAGATTGATAAAGTGTTTATCGGCTCCTGCACCAACTCGCGCATCGAAGATCTGCGTGCTGCAGCGGCGGTTGCCAAAGGCCGCAAGGTGGCCGAGAGCATCAAGAAGGTCTACGTGGTGCCCGGCTCCTGGCTGGTCAAGCAGCAAGCCGAGAAAGAAGGCCTGGACAAGATCTTTATCGAAGCCGGCATGGACTGGCGCGAGCCCGGCTGTTCCATGTGCCTGGCGATGAACTCCGACGTCCTGGGTCGCGGCGAACACTGTGCTTCCACGTCCAACCGCAACTTTGAAGGGCGCCAGGGGCCCGGTGGTCGAACCCACCTGATGAGCCCTGCCATGGCGGCCGCAGCGGCTATCGCAGGCCACATTGTCGACGTGCGCCAGCTGGTGGCGTGACCCATACAGGTTTGAGGACTACACCATGAAAGCATTTATCTCTCACCGGGGGCTGGTCGGGCCAATTGATCTGGCCAATGTCGACACCGACATGATCATCCCCAAGCAATTTCTGAAATCTATTAAGCGCACTGGCTTTGGTCCGTATTTGTTTGACGAGATGCGCTATCTGGACGAAGGCTGGTATGGCAAGGATTGCTCGACTCGCCCGCTCAACCCCGATTTTGCTCTCAACCAGGAGCGCTACCAGGGTACCTCCATTCTGCTGGCGCGCGAAAACTTTGGTTGTGGCTCCAGTCGCGAGCACGCCCCCTGGGCGCTGGACGATTTTGGTATTCGCGCCATTATCGCTCCCAGTTTTGCTGACATTTTCTACAACAACTGCTTTAAAAATGGTATGTTGCCGATAGTTCTTGATAAAGCGGTTGTCGATGGGCTTTTTGCCGAAGTGGCCGCAAATCCCGGTTATGAGCTGACGATAGATCTGCAGGCGCAGACGATCGCCAAACCCGATGGCAGCACCATCGCGTTCGAGGTGGATGCCTTTCGCAAGCACTGTCTGCTGGAGGGGCTGGATGAAATTGGCCTGACGCTTCAGGAGGCGGACAAAATCCGCGCTTTTGAGGCAAAGCACCGCCAGACGCAGCCCTGGATGTTCGGCGCCATCAAGATGTAAGGTAGTGGCAGGGCAAGTGCCAGAGAGTTGCTTGCCCGGTATTGCATCTTCTTGTTGTATCGTTATCAAAAATGTTGTTTTTCAATATTCTGTGAGAGGTTTTTGACGTGAAAAAGGTAGGCTTTGTCGGTTGGCGTGGCATGGTGGGCTCCGTGCTCATGGAGCGCATGCAGGCCGAAAACGATTTTCGTGAGCTGGCCATTGAGCCCGTCTTTTTCACCACCTCGCAGGTGGGGCAGGCGGGTCCTGATATCGGTGTTGATTTGCCGCCCCTCAAAGATGCGACCAGCATCCCTGAACTCAAGGCCATGGATATCATCATCACCTGCCAGGGCGGAGATTACACCAAGGCTGTATATCCCGAACTCCGCAAGGCCGGCTGGGACGGCTACTGGATTGATGCCGCCTCGGCGCTGCGGATGGAGGATGACGCCATCGTCATCCTCGACCCGGTCAATGGCCAGGTGATTCGCGATGGTCTTGCCGCCGGGGTAAAAAACTATATCGGCGGCAACTGCACGGTGAGCCTGATGTTGATGGCCGTGGGCGGCCTGTTCAATGCCGGTCTGGTGGAGTGGGCCAGTGCCATGACTTACCAGGCAGCCTCGGGCGCCGGTGCCCAGAACATGCGTGAACTGATCAGCCAGATGGGGACGATCCACGAACAGTCGCAATCCCTGCTTGCCGACCCCGCCAGCGCTATTCTCGATATCGACCGCCAAGTGGCCACCACCATGCGAGAGGGCGACTTCCCCACCGCCAATTTCGGTTTCCCCTTGGCGGGTAGCCTGCTGCCCTGGATCGATACCGAGCTGCCCTCGGGGCAGAGTCGCGAGGAGTGGAAGGCTCAAGCGGAGACCAACAAAGTTCTCGGGCGCAGCGCTGATCCGGTGCCGGTGGATGGCATCTGTGTGCGTATCGGCGCTATGCGCTGCCACAGCCAGGCCCTGACGCTCAAGCTGACTCGCGATGTGCCGCTGGACGAAATCGAGGGCATCATCGGCGCTGCCAACGACTGGGTATCCGTGGTGCCCAACCACCGCGAGGACAGCCTCAAAG
The DNA here is from genome assembly GCA_023229065.1 of Porticoccaceae bacterium. Lineage (GTDB taxonomy): Bacteria > Pseudomonadota > Gammaproteobacteria > Pseudomonadales > Porticoccaceae > NAT127. The sequence continues at coordinate 25,419 of JALNZZ010000005.1, forward strand.
CCCTGACGCCGGCTGCGGTGACAGGCAAGCTGGACATCCCCGTCGGCCGGCTGCGCAAGATGAATATGGGGCCCGAGTACCTGACCGCTTTTACGGTGGGTGATCAGTTGCTGTGGGGTGCTGCAGAGCCCCTGCGGCGGATGTTGCGGATCTTGATGGCCTGACCACTCGATCCGGCCACCCCCGAGCGGCAAGCGGGGGTGGCCGGGGTCTGCTGTTGCCGATGTCATTACAGGTTTCAGTGGTTGCCAATGACTGTATTAATAATAAATACTTAGCGTTGCCTCCGCCGCCGTATTTCAGTACGCCATTAGCGCCGGAAACTCTGAAATGGGCAATCAGGAAAAACGAATAAGGGGCCGCAACTAAAGGGAATAGACATGGTTCTGCGCACACGACCACTTGCTATAGGTGTTGCCGTACTCTTATTTTCCTCTTGGGCTGTGGCCGTTGGGCTTGGTGAAGTACAGCTTCATTCAGCCCTCAATGAGCCGCTCGATGCCAAGATTCGCCTGCACAACCTCGGCGACCTCACTGAAAACGAAATTCTTGCCGGTCTTGCGTCGGCCCGTGAATTCAGCCGTGCCGGGCTGGAGCGTGAGGCCATCCTCTCTGAGCTGTCATTCAATGTCGATCTGAGTAATACCGCCACGCCACTGCTGCGGGTGACCAGCAAGCGTCCCATTCGCGAACCCTACCTGAATTTTCTGGTGGATATGCGCTGGCCTGCGGGGCGTCTACTGCGGGAGTATACGCTGTTGCTCGACCTCCCCATCTCTGCTGCGGACCGTCAGGGTATGGGTGCTGAGCAAGCACCGGTGCCAATGGTGGAGCAGTCGCAGGAAGCATCCGCGCATCCTGTAACGGGGGGAGCTCACGAGGCGTCGTCGCTGCCGGAGGGAAGTGAATATCGAGTAGGTAGTGGCGAAACCCTGTGGAGCATCGCGGCGCGGCTGTCCGGCGGTGGATCTGTGCACAGCAAAATGACAGCGATTTACCAGTTAAATCCCGGTGCCTTCATTAACGGAGACATCAGCCTGCTAGCTGAAGGAGCGCTATTGCGCCTGCCCGCTGGCAGCCAGATGGCAGCTGACAGTGCGCCGTCTGTAGCGGCCAGTCCGGTGGACGCTGCAGTTGCTCCGGGCTTTGAGGATGTTGCTTCAGCCGACCCGAGAGGTGTCGATCCAGCGACAAGCGATCGTCTGGATCTGTTGTTGCACGGTCCTAATGCTGTCGATGAGAGTGCGCAGCCGGTGTCGCCTCAGGGTGGCATGGAGCCAGAGCGCAACTCGTTGCAGGTGCTTCGCGATGAGCTGGAACTCGCGCAGCGAGAGAATCGCGAGCTCAAATCCCAGCTAGCAAGCCTCGAAGAACAGCTTGCCACCATGCAGCAGTTGACCGAGGAGGGCAGTAATAATGCTCTGCTTGGGGCGCAGCGGGCAGGCAGTGACAAAGCGGTCGACGCTGCAGGGCAGGGGATTGGTCGAGTAGTGGCTCCAGAGTCAGCGCAAGCGAGTGAGCTCCCCGCACAGAACGCACTGACTACGCAGAGCCTTCAGCCTACAGAGAGCCTTCAGCTTACAGAGAGCTCGGAGCTGGCCCAAAAAGGGTGGTTTGAGGTTGCAAGCAGTTACCTGCTCTATATCCTGGGCACCTGTGCGGCTTTGATCGCAGTGCTGGTGCTTGTGTTGCGCAAGCGCTGGCAAGACAGCGACGAGTTTTCCACTTCGTCTGCTGAGCACCAGAAGATAACTCCAGGTCCGGCAGCTGTCTCGGCGGGGGCCAGCGAGACTGTCTGGCCGCCGGTGTCTTCACTGGATGAGATCGCTCTCGAAGAGGAGGACGACCTGTTTGCTGCTGCCCGCCAGGAGCAGGAGGCGGGGGAGAGCCGGGAGCCAGCAGTTGCGCCAGAGAGTTCTGTCAGGGGCGACCCGTCGCCAGAAGCGGATGAGGCCGAGGCCGTCGAGCTTCACCTCTCCGAGTTTGAGCTCGACAGCTTGGCCTCTGCCGCAGAGGATGAAGCTTCCGCTGTGCTCGATGAGGCGCTGAGCCTCGACGATTTAGACTTTATTGGTGATGCGGACGAAGGTGAGACCCAGCTGGACCTGGCACAAGCTTATCTGGAGATGGGCGATCAGGGCAGCGCTCGGGAGATTCTCCAGGAAGTTCTTGAGGCCGCTTCCGAAAACCACAAGGAGCGTGCTCGCGTGCTTCTTGACGCTTTAAGTTGAGGAGTATGTCCGCCAATCGTTCTTGGGAATATCTGCCCAATTGCCTGCTTCCTGAGGGCTCTGAGCTGCCCCGGGGCGTGCGCCGTTATGCTGCTGCCGTTGAGTATGACGGCAGCCGGTTTTGCGGTTGGCAGCGGCAGTCCCACAGCCCGGCAGTGCAGTCTGTTGTCGAGCAGGCGCTGTCCTCTGTCGCTAATGAGCCCGTGGTTGTTGCCTGTGCCGGGCGCACTGATACCGGCGTGCACGGGGTTAACCAGATCATCCACTTCGATACCGCGGCATCCCGGCAGCCCCGCAACTGGTTGCTGGGGGCGAATACCCGCCTGCCAGATACTGTGCGCTTTCACTGGGTGGGTGAGGTAGGGGGGCGCTTCCATGCCCGCTTTTCTGCCACCGCCCGTACTTACCGCTATATCATTAGCAATGAGCCGGTGCGACCAGCGCTTTTTCGCGGCTTGCTCACCTGGTGCAAGGCACCCCTTGATGCTGCCGCCATGGATCGCGCGGCTCAGCATTTGCTGGGTGAAAACGACTTTACCTCGTTCCGTTCGGCGGGCTGTCAATCGCGCTCCCCTTTTCGCTGCGTGGACGCGGTGCGCGTCTGGCGCCAGCGGCAACTGGTGATCATCGAGATTACCGCCAATGCCTTCTTGCACCATATGGTGCGCAATATTGCCGGGGTGCTGATGGCGGTGGGCAGAGGAGAACGGTCCGAATCCTGGGCGGGAGAACTGCTGGCCTTGCGAGACCGCACCAAGGGCGAAGTGACAGCGCCGCCGGATGGGTTGTACCTGGTGGAGGTGGCGTATCCCGCCGAATTTGGCGTGCCGGTGTTTGAGCCTGGACCGGTTTTTGTCTGTTAAGAGTGCGTGTTCTTGGCATTCCGATCAGTGGGGGGAGCTTGGCCACCGAGGTATAAGATCTCTCCCGTTAGTCGAGATGACAGAGGCCGTGGTCGAGAGGGTAGGAGGGTAGGCGCCCTTTGTTGTCATCCCGACCAGCGGGAGGGATCTTGGGCCCACCGAGGGGTCTTAAGTTGTCCATCACGCTGCTCTTTTCCGTTAAAATTCAGGCATGTTTTACGGAGTGCCAAAAATGAGTTACACCCGAGTCAAAATTTGCGGCATCACCCAGGTCGAGGATGCCCGCGCCGCCGCCGCCGCTGGTGCCGACGCCATTGGCCTGGTGTTCTACCAGCGCAGTCCCCGCTATGTCGAGGTGGACGCAGCTGTAGAAATTGCCCGGGCAGTGGGGCCTTTTGTCACTACCGTCGCTCTGTTCGTCAATCCAGAGCCTACCCTGGTGGAAGAGGTCATGCGGCGGGTGCGCCCCGGGCTGCTACAATTCCATGGTGATGAGGAACGAGCTTTCTGTGAGCGCTTCGAGCGGCCCTGGATCAAGGCCATCCGCATGAAGCCCGACGGCGATCCGGCGCAAGAGGTGGCAAGGTTTCGCGGCGCCAGCGGCTTTCTCTTTGATGCCTGGAGCCCCGATGCTTACGGCGGTACCGGAATTACCTTCGATTGGAAGAAAGTCGCTGATCTCACCGGGTTTCCTCTGATCCTGGCCGGTGGCCTTACCCCGGACAATGTCGGTGAGGCTGTGCAGCTGCTTCGCCCCTATGCCGTCGATGTCAGCGGCGGCGTGGAAAGGGCGCCAGGATTGAAAGATGCGGTGAAGGTTGGCCGCTTTATCGCTGCAGCGAAGAGCGCGGCGTCAGATCGCGCCCAATAATGTTAAACTCCCCCGCAAATCTTTCATGGACTTCCCCTTATGAGTTGGCTCGAGCGTATCCGGAAAGGTCCCGGCACATTCAAAAAAGATCGTACCAGCAGTGTCCCGGAAGGGCTATGGCGCAAATGCCCCCGCTGTAACTCGCCATTGTATCGGCCGGAACTGGAAAAAAACGCCGATGTCTGCCCCAAGTGTGACCACCATATTCGCATCGGCGCAAGGCGGCGCCTGGACCTGTTTCTCGACACCGAAGGTCGGCAGGAGCTGGCGACGGATGTACTGCCAGTCGACCGCCTCAAGTTCAAGGACACCAAGAAATACAAGGATCGTCTCTCTGCCGCTCAGAAGGAGACCGGCGAGAAAGATGCCCTGATCGCCATGCGCGGTGCGCTCAAAGGCATGCCGGTGGTGGCATCGGCTTTTGAGTTTGCTTTCCATGGTGGCTCCATGGGGTACGCTGTGGGCGAGCGCTTTACCCGTGCCGCCAAGTTGGCGCTTGATGAAGGCATTCCCTATATCTGTTTTTCCGCCACCGGTGGTGCGCGCATGCAGGAGGCGCTGATCTCCCTGATGCAGATGGCCAAAACCAGCGCCATCATTGAGCGGCTCCGCCAGGCCGGTATTCCCTATATTTCGGTGATGACGGACCCCGTTTACGGCGGTGTCTCCGCCAGTCTGGCGATGCTGGGCGATATCAATATCGCTGAGCCCAATGCTCGCGCCGGTTTTGCCGGACCCAACATCATCGAGCAAACGATCCGCCAAAAGCTGCCGCCAGGCTTCCAGCGCAGCGAGTTTCTGCTCGAACACGGCGCCATTGACATGATTGTCCCCCGGGTGGAAATGCGCGATACCATTGCGCGCCTGCTCAGCAAGTTGACCGGTACGCCCATGGTCGAGGGGGCAGCAGTTCAGGCCGCTGAGGTGGAAGCCGCAGTGGTGCAGGATAGCCTGGATGTCGACAGTCGCACCTGAACAACCCCCGTCCAATAACGGCGGGAGTGGGGCGAGCGATCTGCAAGCCTGGTTGGTTCGGCTGGAACAAAATCACCCCGTTGAAATTGACCTGGGACTCGATCGTATCGCGCGGGTGGCGAGCCTGTTGGCGCTGCCCAAACCTGCTCCCAGGGTTGTCACGGTGGCTGGCACCAACGGCAAGGGCTCTTGCGTGCGGACACTTGAGCAGCTGTTGATAGCGGCTGGCTGGCGGGTGGGCACTTACACCTCGCCACACCTGCTGCGCTATAACGAGCGCATCCGTATCCAGGGTGTCGAAGCCGCCGATGGCGATATCTGTCGAGCTTTCGCCGCCATCGACGCTGCTCGCGGCGATATCAGCCTCACTTATTTCGAGGTGGGAACCCTGGCCGCCCTGCTGCTGATGGCGGAGGCCGATCTCGATGTGGCGATACTGGAGGTCGGGCTGGGGGGCCGTTTCGATGCGGTTAACGTGATCGACGCCGATATCGCAGTGCTTACGGCTATCGATATCGATCACAGCCACTGGCTGGGCAGCACCCGCGAACAGATTGCCCTGGAAAAGGCTGGTATCGCCCGCCCTGGCAGTACTGTAGTGGTAGTCGATGAAGAGCCTCCCGCAACGTTGGTGGACCGCTTGCAGAAACTGGGTTGTACAACTCTGTATCTGCACCGGGATTTTCACTACAGCTGTGCCAGCGCGGATGAGGGCGACCGCTTTAGTACCGAGGGGGTGGGCGGTGGCTTCGCTGACCTGCCGTGCCCCCGGCTGCCGCTACCCAGTGTGGTGGCTGCCTTGCAGGTGGCTGCGTTGCTGGGGGCAGATCTCCAGCCCGCGGCTGCCGCCAGGGTGTGTGAATCTCTGACCCTGCCGGGTCGTTTTCAGTATGAAACCTTTCAGGGCCGCAGGGTGATTCTTGATGTCGCCCACAACCCGGCCGCAGCTGCCTATCTGTGTCGCCGTCTCCGCCAGAGGGACGAGCAGCCTGCTGCCCTGGTGGTTGCCTTAATGGGCGACAAGGACGCCGCCGGGTTCGTCGCAGCCATGGCGCCGCTGGCGGCTCCCTGGTATCTGGGCGACTTGCCCGCCAACCCCAGGGCCTTGGGTTCCGAGCAGCTAGAGGGGCTGGTGTACACTGGCGGTCAGCTGGCTTCCTGCTACGAGGATATCCAACAGGCCTTCGAGGCCGCCATTCGGGCCACCGCGGCTGGTGAACTGGTGGTTGTGTGCGGATCCTTTTTTACAGTGGCGGCCATCAGCGAGATGATAGAGCTTCAATCCAGAGGGTGACATGAGGCAGATATTCAAGCAGCGCATCGTCGGTGCCGTGGTGCTGGTGGCATTGGGGGTTATCTTCCTGCCATTTTTGTTTACTCTGGAGCCGCCGCGGCCCATTGATACTGCTAGCCAGATTCCCACCCCGCCGGATATCGAGCCGGTGCTGGTGGCGGGCCCCGAGAGAGGGGAGGGCATGGCAGCTCCCAAACGCCCGGAAGAAGCTTTTCTGCCGCAGCACCCTGTGGTGAGTGGCGAGTCGGCGACCCCGGTCGAGAGTGGCGGCGATACTGCGTCACCGCGCTCGGAGCAGAACAGCCAAGAGGCGGGTGTACAAACAAACCGCGAGGGGACCCCGCCCAGTAATGAGAGCGCAACCGAGGAGCGCCCGGCATTGGCAGGCACTGTGCTGGAGTCCTGGGTGGTGCAGGTGGCCAGTGTTCGCGATCAGGCCGCCGCCAACAACCTCAGGGACAAACTGCTTGTCGCGGGCCACAAGGCCTATGTGCGCAGTGCCCTGGCGGGTGGCAATACCACGTATCGAGTTTTTGTGGGCCCGATGTCCCTCAGGGAGAGAGCTGCTGCTGACAAGGCGGCTATCGATGCGGCATTCGGGGTGCAGTCCATGGTTGTGCGCTTTGAACCTTGAGTCTTGAGCACTTTGGCTGATCGCCCCTCTCCCTCAAGGGATCAACTTTGTTAGAATACCCACCCTTTCTTCCCCCACTCAGGAGCGCAAGAACCCCAATGAGCGGCAGCTGGCAATGAACTGGGCCGACTGGGCGATCCTGCTGATCGTCAGCCTTTCTGTGCTAATCGGCTTGGTGCGCGGCTTGGTGCGCGAGGCGATGTCGCTGGCGGTATGGGTGGTCGCTTTCATTGCGGCGTCGATGTTCTATCTTCAGGGGGGTGCTTGGTTCAGTGAGCTGATACCGACGCCATCACTGCGCTATATCACCGCTTGGGTGACAATTTTTGCAGGGGTATTGATTGCTGGTGCCATCATCAATTACCTGCTCGGCCAGTTGGTACGCAGTACCGGCCTCGGTGGTACCGACCGCCTGTTGGGCATGGTATTCGGTGCATTGCGCGGCAGTATCGTCGTATTGGCGCTACTGATTCTGGTGCCCGGTGTGGTGCCTGTCAGTGAGGATCCCTGGTGGCAGGAGTCGCTGCTGATCCCTCATTTCTTACGGTTTGAGAACTGGGCAGTGGACAGCGCCCACCAGTTTCTAAATTTCTTCAAGTCGCTGTTTTAAGGTAACGCTTATGTGTGGTGTCGTCGGCATTGTTGGCAAGAGCAATGTGAATCTGCGTCTCTATGATGCTTTGACCATGTTGCAACACCGTGGCCAGGATGCCGCTGGTATCGTGACCTGTGAAGATGGTCGTATCCACCAGCGCAAGGATGTGGGGCTAGTGCGGGATGTCTTCCACACCCGCCACATGAAGCGTCTGCCGGGTCCGATGGGGATCGGGCATGTTCGCTACCCCACCGCTGGAAGTTCCGGCCCGGCCATGGCCCAGCCCTTTTATGTCAACTCGCCCTATGGCATTTGTCTGGCTCACAACGGCAATCTCACTAATGCCAAGGAGCTGATGAAGCATGTGTTCATGACGGACCTGCGTCATATCAATACCGACTCCGACTCCGAGGTGCTGCTCAACGTTTTCGCTCACGAGCTGCAGCTGCAAGGCAAGATGAAGCCGGAGCCCAACGACGTATTTTCTGCCATCAAGCGAGTTCACCGCCGCTGCCAGGGCGCCTATGCTGCAGTGGGACTGATCGCCAATTACGGACTGTTTGCCTTCCGCGACCCCTATGGCATCCGACCGCTGGTTTACGGCACCCGCGAGACTCCCGAGGGCACTGAGTACATGCTGGCTTCGGAAAGCGTGGCCCTCGACGTGTTGGGTTTCAAGGTGGAAAGGGATGTGGCGCCGGGCGAAGGGATCTTTATCGATACGGAAGGTCGCTTCCATAGCGCCCAGTGCGCTGATCAGCCGGAGCTGGTGCCTTGCCTGTTCGAGCAGGTGTACTTTGCTCGCCCGGACTCTCTGATCGACAATATCTCGGTGTACAAATGCCGCCTGCGCATGGGCGAGAAGCTGGCCGAGAAAATTCTGGCCGAGTGCCCCGATCACGATATCGATGTAGTGATTCCGGTACCGGACACCAGCCGGGTGGCGGCCCAGACTATCGCCGAAGTGCTGGGGGTCAAGTTCCGGGAAGGGCTGATGAAGAACCGCTATATTGGCCGCACCTTTATCATGCCGGGGCAGACTGAGCGCAAGAAGTCGGTGCGCCAAAAACTCAACCCCATCAGTCTTGAATTTAAGGGCAAGAACGTCATGTTGGTGGACGACTCCATTGTGCGCGGCACCACATCGAAGGAGATTATTCAGATGGCGCGGGACGCCGGGGCCAGAAAAGTCTATATGGCATCCGCCGCGCCGCCGGTACGCTACCCCAATGTGTATGGCATCGATATGCCTTCTGCCAAGGAGTTGGTGGCCCACGGCCATACGGTAGAAGAGGTGGCGGAACTGATCGGAGCGGACTGGCTGATCTATCAGGACCTCGAGGACTTGGTGGAAAGCGCTCGTGAAGGTAACAGCCATATCAAGCGCTTTGAATGCGCTGTCTTCAATGGCGAGTACATTACCGGCGATGTCGACGAGGATTACCTGCATAACCTTGCCGCCACCCGCAATGACTCGGCGAAGATGGCGCGCGAGAGCGATGGCCGCCCCGAAGTGGTCGGATTGCACAATACCGGGTCAAATATTCACTGACCGATCTCTGTCGAGTGCTGGTGCAGGAATACCTGCTGCGCCAGCATCTCGATAACAAGAGCCCGTAGAACAGTAGAATATAGAGCCCGTAAAACATAGAACCCGCAGAGCAAGAGTCTCCACAAAAAGCACGTTGTAGACCTGCACCCCTTGAGATCTGCCCCGAGAATAGCCCGATGAATCACGACGACCCTTTGTTTGGTGCTGGTATCGACACCCTTGCAATTCGCGCTGGCCAGACCCGCAGCGCCGAGCGCGAGCACACCGAGGCCATCTATCCCACTTCCAGCTACGTCTTCGCCACTGCTGCCGAGGCTGCTGCCTGTTTTGCCGGTACGCAAGGGGGCAATGTCTACTCTCGCTATACCAACCCCACTGTGCGCATGTTTGAAGAGCGTATCGCCGCCCTGGAAGGGGCAGAGCAGGCCGTGGCCACCGCCTCGGGCATGTCAGCGATCCTCAGTATGGTCATGGCCCACCTTAAAAGCGGGGACCATATTGTCTGCTCTCGGGATGTGTTTGGCACCACGGTCAACATGTTCAGCAAGGTATTGGCCAGGTTCGGTATCGAAACCACCTTTGTCCCTCTGGCAGATCTGGCGGCTTGGTCGGCAGCGCTGCGGCCCAACACTCGCCTGCTGTTTGTGGAAACCCCCTCTAACCCGCTATCGAGCGTCGCCGATATCGCTGCGCTGGCTTCGATTGCTCGCAGTGCCGGTGCCCTGCTGGCGGTAGACAACTGCTTTTGCACACCGGCGCTGCAAAAACCCCTGGAACTGGGAGCGGATATCATCATCCACTCTGCCACCAAATATCTGGATGGCCAGGGGCGCTGCTTGGGTGGCGTAGTTCTGGGCAGTGCCGAGCTGATGGCAGAGGTGCGGACCTTTTTGCGCACCGCTGGCCCGACTTTGAGCCCTTTCAATGCCTGGGTATTTCTCAAGGGGCTGGAAACATTGCGTTTGCGTATGGACGCCCACTGCGCCAATGCCCAGCAGCTGGCGGAATGGTTGTGCGAGCAGCCGGCGGTGGAAAAGGTGTTCTACGCCGGTCTGCCAGACCATCCCGGCCACGACATTGCCCGTCGCCAGCAGCGTGGTTTTGGCGGGGTCTTGTCGTTTCGGGTGCGAGGTGGTCGCGAGGAAGCGTGGCGAGTCATTGATAGTACCCGGCTGCTGTCCCTCACCGCCAACCTGGGTGATGTAAAGAGCACCATCGTGCACCCCGCCACCACAACTCACGGCCGTCTGTCCGAGGCTGAGCGAGAGGAAGCGGGTATCACCGAGAACTTGATTCGTATTTCCGTGGGGCTGGAAGATATCGCCGATATCCAGGCGGATTTACGCCGAGGGTTGGAGTAAGTTGCGCACAGAGTGTCAGGCATTATCCGCAGGCAAGGGTGCCAACGGGTAACACCTTGCTTGATACTCAGATAAGCTACAGTCCTCTTTTATTCCTCGAACACAAGGATCGCTAATGCGAACGACATTGCAGTTTCTGGGTGCCGCACGAGAAGTCACCGGTTCCTGCTATCTGCTGCAAGCAGGCGAGCGCCGGATTCTTCTCGACTGTGGCTTGCACCAGGGCGGTGACAGCATTGACCGCCTTGAAACCGAAATTTTTGATTTTGATCCGGCGCTGATCGATGCCGTGGTGCTGTCCCACGCCCATCTCGACCATTCGGGGCTGTTGCCGAGACTGGTCAATGGTGGGTTTTCCGGGGCGATCTTTTGCACCGAGGGCACCTATCGGCTGCTGAAAATTCTTCTCGAAGACTCCGCCAATATTTATTTCCGCGATCTGGAGTACGACAACCTGGCGCGTCGCCGCGCCGGCAAGCCGCCGCGCGAACCTCTCTATACAGAAAAGGATGTGTCCCGGGCAATTGCCAGTTGCCGGACGATGCCTTACCACCAGCACGGTGAAGTTGCGCCGTGGATCGGCCTGCGCTTTCTCGATGCCGGTCATATCCTTGGCTCTTCCATTGTCGAGCTGACTCTGGATTGTGGCGACGCCGAAAAGATACTGGTCTTTTCTGGCGATCTGGGCAATCCGCAAACCTCCCTGATGCGTACTTTTGACACGGTGGAGCGGGCTGATGTGGTTCTGCTGGAGTCCACCTACGGTGGCCGCGATCACAATCCCATGGAGGAATCTCTGGAAGAGTTCCGCAATGTGATTCGACGGGCTGAAAAGGAAGGAGGCAATATTCTGATTCCGGCCTTTGCTGTCGGTCGCACTCAGGAGCTGCTGTTTCACCTCGGCCAGTTTTATCAGGAGGGATTGCTGCACAACTGGCAGGTGTTCCTCGACAGCCCCATGGGACATGCGGTGACAGAGGTGTACGCTCACTGCACCCAGCAGCTCGATCCTTGGGATATGGCTACTATCAGCCAGGAGGCGGGCAGTGGTGACCTGAAGTCATTTCTGCCCAACCTGAGCGTTACCGCGTCGGTGGACGACTCGATGGCGATTAACAAGATCAGGAGTGGCGCTATCATTATCGCGGGTAGCGGTATGTGCACGGGCGGGCGTATTCGTCACCACCTCAAGCATCGCCTGTGGGAAGCGCGCAACCATGTGGTGTTTGCCGGTTTTCAGGCACGCGGCACCCTGGGACGCATTCTGGTGGACGGCTCCGACAAGGTGAAACTGTTTGGCCAGTGGATCGCAGTAAGGGCAAAAATTCATACCATCGGCGGCTTTTCTGCCCATGCGGGGCAAAGTGACCTGCTGCACTGGGCCAGCGCTATCGGCGGTGATCCGCGCTTTTATCTGATCCACGGCGAACTGGAGAGTATGGAGGCCTTGGCCGAGGCCCTCCGGCAACGGCACGGTATTGAGGCGCAGATTCCTGAGCGCGGAGAAGTAGTTGAGCTGTAATTTTCTGTAGTAGCATAGGTGCATCCACCCACCTGGTTCAACGTGGAGGTGTATCCATGAGCTATCTATTGGCGAAAACCCGCCTGCCCAGTCCTGGTGAAGCACTGCCAGGGCGTCGGGAACCGATGCCCGTCCCCCATCCCCATTGCGTGAATGGCCAGCCCCTGGTTCCCCCCTTTCCTGCCGACACTGCTGCAGTGCAGCTGGGGCTCGGATGCTTCTGGGGAGCTGAGCGGCTGTTCTGGCAGCTGCCCGGTGTGTATGTGACAGCGGTGGGCTACGCCGGCGGCCATACGCTCAACCCCAGTTACCAGGAGGTGTGCTCGGGTATGACGGGCCATACCGAAGTTGTGCTGGTGGTGTACCGCCCCGCCGATCTCTCCTTGGCCGAGCTGTTGCAGGTGTTCTGGGAAGCTCACGACCCCACGCAGGGAATGCGTCAGGGCAACGATATCGGTACGCAATACCGCTCGGCCATCTTTTGTGATAATGAAGCTCAGATGGCCGAGGCAGTGGCGAGCCGGGAGAGGTACCAGAACGCTTTGAACACCGTGGGGCACGGAACCATCACCACAGAGATCCGCAAGGCAGTGCCGTTTTACTATGCTGAGGACTACCATCAGCAATATTTAGCGAAAAACCCTGGCGGTTATTGTGGCCTGCGCGGCACCGGAGTGTCATGCCCGCTTCCAGCGCCGGTGTGAAACAGACTACTGACTAGCAACTTGCCGGGATAGCGCCTATTCTCTCCGGTAATGGTTGTCATGTTTTTTATAGCCTTAGGGCCAGGTGAGCTGGTGGTGCCAGACCCTGGCGAGAGTCGTCTATAGAGTCGAGGAGTGGCGGATGAAACTGCAGCAGTTGCGTTATATATGGGAAGTAGCCCGGCACGATCTCAATGTATCCGCCACAGCGCAGAGTCTGTATACCTCGCAACCGGGTATTAGCAAACAGGTCCGCCTGCTGGAAGACGAGCTGGGAGTGGAGATCTTTTCTCGCAGTGGCAAGCACTTGACGCGGGTAACACCAGCGGGGCAAGAAATTCTCGAGATTGCAGGTGAAATCCTGCACCGGGTGGAGAATATCAAGCAGCTGGCCAGCGAGTACAGTTCTCCCGATCGGGGCAGTTTGTCCATCGCCACTACTCACACACAGGCCCGCTATGCCTTGCCACGGGTGATTGACTCCTTTATTCGCAAATACCCGAATGTATCCCTGCACATGCACCAGGGTACGCCCTTGCAGATTTCCGAGCTGGCTGCGGAGGGCGGGGTGGACTTTGCCATTGCCACCGAGGCGCTGGAGCTGTATTCCAATTTGTTGATGATGCCCTGCTACCGCTGGAATCGTTGTGTGCTGGTGCCTCGCGATCATCCCCTGGCAGCCCTGAAGCAGATTAGTATCGAGGATGTTGCCGCTCACCCGATTGTCACTTATGTATTCGGATTTACCGGCCGCTCGCGCCTCGACGAAGCCTTTACTGCCAAAAATCTCCAGCCACAGGTGGTGTTTACTGCCACCGACGCCGATGTGATCAAGACCTATGTGCGCCTCGGACTCGGTATCGGCATCGTCGCGCATATGGCTTACGACCCGGTACAGGATGCCGATTTGGTGGCGCTGGATGCCGGGCACTTGTTTCAGCCCAGCATCACCAGCATCGGTTTTCGGCGCGGTACTTATCTGCGGGGATTCATGTACGACTTTATCGAGCGTTTTGCCCCTCACCTCACTCGCGAGGTGGTGGATGAGGCAATGACCATCCAACCCCGGGAGAAGCTGGAGGCATTTTTTGCCGGTATGACTTTGCCGGAGTATTGATTCGCACAGGAGTACTGGTCATGAAGCACTGTCTGGTCACAGGTGGCAGCGGCTTTATCGGCCGGGCGCTGTGCCAGCATCTCGTCGACGCAGGCTGGCAGGTTTCGGTACTGAGCCGCGATCCGGTACGGGCCAGAGATGTGTTGCCCGGCACTGTACACCTGATCAGCAAGCTGGCAGAGCTGGATAAGCTGCCCGCCGTGTGGGCGTTGGTCAATCTGGCGGGAGAGCCGCTGGCCGGGCGGCGTTGGACTGAGCGCCGCAAAGCGGAATTTGTCGCCAGCCGGGTGAACTTCACTGTCCGCCTGCGGACGTATTTCTGCGCCCGTGGACAAACGCCGGCCGTGGTCGTAAATGGCTCAGCCATCGGCTATTACGGCCCTCAGGATGACACTGTTCTGGATGAGAATGCCGTTGCAGAGGACAGTTTCTCCCATCGCTTGTGCCGTGCCTGGGAGGACCAGTCACTGGGGTTTGCGGCGCTGGGCAGCAGGGTATGCCGGTTGCGCACCGGTGTGGTACTCGATCGCGGCGGCGGGGCGCTGGCCAGTTTGTTGCCACTGTTTCGCTTTGGTCTCGGTGGCCCAGTCGGTAGTGGCGAGCAATATCTGTCGTGGATCCATCGTCAAGATTTAGTCGCACTGATTCTTTACGCCCTGGATACCCATAGTTTGTCGGGGCCGCTGAATGGTACAGCACCTGGCGCCGTCACCAGCCGTGAATTTGCCCGTGTGCTGGGGCGTGTTCTGCACCGTCCAGCGGTGGTGCGTTCACCGGCCTGGGCGATGCGCCTGGCCTTTGGCGAGATGGCTGAGGAGCTGCTCCTCAGCGGCCAAAGAGTCTATCCGGCGCGCGCCCTGGAGAGCGGGTTTCGTTTTACTTACAGTGAACTCGAGGCGGCGCTGGCTGCCATCCTCATCAGCTAATGCGCTGGTAACCCCCGGCAACACCCCGCTTCGACAGCACCCACTGCCAGAGCTGAATCTCCCGGGCCCGGAAGGCACCGGCACAGCACAGCAGGTAGTAGCGCCACATGCGATAAAAACGCTCTCCCAGCTGGTCGGCAAAGCGCGGCCAGGCCGCCTCAAAGTTGGCGTGCCACGCCATCAGTGTTTTGTCGTAATCGGCACCGAAATTGTGCACATCTTCCACGACGAACAGGCCAGCGACGCTGTCGCCAATCTGGCCCGCAGAGGGCAGCTCGCCATTGGGGAAAATATATTTGTCGATCCAGGGGTCGGCTCCCCGGAAGCGACGGTTCTTGCCGATGGTGTGCAGCAAGAACAGCCCGTTGTCGCGGAGACAGCGGTGAGCCACTTCCATGTAGGTGCGGTAGTTTTTATAGCCTACGTGCTCGAACATACCGACACTGACGATATGATCAAAAGGCTCATTGAGGGTGCGGTAATCCTGAAGGCGAAACTCTACCGGCAAGTGGCGGTATTTCTCCTGGCCCAGCGCTGCCTGCTCTTTTGAGATGGTTACCCCTACGCACTCGACACCGTACTTTTCTGCTGCATAGCCCATGAAGCTGCCCCAGCCGCAGCCAATGTCCAGTACCCTCATACCGGGCTTCAAGTCCAGTTTGCGACAGATCAGGTCAAGCTTTGCTTCCTGGGCTTCCGCAAGGTTGGTGGCATCTTTCCAATAGCCGCAGGTATAAGCCATACGCGGGTCGAGCATGGCGGCATAGAAAGCATTGCCGAGGTCGTAATGCTGTTCGCCCACCTGCCAGGCACGTTTTACGCTTTGTTGGTTGAAAAGCCGTGCTTTCAAAGAGTGGAAGATCAAGCGCAGGGGCTTCAGCTCGCGATCCAGGCCTGCGCGCAGGACTCGGTAAAAAAACTCATCAAGCCGCTTTGCATCCCAGGCGCAGTCCATATAAGCCTCGCCGAGGCCGAGGCTGCCGCGAGCGAGAACCCGCTCGGGAACATCGTGGTGATGAAACTGGATATCCCATGGTCTGCTGCCGCCGATCTTCACATCGGCTCTGGCCAGCAGCTCCTCCACAAAGCGATAGGCGCCTGAGGTGGGGGCCTGTGCATCCGTGGAGCTGTAATCGGTTGTCTGATCTTGCATGATGACTCCTGTCTGATAGCGAGTAACAGAGAGACTTACAGGCAAACAATCCTTCAACTACTACGGGTCTGGCATCTGCCTGTGTGTTTCTGGATAACACTAGAGTAGACCCGTCAGGGAGGGATTTCCAGGCACAGCGACGGATTGTTGGCAGCATGGGGTGAGGGCTTGAGGCAATTATATTGGCGCCAGAGTACGCCGATGAGTACCAGCCGGGTCTGGGGCCGGTGTCAGCGGCACTGGAGTCGTCACTGCCCATTGATTATAGTGCTGCGGGACTTTCCTCGGGTAAGCTTTTCCCCCGACTAAACTTTTCCCCAACCAATCTGATAGGTGATTCATGAGTGAACGACCAGCTGCCCTGGTAACAGGCGGTGCTATCCGTGTGGGACTGCACTTTGCCAGAACCCTTGCAGCCAAGGGCTACGATGTGGCCATTCACTACAACAGTTCGAGCGCCAACGCGGAAACAGCCGCGACCGAAATCCGCAGCCTTGGTGTACGCTGTGAAATCTTCCCTTGGGACTTTCTCTCCGGCCAGGACCCGTCGGGCCTGATCGACGCAGTTGCAGAGGTATTCCCGCGTCTCTCGGTGCTGGTCAACTGCGCCTCCATCTACAACGCCGCCCCGGTGGCGGAAACCACCATGGCCATGTTACAAAACGAGTTCATGGTGAATTTCTTTACTCCTTTCCTGCTCAGTG
>JALNZZ010000103.1 GCA_023229065.1 Porticoccaceae bacterium
CTGGGGAAGATCTTCTTAACCTCATTGTGCGATAGCGTACAGACTGATTTGTCTTCCCGACCTAAAGTATAACAGTGACAAAAATGTATTAAAGCAAGTCCTTCAACAGTGGAATTCACGCTGGTAATGAAATCTCGGAGGTCACCGCCGTCCTCTCCGAGCAGGAGGCAAAAGTACTGCCGATGGAAGGCCCTGCGAAATCCCGTTTCAGTCTTGCTGGTGTTGCATTTCCTGCATGGCTGTATCTGAGCCAGCACTATTTGAAATAGATACCTGCGGAGATGTGATGAGTTAAAAACTCATCGGCTAAATTTGATCAAATTGGAGACAAAGTAATGGCCACGATCACCACGCAAGACGGTACGCAAATCTATTACAAGGACTGGGGTGCAGGACAGCCCGTGTTATTTAGCCACGGCTGGCCACTCAGTTCTGATAGCTGGGAGGCGCAGATGCTGTTTCTGGCTGACAAAGGCTATCGCTGTATTGCACATGATCGGCGCGGCCATGGCCGTTCCAGTCAGCCCTGGAATGGCAACAATATGGACACCTATGCAGACGACCTCGCTGCGCTAATTGATAAGCTCGACTTGCAAGATGCCGTCCTCGTCGGTTTTTCTGCAGGCGGCGGCGAAGTGACACGCTACATAGGCCGCCACGGCACCAAGCGGCTGGCGAAGGTGGCGCTGATCGCCGCAGTGCCACCGCTGATGCTGAAAACAGAGGCCAATCCCGGCGGCTTGCCTATAGAGAAGTTCGACGAGATACGCCAGGGTGCACTAGCTGGCCGCTCGCAGCTCTACCAGGATATCGCCAGCGGCCCGTTTTTTGGCGCTAACCGGCCAGGTGCTAAAGTTTCGCAGGGCATGATCGACTCGTTTTGGCTGCAGGGGATGCAGGCCGGCCACAAGAACACCTTCGACTGTATCGAGGCGTTCTCCGAGACAGATTTCACCGAGGATCTGAAGAAATTCGACATACCGACGCTGATTATCCATGGCGACGACGACCAGATCGTGCCGATCGGCGCTGCGGCGCTCAGCGCAGTGAAGCTGGTTAAAAACGCGACCCTGAAAATCTATCTGGGCGCTCCCCACGGTCTTGCGGACACGCACAAAGACCAACTCAATGCCGACCTGTTGGCATTCCTTGAAAACTGATTTATTAACTGAGGAACTCAATCATGAACAATGCATCAAAAATGGCGGCCATAAATGAGGAACTGATTTACGATGCAGTCAAAGATTTGACCAAAGACAAGCTTGAGCAAACAGTCAGAAAAAATGCAGCAGCCAAAAACTTCGAGCTGACCGACGAGCACTTGAGCGTGATCAATTTATTAATCGAACACTATCAGCAGAGTTGCGAGACACGCGCCTGTCTTGCTGCGCATGATCATATAAGGTTTCTCGAAGATGCTTACGCATCCAAAGGTGGCGGTAAATATCTTTATAAATTGTTTGATGCCATGCCTGATACGCGCGGTGTACTCATGCCCATACATGAACTTGCCGGCCTGCCTGCACTTAGGCTAGAAACGGACGAGAGTTTCGGCACGGCATTTTAAGCTAACGCCACAGATAGCCTGGTCGATCTAACGGAGCTTTGTTCAACTGGCATGGGGAAATAAATTTCGTCGTGGCCACGAGCCATGAGTAATGTATTGATCAACTCTGTCTAAACATTTGCTAATCAGCGCGTTGTGACAATACTCTGCAACCGCCACATTGAATCTAATGTTTGCTGTGCAACAAGCAAGCACACAAAACCAAAAAGGAAATTCAATGCGACATACACCATTCCCATTCTTTCCAGGGAGATGCGTTGTCGCAGCGGTGCAGCGGCACGTGATCGTGCGACATGCAGCCTCGGCCAGCTATGGCTCAAACTTCACTATCGACGGACAAACGGCTCATCCTCGGCGCCAACCTTAAACCATGGCAGACGCAGTAGATAATGACAGAGCTGGTGAATTTCCATTACACACTGCCGTCACAATGCTGAACAATGTTATTGACCAGCTTTAAAAGGCGCTCAAAAACGATAGATCGCTGCAGCACCTGACTTCGTTGGCATCCGTTCGGCGGGAACGATCACTACCTCACCACCATTCTTGAGCACATGCTCACCCAGGTCATCAAGCACATCGTCAACTTCCGGGTGATCCAGATCACCGGCGGTAATTGTGCCATTCGTGACATTAATGCTGCCGGGAATCAAGCGGTCGGCCTCGATCAGTAGCGTTGCGATTCGCCCAGCGATGGCTGCCTTGGCAAGCTCATCAAGCTCATCCGAGCCCTGGCCGTTTGCAGCTGCTTTGCCATAAGCATCCACAAAGCCAGCCAGCCGCTCAAGATAATATGGTTGCACTAACTGCCATGCGCGTTCACGCAGTGCATCAAGCGACAAGTCATCAGGATGAACATCGATCGCCTCCTTCATCAAAAACGGATTGTGGCTGATGCTGCGAAACCGATGATGGTGCTCTGGCAGCGCAGCCAATATCAGGCGCATTCCCGATGGTTGCGAGCAATGCTGCAACACCGCCTGGTCGACCGAGCGGAAGAAATTATCGGTGTCTCTGCTTATGGCATCTTGTTTGACATCGGTACCATGCCTTGCAGCGCCTCCCGCAGGGCCATGACCATATGCACGATGTGCGCCCTCACGTTCATCTGCTTCTATGCCCAGCAGTTCAGCAGCTGTTTGCGGTACGCCTTCGATCGGCAACATCTCATTCAGTGAGTCGCGATTACCCGCATAAATTTTAAATGAGCTTCGGCTCAGTGCAAGGACATGATAGTGGTCGGCTGACTGCGCAATGCGCATCAGCGGTTTGGTATGGAAGCTGTCGGCGACAACCACCAACTCGGCAACCGGACGCGGCAGCCGGTAAACACGAAACATCCCGGGCGCGCTCAGTATCGCAAGTCCGACCGTGGTGTGATTCCAGAAAGCCCGGTTTTCAGCCAGCGCCTCAAACGGCTGCAGAAGAGATTTGATTTCACGCTTCGGATATTTTTGACGCAACGACTCCTCCATCATCTTCACGAGATTGCGAAAGCGGATGGAATCCTGTGCATTGTCCGGATGTTGTCTGTGTGTTGGTTGATACAAGGACAGACAAGGCGATTCGTGGCTGTCGGAAAGGATGGCCGGGTAATCCTGTGCAAGTGAATTCATTATCGTGATACCTCTAATAAGTTTCTACAAATCGTAGTTGTTAACGCTACGGCGTAATTCAATCATGGTACAAGCATGGGTTATATTTAGGGTGTGAGCGATCCCTTCCGAGCCATCCTCTTGAAGAAAAGAGAGTCCATACATGCCAGCATATGTATCGTATTACCCACTACAAATTACATAGAGCCAAAATAATTTGACTTGCCCTGCTGCCGCACCCCTTGATGTAATTCATTCTGGCTGATCTTCTATGTTATGCAACACAAATTTGATACACACAGTGTATCTCATCGAGCTTATCAGCCCATCTTTATTTCTTTGGTTACTACAGGATTTAGCTTAAGGTAGTTCCTTGCTGTTTAACCCGATTCATGAGCCCTTGAAAATGATCGAATCAGCCATAAAACTTGCGTACAATCGCGGCCAGGAAAAGCGCTTGAAGGAAAGTCAATGTCTCGTCGGCACCTCCCGTACCTGACCCTGTTACTGACGCTGAACGGGTGTTCAACGCTTTCCACAGTGACATCGCAAAGCGAGGACACCCTGCATCAACAACGCCTGGATTCTGAGGCAGCAGCTTCGATCGGAGGGACTAACACCTATGACTTTGCCGATTCCAGCCGCCGGAGCGTACGTCGTTTTGTCGTGTGGTTAGGCGAAGGAGTGAATGACTGGTTCGGCGACAAGCCATTTTCTGAGGGTGGAAAGGTGTCCCACGGTCGGCTCAGCGTACGACTGCGCTGGCAGGAAGACGACGGGGTTGATACTAACGTTCGTTTTAACGCTCGCTTTGAACTGCCCAATCTGCGCGACAAGGCTTACGTTTTCTTCGGCCAGGAAAACAAGCGCAACCTGATCGCCGACCAGCCGGAGACTTTCACCCGCGAACAGCTATTGACTCAAAGTCGCCGTGACGACCAGACAGGCTTCCTTGGCCTCGGCGTCAACCTGCGCGACTACGTAGACTTTCGGGTCGGTGTGCACGGTGGTCTGAAACCATACTCACAGGCACGTTATCGTCGGCAGTGGATGTTGTCAGCAAAGAATCGGGTTGAGTTTGGTGAAACACTGTTCTGGCGCAGCCGTGAAGGCTTTGGTTCGACCACCCTGTTAGAGCTTGAGCATGCCTACGCAGAATCCCTGTTGTTCAAGTGGCAAAACGCGGCAACGATTACCAAGGAAACAGATGGCTTTGCGTGGTCGAGCAGTGTTGGTGCATTCAAGATCCTTGGCAATAACAATCTGCTATCAATGGAAGCGCTAGTAAATGGTGAAACGGATAGCAAAGACTATATTTATGAGTATGGCACGCGCCTGAGATGGCTCCAGCCAATTTATCGCGATTGGTTGCTGATAGATTTGATCCTTGGCCATTTCTGGCCAAGCGGTGAGAAAGATCCAGAGCGCCAAAACAATTGGGCGGCTAGCGCAGGCCTGATGATGCACTTCTGAACACCAAAACGCGACACGGCAATATCGGAGAATCGCTGGCTGTAAGGGAAAAAGGATGAAACAGCCAGGCCTGCCCAGTCGGGCGGATTTCTATATATCAATAGGCTACCGTGGTACGGCTAAAGTCTGACACGGCAGATCAGAGGCCGGTTTTTCCACCGCGCAGCCAGAGCGCCATCAATCCCTGCCGTCCGCGCACGCCGAGCTTCGCGTAGATGCTGGCGGCATGCTGGTGGGCGGTGCGGTAACCGATGCCGAGATGGATGGCGATTTCCCTTTCGCTGGCATCCGTCAGCAGCAGCTTCAGGACATCGCATTCACGCAAACTGAATGGCGAGAAGGCGCTCGCCAATCCCCGGGATAGCAGCAGCTCACGCTGGAACGTCCGGCTGCCGAGCAGGAAGAAGCAAAGCAGGTCGCGCTCGTAGTCGTTAAACGGCCGTTCGTCCTGACGTCGATCCAGGGCGAAGTGGGATTCGCAGCCCACCGAGATGGCATGCCCGCCTTCCAGCCGGTCGTCGATGCGCTCGTCTTCCAGCGCCTCGCGCACGATCCAGCTGCTGCGCCAGTCCTTGTCATTCATCAGCTCAGTGCGCAGATGACTGCGCGTCCGCCCGGCATGGCGGATGACCGCGGCTAAATAAGGGTCGGTTTGACCGGCATCAAGGTGACTGGCGAGTTCGCGCGCCATGGCCAGACGGCGCTCCTGGTGATGCAGGTGCTCCACGCCATGGATACGCCAGCCGCGCAGAGGGTCGTCCGTCTCCGGCGCCGGCTGGCGGCGGGCGCCCACCCAGGTGGCGTTGCAGGCGCCGATCAGGCCGCACAACTGCTCCAGGCAATGGCGCAGTGCGGCATCGCATTCGGCGGCGGGCGCGTCCGCCAGTTCCTGCCACAGCGCCGTCAGCAGGCGCATGTCCGCAGCCTTGAGCCTCTTCATCGACGACGCCATGTTTCCCCCTTCGCGACGCGGCCTGGCGGGCTGTCGCATCCGCTAATGGGCGGATTGTAGCAATGCGCCACAACCACGACAATCCGCCGAAGCGCCACAACCGCGACAATCCGCCGAATGTTTGCGGTACGGCAAGCAGACACAAAAAACAAGCAGGCGCAAAAAAACCGAAAAAGGGAATCCAAACCAATGCGGCACACACCATTCCTGTCCTTATTTCCATCCCTTCCAGGGCGACGCATTTTTGCGGCAGCGCAACGGCATCCGCGAAAAATCCCCGTCCGCCTGCGCGCTGTACTGGCCGGACTGCTGTTGCTGCTGCCGGGACTGGCAGCGGCGGCACCATTTGCCTACATCGCGAACAACAGTTCCAACACCGTCTCGGTGATCGATACCGCAAACAATACCGTGATCGACACGGTGACGGTCGGAAGCTCCCCCTTTGGCGTGGCGGTGAGCCCCGACGGGGCGCGTGTCTATGTGACGAATAATTTTGACGGCAATGTCTCGATAATCGATACCGCAGACAATAGCGTGACGACGGTGACGGTCGGAAGCTACCCCTATGGCGTGGCGGTGAACCCCGCCGGGACGCGCGTCTATGTGACGAATAATTCTGACGACAATGTCTCGATAATCGATACCGCAGACAATAGCGTGACGACGGTGACGGTCGGATCCTGGCCCTATGGCGTAGCGGTGAACCCCGTCGGGACGCGCGTCTATGTGGCGAATGGGGGCAGCAACACCGTCTCGATAATCGATACCGCAGACAATAGCGTGACGACGGTGCCGGTTGGAAACTACCCCTTTGGCGTGGCGGTGAGCCCCGACGGGGCGCGTGTCTATGTGACGAACGAGAGCAGCAACACCGTCTCGGTGATCGATACCGCAAATAGTAATAGCGTGACGGCGACGGTGGCGGTCGGAGCCCACCCCTATGGTGTAGCAGTGAGTCCCGACGGGACGCGCGTCTATGTGACGAATAGTTTTGACGGCAATGTCTCGATAATCGATACCGCAGACAATAGCGTGACGACGGTGCCGGTTGGAAACTACCCCTATGGCGTGGCGGTGAGCCCCGACGGGGCGCGTGTCTATGTGACGAATGAGAGCAGCGACAACGTCTCGGTGATCGATACTGTAAACAATACTGTGATCGCAACAGTGACGGTCGGAAGTCAGCCCTATTCATTAGGGCAGTTCATCGGGGAACCGCCATCCGTGCCCGACACCTCTCCCAATCCATTCGGCTTCACCGCCCAGACCAACGTCGCGCTGAACACGGTCGCCACCTCCAACGCCATCACCGTGAGCGGGATCAACGCCCCCAGCGTCATTGGCATTGTGGGCGGTAGCTACAGCATCAACGGCGGAGGCTACACCACCGTGGCCGGGACGGTGACCAACGGCCAGACCGTGACCGTGCGCCAGACCTCGTCGGCCAGCTTCAGCACGCTTACCACCGCGACCCTGACCATCGGGGGGGTTGCCGGGGTGTTCGACGTGACCACGCTGGCAGTGGGCACCAGCTACACAGCCCCCTCCGCCGCCGGCACGGGCGCCATCAGCGCCAGCTTCACCGGCGGCGGCGCGGGGTGCGGCTACAGCGTGAGACAGTACATCCCGCTCAGCGGTCATGCCGCCTCGCCGCCCGCCGGCAGCGCCCCGGCGGGCGTCAGCTTCCCGCATGGCCTGTTCGACTTCACCACCGGCGGCTGCACGCCGGGCTCGACCATCACCATGGTCGTCACCTACCCGCAAGCCCTGCCGGCGGGCACGGTGTACTGGAAATACGGCCCCACCCCGACCGACGGAAGCTACCACTGGTACCAGCTGCCCGCCGTGATTGCCGGCAACACCGCCACCTTCAGCATCACCGACGGTGGACTGGGCGACGACGACCTGACAGCCAACGGCATCATCGTTGATCAGGGTGGTCCCGGCGTACCGGGGGGCGGTGGCGCAGCACCCAT
>JALNZZ010000104.1 GCA_023229065.1 Porticoccaceae bacterium
CAACCACCCAGCGATTGAGCAGACAGCCAGATCACAAAACACACAAGGAGCGCAAGCCAAATGGCTGACACCGACACCGAGGAACGCAAGAAGATCACGGGTTTCGATCCCGAGTTCGTGGACGCAATCGGGGAGGCGCTTGACGCGCTGCCCGCCGACGCTGACGAACTCACCGAAGGCGGACTCGCGGAGGCCGACATGACCCTCGTGGGGTTCGGCTTCCAGAAGGGCGGCGAGGAGAAGGTCGATGAGCGGACGGGCAAGCCGTTCACCACGACCGATGCCCTCGTCCTCCACCTCCGCATCGACAACGCGGAGGACTTGGGACTGGATGACGACCACACGGTTCAGTTCATCCGTCTGCCCAAGGCCAACAAGAAGGGCCAGCGGGCCACCCCCACGCGGAACTCCGCGTATGGCGCGTGGCTGAACGCTTGGGAGGCGCTTGGCATCACCGCCAAGGCTGAGATGGCTCACCGCTTCCACTTGGCGAGTGGCATCCGTGATCTCGCCGGCATCAAGTTCCACCGCACGATCGTGCGCTACGAACTCGACAACGGCCAGTCGTTCGCTGTGCCGATCCCGACCGATGTGTTCGGGTTCGACAACGAGATTCGCACGTCCGAGGCGTTCGCCACCAACGGCGTGACGATGGCCCCCGCCGAACTGGTCGCTCTCCCCGAGTAGCCCGTTCGCCGCGAGTCTGAGTGCTGGACGGGATCAACAAGGGACGACACCCCCACGATCCCGTCCAGCACAATTGACTAACGACGACCGCAGCACTCGAAAGGATCGATTACATGGCTGGCCCTCTCAAGCAAGTCCCCAACAAGTCCGGCAGCGGCCCCCGAGCAGTCGGCAAGGCATCCGACCCACGACCGCCAGCAGGCGTAGTCGCCCCTGTCGGCGTCACCAACGCCACCCTCAACCGCCCGATGCTCCGCGACAAGCGTGAGCGCATCCTCGTCATGGCCGACCCCAACGCGGGCAAGTCGTTCGCCTACTACCGAATGGCTGACATTGACTACCACAAGCCCGAGAATTGGGATGGCGGCATCGTCGGCCCGGACAACGGCAAGTACACCGGCCCGAAGTATTGGGTGTTCGACTTCGATGACACCGCGCCTGCGTACATGGGTGACGGTGAGCAGTTCGAGCATCTGTACTTCGAGTACGGCGGCAACGTCTACCCGTTCCCTGCCGACGACTGGAAGATGGCCGTCTCATCCTTCAACTACATGCGGGCCTACTGGAAGCGCGGCGATTACGTCGTGTTCGACGTGGTGAACCGCGTGTACGAAATGGCACAGGACTTGATCGGCGGCGTGACGGGCGTGGACGTGGACGAGAACACCGTGGCGCGGATCATTCGCGGTCGCGGGTTCGGCGCGTTCGAGGGCAACCAGTGGAACGCCGTCACCCGATCCTTCCTCAGCATCTACAAGCGATGCGAGGACGGCCCGTGCCACATCATCAACCTCGCCCACATGAGCGAGGTTGTCCGCGCCCGCGACAAGCGCACGATCCTCTCGCAGTTCGACCAACTCGGGATGCGGCCCCGTGCCCCCCGCGCCGTGGTCGAGGACTGCGACACCATCGTAGCCCTGTGGGTTGTGCGCGACATTGAGGATCGCTCAAAGGCGGACAGCGCCGCGCGGACACTCCGCTGGATGACCGTCCTGAAGGATCGTGGTCGCCCCACCTACTACCGGGTGGCCTACGACTACGATATGTACGAAATCCTGAAGCGCGAACGGCTCAACCCGGCCAACAACTCCATCAACGTCACCGACCCCAAGGAAATCGCGCGGATGATGGCAGACGTTGAGGAGGCCATGCAGCGCCGCGCCGAAGCGGAGGCTCAGGACGCAGCCGCCGAAGCCATTGCTGACGGGATCAAGCCCGAACGTGACCCCGACACCATCGATGATGATGACACGGACGCGGACGCTGTACCCGCCACTCCACCATCCCGCCTAGCCACCACTGACGCCACTGAGGAACAGGACAATGCTTCAGATGCTTAGTTGCCCACGTTGTCAAGGCGCTGGCGGCGGCGAAGGGTTGGTCAAGATGGCCGACTCCGAGGACTGCGTTACTCAGTGGATCGTCTGCAATCTGTGTGACGGATTGGGCCAGATCAGCCGCCGTCGCCACGCTGCCGTCTCCATTGGCAAGCACCTCCGCGACCACAGGGTCAAGACGCTCGCGGTAAGTCTGGCGGACTTGTCTACCCGGCTTCCCACCTTCACCCCGCAGGCAGTCTCAGCGGTCGAGCATGGCACCACGCCCTTCACCTCTTGGGGCGACGTGCTGGAACTCTGCATCGCCTACGAATGCGATCATCACGAACTGCTTGAAGCGATACACGCGGCAGGAGACGCCGACGATGCCTAGCCAACCAGCCTCCCCCAACACCCTGTACGTGGACTCCCGTGACGCGCGGCAGCACGGCAACGTCGTGGATGCGATCAAGAAGATCATCCCCGCAGTGCCTGTTGTAGACCAAATGATGCAGTACGGCGACTACGTGTTCGGCGGGAAACTGCCCGAGGGCGGCGATGTTCGCGTTGCCATCGAACTGTCCTCAGTCAGCGACGTGATCGGCAAGATCAACAGCAACCGCTTCGACTACCAACTCAGCGGGATGCTCAAGTCCTACGACGTGTGCATCCTGATGATCACCGGCAACTACATGCCCGACCGCGACGGCTACGTTGTCGTCCACGGCGCACCGCGCACCATGAAGTACAAGCGGTTCACGTCCATGCTGTTCAGCGCCCAGATGCACGGGATCGTTGTGGACAACATTCCCGCAGGCGTGCAGTCCACAGCCGAAGCCATCGCCGCTCGATACCTGTATTGGCAGAAGTCCTCACACGATACCTTCCGTGGCCTCACCGCGCGGCCTGACCGTGTGTTCCTCCCGACCGGGGACGCCCTCGATGAGCAAATCCAAGCCCTGATGATGTGGCCGGGTATCGGCGAGGACAAGGCACGCGCCGCTCTAGAAACTGTTGGCAGCATCCGCGCCCTCACGCAACTGGACAAGTCCGCACTCCGCACGATCCCCGGCTGGGGTATTCAGACAGCCGCGAACATCGACAACTTCCTCAGCAGCGTTCGTGGATTGGCAGTCCCCAATGAGCAATAATCCGTTCGTCCAGACGCCAATCGATCCGTCTGCCGCGTTCGGCAAGTCGGTGATCTCGTTCCCAGACCGGGGGCCGTGGGGCAAGTCCGAGTGGCGCGGCAACACCAGCGGCCACGTCATTCGCGGGCTGATCGCCACCTACGGCATCGCCGATCTCGTCGTTGACCCTATGGAGGGTTCTGGCACCACCGGGGACGTGTGCCACCAGTGGGATATCCCGTACCTCGGCTTCGACCTCAAAGACCGTCCGCCGCTCAACCCGTCGCGCAATATCCTCAACCCCTCGCACCAAGCCGACATGCAGCGCCGCGTCCGGGCCGCTGACTCGCGTGGTGCCCAGATGGTGTTCCTCCACCCGCCGTACTGGAACATGATCACGTACTCGAATGATCCGCACGACCTCAGCGGCGGCACCTACCAACAATTCATCACCCGCATGGGCGCGGTGCTGAAGTTCGCGTCCTCGATCACCCGCCCCGGTGGTATCGTTGCCTTGCAGATCGGCGACCTTCGCCGCGGCAACCAGACGTGGTTCATGGGCGACGACACCAGCGCCCCCGCACTCGTCACCCCAGCCCGACTCATCAAGGAGTTCCGATTCATCAAGGTGCAGCACAACACCGTATCTGGCGGGGACGTTGGGTACGTGTCTGCACTCGTCCACGAGTACCTGACGATCTTCCGCAAGCCGTAGGAACAGGATCACACTCCGATGACAACCGCTGCACCCCGCACCCTTGTTTATCAGAACCTACTCAACTGCCGCGACTGCCCGCTCGCTGAACAGCGGACGCGCGTGGTGCCGGGGTTCGGCGTGTATCCGTCCAAGATCATGTTCGTCGCGGAGGCTCCCGGCGAGTCCGAGGATCGCCGTGGCATTCCACTGATCGGACGCAGCGGCACATTCTTCAAGACCGTCCTCCGCAACAACTTCGGCTGGGATGCCGATCAGTTCTTCCGCACCAACACCGTCCTGTGCCGACCACCCGGCAACCGCAACCCCACCAAGGGCGAGGTATCCGCCTGTGCGCCGTGGCTGTCCAAGCAGATCGACACCGTTGACCCGGATATCATCGTGGCAATGGGGGCGACCTCCTATAAATCGTTCATGCCCGACGAGTCCTCACCTCTAACTCAGATTCGCGGCAACGTGTTCGAGCGCACCGTCAACGGGCGCAAGCGATTCATCATCCCGACGTGGCACCCGGCCAATGTGCTCCGCAAGGGGCCGGTGGAACTCAAGCAGTTCATCGCCGATATTCAGCAGGCCAAGGATATCGTGGACGGCAAATACAAAGCCGTGCTCGACTTCCGCAAGCATGAAGCCGCATGGCAGGAAGTTCTCGACGCGACCTACAGCGATCTGCCGCTCCTCGGCTTCGACCTTGAAACCGATTCCCTCCACCGCCACGCGAAGATCATCGGCGTCGGCGTGTGCGACACACCCGGCAACGGCCTGTATTATCCATTCGAGTCCGATGAGGAATCCTACGACCGCGTTGAAGAACTCCGCTACGCGCTCCAATCACCAGACCGGATGAAGGTGGTGTCCAACGCTCGGTTCGAGCGCCACGTTCTCCACAGCCCCTACTACAACATCAAGATGCAAGGATTCTACGACACTCTCGTGGAAGCGTGGGTGCTAGGCGACAAGCCGAAGTCCCTGAAGGACGGCTTCCACCAGCAGTTCGGGATCGAAATGATCCGCATCGACGTGTTCAAGAAGATGCGCCGCGACGATGGCAAGATCGGGTACACGAACAAAGACTGGCGCGGCGAGACTTCGCTGGACATGCGATGGGCACAGAAGGAACGGCGTGAAGCCGTGGTCGAGTACGCCGCACAAGACCCGGACGCATCCCTGCGCCTCCACACCGCGTTCTACCCGCTGCTTGAGGAGCGCAACCTCACCGATCTGTACACCAACGTCGAGATTCCATTCCTTGAGCCGATCATCAAGATGGAGCAGAACGGGATCGTCTACAAGAACGAGAACCTTGCCGAAGCCAGCGAGAAGATCAACGCGGCGTTGATTGAGTCTGAGGCGCGGCTCCGCGAACTTGTCGGGATCGACTGGAACGTCGGCAGCACCAACGAGGTTGTCGCGGCCCTGTACGGATTCAAGCCCACGGTGCTCACCACGATCAAGACTGGCAAGAAGAAGGGTGAGTACACGGATGCCGTGAAGCAAGCCCTCTTGGTCGCCTCCACCGAGCATCCATACCGACTGCCCATGCCGCCGTTCGACCCGGCAGAGCGGCGCACGCCCGAGGCCGACAAGATCACCCTTGCTCAATACCTAGACAACCCGCTTGCACGCGAAGTCCTCCTGTGCCGTGCCCTCCGCAAGATGAAGGGGACGTACATCGAGGGACTGCCGACGTGGGTTGAGGCGGACGGCAAGATTCACCCGACGATCAACGCCACAGCCGCTGAGACTGGCCGCGTGTCTGTGCAAGACCCCGGCCTACAGCAGATTCCGGCTCGACAGCGCGAGGACGTGAGCCTGCCGATCCCCGGCTCTGAAATCCGCAAGGCGTTCGTGGCCGACCAGTCTCTTGCCACACCCGGCGACCCGTGGATCATCATGGCGATGGACTTGTCGCAGATCGAAATGCGAATGGCCGCGCACATGAGTGGCGACGAGACGATGATCGCCCTGATGACTGATCCGAAGGGTGACTTGCACGCCAACTCGACGGTTGGTGTGTACGGCGAGACATACGAAGAACTCATGGAGCGGATCGGGGAGTACGCCGCTGAAAAGGAATGGAAGAACCGTCGATACCTCGCCAAGACGATTGGGTTCGGCGTGCTCTACGGCCTGACTGCACACGGCCTGCTTGTCCGCACTCCAACGCTCGACCTGAGTATTGATCAGTGCGCCGCGTTCATTGACAGGTTCTACGACACGTACCCGCGACTCCGTGAGTTCCACCGGGCCACCATTGAGTTCACCAAGAAGCACGGTTACGCCCAGACGATCCTCGGTCGCCGCCGGTACTTGCCTGATATCTGGGCGAGCGACAAGCGGTTCAGGGGTGACGCGGAACGCGCAGCCATCAACGTGCCTGTGCAGGGTTCAGCCGCCGACTACTTCAAGAAGGCGATCCTCGCGGTCGAGCCGAAGTTGCTGGAACTCGGCGTGAAGTCGCGGCTCATCTTGCAGATTCACGACGAGATCGTGCTTGAAGGGCCGCTGTCCGAAATGCCTATCATCCAGAACGAAGTCGTCCCGATGATGACTACAGTTATGGAGTTGAAGGTGCCCGTGCGATCCGACTTTGAGGTTGGGCACTCGTGGGGCGAAGTCACTAGCGTTGAGAAGTTCATGGAAGGACTGGCAGCATGACCGATCTGAGCAAGTCACTGGCCCCGCAGGTTGGATTGATCTTGAAGGAACTCGGGCGGGTGTCCAATCGCAACGCCAACGAACACGGGTTCTACGACTCGTACAACGCGATCAAGATGTGCATCCTAGATGCTCCGTATCCCGACGAGGAGAAGGAGCGGATGCTGCGTGAGTACGAGACTCAGTGGCAGTTGTGCAGGCTATTCCTCATGGTCACGGAGATCGCTGAGGCCGGGGAGGATATCCGTAAGGGCAACACGGAGCATCTGGGTGAGGAGTACGCCGACCTCGTTATCCGCACCGTGGACAACGCCTACGCAGCGGAGATCGACCTTGGTGCGGAGATCACCCGCAAGATGACAATCAACCACGAACGCCCCTTCATGCACGGGAAGTCCGCGTAGGACACCGCGCCGATCTAGACGAAAGGACAACCCCGTGCCTGACCTGTTCGAGAACAGCCACCGCTCCTACATTCGCCTCAGCGAGCGGATGAACTGTACCCTCAACATCGCCCACAAGATCGTGGGCACTCAGCCCACCGTGCCACAGTCCAACGAACTCGCGCTCTGGTACGGGGAAGCCCTCGAACCCGTCGTCGTCCGCAAACTCCGCAAGGAAGGATTGGCGTGCGCGTTCGTCAACGACGAACAACTCCAACTCGCCACCCGTGATCCATTCTCGCTCGGCCACCCCGACGGAATCGTCTGGGCACCGTTCGAGCCGCACGAGTGGCCGTACTGGTTGAAGATGAACGTCCCCAAGTCGGCACAGGAGCGCCTGAACAACGGCGAGTCCATGCTGCTTGAGATCAAGACGATGAATGCTGGTGCCTACCGCCAGTTCGTCACGGGTGGCCTCGCGTCCGATCCGTTCCTCAAGAAGTACCTCAGCCAGATTCAATCGTACCTGACCGCCATGCAGCGCAAGGCCGACTACGAGTTGTGGCCCGATGGACAGTACAACGAGGAGCAGGATCGCAC
>JALNZZ010000105.1 GCA_023229065.1 Porticoccaceae bacterium
GTAGCCTGCGAAACCGACGACAGGGGGCGCCCACTGCCCGCCGCTGTTGCCAGCCCCGCCTGATCAGCCCCACCAGGAATTCCCGTGTCCGATTTCAACCAATCCCTGCGGATTCTTGCCGCACCCGAAAACCGGCTGCTGCTCACCGCTATCCGCCGAGGCCTTGAGAAAGAGAGCCTGCGGGTAGATGCCAGCGGTCATCTGGCTCATACGCCCCATCCCAAAACGCTGGGTTCAGCTCTCACTCACCCTCGCATCACCACTGACTATTCAGAGGCGCTGCTGGAGCTGATTACACCGCCCCTTACCAGCGTGGCAGAAGTGCTGGATACCCTCGACGATGTACACCGCTACATCTACCGCAACCTCGACAGCGAAATGCTCTGGGTACACAGCATGCCCTGCGTCATCCCCGACGGGGAAGAAGTGCCAGTGGCAGATTACGGCAGCTCCAATATCGGTCTTATGAAGAAGGTCTACCGGTTAGGGCTCGGCCACCGCTACGGACGGGTCATGCAAACCATTGCCGGCATCCACTACAACTGGTCGGTGCCCGAGGAGTTTCTGAGCCTGTTGCAGACCGCCAGCGGCAATGGCATCAGCTTTCACGACTACAAGACCCAGCGCTATTTCGACCTGATCCGCAACTTCCGCCGCCACACCTGGCTCCTGCTCTACCTGTTCGGTGCCTCGCCTGCGGTGTGCAGCACTTTTGTGGGCGATCAGCCACATCAGCTGGTGCCGGTGGGCGACGATCACCACAGCCTGCACAGCCCTTACGCCACCTCCCTGCGGATGGGCGATCTCGGCTATCAAAGTAGTGCCCAGGAAAGTCTCCACGTGTGCTACAACAACCTGGAAAGCTATATCGACACCCTGCGCGGTGCCCTCACTCAACCCTATGAGCCCTACGAAGCTATTGGCCTCAAAGACGGCGAAGGAAATCACCGCCAGCTGAGCACCCACCTGCTGCAAATCGAGAACGAGTTCTACAGCACCATCCGGCCCAAACGCACCACACGGCCCGGAG
The DNA here is from genome assembly GCA_023229065.1 of Porticoccaceae bacterium. Classification (GTDB taxonomy): domain Bacteria; phylum Pseudomonadota; class Gammaproteobacteria; order Pseudomonadales; family Porticoccaceae; genus NAT127. The sequence continues at coordinate 1,031 of JALNZZ010000105.1, forward strand.
AAACCCCCATCCGCGCCCTGACCGAGCGCGGCGTCGAATACATTGAGGTGCGCTGTATCGACCTCAACCCTCTGACACCAGTGGGCATCGACGCCGAGCAGATTCACTTTCTCGACGTTTTTCTGCTCTATTGCCTGATGGCCGAATCGCCTCTGACCGATGGCGACGAATACCGGGATATCCTCGAAAATCAGAAACGGGTGGTCTATCGCGGTCGCGATCCTGATCTGCTCCTGCGCCGCAACAGCACCGACAGCACAGTGGCAGCCTGGGGAGCAGAGTTGTTTGCGGCCATGGCCCCGGTCGCCCGGCTACTGGACGACGCCAATGGCAGCGACTGCCACAGTGCCGCTCTAGCCAGTCTCGAGCAGCGCCTGTACAACCCGGACCTGACGCCTTCAGCACAAATTCTCAATGCCATGAAAACACGCGGCATCAGCTACTTTCAGCTGGCCCTCGACCACGCTCGCACCTTGCAAGAGCATTTCACCAACGGCGAGCTCGACCCGTCCACCGAGGACTACTACCGTCAACTGGCTCAGAAGTCTCTGGACGACCAGGCTGCCATTGAGGCGAGCGACACTGTCGACTTCGACACCTTCCTCACCGATTACTACAGCCAGTACGACTCATGAACTACCTCGCTCACCTGCTGCTCTCCGGCCCCGACCGGGACATGCAGGTGGGCGGCTTGCTGGGTGATTTTGTCAAAGGGCCACTGCGCAACGAGCTGCCAGCTACAATCGAGCAGGGTATTCAATTACATCGCCGCCTCGACTCGCTCACTGATCGCCACGAGGCCTTTATCGCCGCCGCCACTTATCTACCAGCTCCGTGGCGCCGTTATCGGGGCATTTTGCTGGATATTTATTTCGATCACTTGTTGGCGCGCCACTGGCAAGACTTCCACCACCAGCCTCTAGAAGATTTCTGCGCCGACTTCTACCGCCACCTGCAACGCTATCACCCCATCCTGCCACCACGGGCACTGCATTTCAGCCAAGTAGCACCTCAAGTGGGCTGGCTGGAGAGTTATCGCTCGACGAACAACCTGCCCTTGATGCTCGACAACGTGGGCCAACGTCTACGGCGTCCAGTACCCCTCGGCAATGCAGTGCCGCTGTTGGCTGCCAACAGCGAGTTTATTACCGAGCATTTCCTGGCGCTGATGACAGACTTGCTGGTATTTGCCAGTGAGTATCGCCAAAATGCTCTTGTTCTCCCTACTGACCAGTGACCGATATCCTATGCCCAGCTCTCGACAGGTCTTTCTGCTTATCGCCCTTGCCTGCGCCGCTCTCATGAGCACTGCCTTGTATATGGAGCACGTGATGAAGCTGGTGCCCTGTTATCTGTGTATCGTCCAGCGAGTCTTCGTAATCGCCACTGGCGTGGTCGCAGTGCTCGCTGCACTGCACAATCCAGGGAAGGTGGGTATTCGCGTGTGGGGGCTGCTCACTGCTCTGGCTGCGGCCACCGGCAGCGGCTTTTCAATCCGTCAGCTGTGGCTGCAAAGCCTGCCGGAAGATCAGGTGCCCGCCTGCGGGCCACCAGCGGACTTTCTGATGGACAGGTTTTCTCTCACTGAATGGCTGCCTATGCTGTTGCAGGGGGACGGCAACTGCGCCAAGGTAGACTGGTCTTTGTTCGGGCTCAGTATCGCCGGCTGGCTCTTGGTGTGCTTTGTCATATTTATTCTGCTCAGCCTGCTGCAGGTCATCCGCCCTAAAAGAGCTATTTGAGCTGCTGAGTCTTTCGCTTCTATTGCCGGTTACTGCCTTCTGGAAACCAAAACCCCCGGCAAACCGGGGGTTTTGTGTACAGGAGCGTTACTCCTCCACCGATGCCTTGAGGAGCTCCACCTCAAAAATCAGCGTCTGATTAGGGCCGATTGGGCCACCGGTACCACCGGGGCCATAGGCCAGCTCTGGCGGAATAAACAGTTGCCACTTGGCCCCTTCTTTCATCAGCTGCAAGGCTTCGGTCCAACCGGGGATCACCTGATTGACCCCAAAGCTGGCAGGCACGCCGCGCCGGTGTGAGCTGTCGAACTCAGTACCATCGATCAGAGTGCCAGTGTAGTGCACCTCAACAGTGTCTTCTGCACTCGGCGAGGGGCCATCGCCCTCCTCAATAACCAGGTACTGCAGGCCGCTATCCAACGTAACTACGCCTTCTTTCTGGGCATTTTCTGCCAGAAAGGCATCGCCCTCGGCCTTATTAGACTCGGCCTGGGCATTGTACTGAGCCTCACGCTCAGCCATTTGTTCCTGCTGGAAGGATTCCAGAACAGCGATCACTTCGTCGTGGTCGAGCTTCGGCTCAGCCTCACTGATGGCATCCTGAACGCCAGCAGAGAAGGCCGCTACATCCACATCCATCCCTTCTGCCTTGAACTGGCCCCCGATATTCTGTCCGAAGATATAGCTGAGCTTCTGCTCCGTAGTAGAGAGCTTACCGGAGGACAGCTCACTGGCAGCACCGTTTACTGCCGTGTCGGGTGCTTTTTCGCAGCCCGTGACGAGCACTGCAACCGCAATAAGGGCGGCCAGCTTGTTCATTTTCATAGAGGGTTCCTTATCCGTTGGATGACACAAGACGCCATGTTAACGCATTCCACCGGCGGGACATACAACCAGATGAGACTTCGCTTGGCGCTGGTATAGGCCCCGTTCAGGAACGAGGCCTGGCGCGATCAGAGAGAGAAAAACCTTGCCAGTACCCTGGACCGAGGTTGATGGGTTTTGATTTTTCACGGCTGCTAGAATGGACAACCGGCCGCCAGGGAACCCGCGATACCAGCGGATTTGGCTATAGACCAGCGACTCTCAAGCCACCCGCCGAAACAGCAGGTCCCACACCCCGTGCCCAAGACGCTCCCCGCGGCGCTCAAACTTGGTGACTGGGCGGAACTCCGGACGCGGCACAAAGCCACCGGCCTCATCCACATTGCCATAACCCGAAGCGGCGGTCATTACCTCCAGCATGGCGTCGGCGTAGTCCTGCCAATCAGTGGCTAAATGCAGCACTCCGCCCATTTCCAGCTTGGGCCTCAACACTTCGACAAAACCAGGCTGCACGATGCGTCGTTTATTGTGTTTCTTCTTGTGCCAGGGGTCGGGAAAGTAGATCTGTATTCGCGACAAGCTGCCATCGGGGATGCAGTCGGTCATGACATCCGTAGCATCGGCCATATACACCCGCAGATTGGCGATACCCGCCTCACCAGCATTGTTGATCAGTCGTCCGACACCCGGAGGGTGTACCTCGACCCCAACAAAGTCCTTGTCCGGTTCGGCCTGGGCCATTGCCAGCAGCGAGTCCCCCATGCCAAAACCGATTTCCAATACTACCGGCGCCTGACGACCAAAGACCTCGGCCCAGTCCACCATGCCGTCGAACAGGCTGAGTCCATAGTCCGACCAATGATCATCGAACGCTTTGCGCTGCCCCTCGGTCATACGCCCTGCTCGCACGACAAAGCTGCGGATGGACTTTTTCTTGAACTCGGGCTTGAACTCGGAACGATTTTCCAACAGCCACTTCCTCAGTTAGGGCGGTGCCGAGCAAATGCCCACACCAGAGTTGTCCAGCCGACAAGAAGCAGCACACCACCCAAAGGGGTCACCATGCCAAGTGCCGGGAGATCCAATAACACCCGGCCATACAGGGTGCCAGAAAAAATGATTGTGCCGCCCACCATCAACCAGGCAGCGCAACGAAATAACGGCCCCAAAGCGGCAGGCAGCAGCGCCAGTGCCAATAGCGCCAAGCTGTGGTACATCTGGTAGCTGACGGCAGTCTGCCACACATCCAGCAGGTGAGGCCCGACACTGGCCTTCAGCCCGTGGGAACCAAAAGCGCCGAAAGCCACCGCCAACAGACCGCCTGTAGCGGCGACAATGCCAAGGGGTTTGGACATGATGTCGCTCCGTGAAAAGTGTGACAGAAACAGAAAAGCCGCGAACCGGCGCGGCTTTCTCGAGCTGATCAGCAGTGGGAAAAGGACTCAGGCCTCCATGGCCGCACGAACCTTTTTCATGGCGTTCTGTTCAAGCTGGCGAATGCGCTCAGCAGAAACACCGTATTGTGCCGCCAGCTCATGAAGAGTGGCCTTGTCCTCGTTGAGCCAGCGCTGCTGGAGAATATCGCGGCTGCGGTCGTCGAGGGCCGACAGGGCACTAAACAAGCGGTCGTGGCTAGCCTCTTCCCAGTCCGCCTCCTCCAGCTGCAGAGCAGGGTCGGCGCGGCGGTCTTCCAGATAGTGGACCGGGGCCTGCCAGCCATCGTCGTCATCGTCATCAGAAACATCGAAAGCGGTATCGCGAGCTGCCAGACGCTTTTCCATTTCACGCACATGGCTCACTTCCACGCCGAGGTCGTTGGCGATAGCTGCCGCTTCGTCGTTGTTGAGCCAGGCCAGACGCTTCTTGGCACCTCGCAAGTTGAAGAACAGCTTGCGCTGGGCCTTGGTGGTGGCCACGCGCACAATGCGCCAGTTACGCAAGATATATTCGTGAATTTCAGCTTTGATCCAGTGGACTGCGAAAGACACCAAGCGCACGCCCTTTTCGGGGTTGAAACGCTTGACCGCCTTCATCAGGCCCACATTGCCCTCCTGGATCAAGTCCGCCAGGGGCAGGCCATATCCATTGTAAGAACGGGCAATGTGCACCACAAAACGCAGATGTGAAAACACCAGGTTGCGAGCGGCATCCAGATCATTGTGGTAATAGAGACGCTCGGCGAGACTCCGCTCCTCTTCGACACTCAGGATCGGAATGGCATTGACACCCTGCATGTAGGAAGCGATGTTCTCACCGGGTGACAGCATCGCGACAGGTTGCAAGCTTTTACTCATATAGGCCTCTTGATTGGAGACGGTATTCCATAAAGGGGAAACAGTGTATTCAGGTTGCCCTTGGATGTCCAGATTGCTGAATAGTTCCCCTAAGCGATTGACCCAGATCAGCTTTCACTCCGGCTCCACATGTCGCAAATGGACTGATACAGCGCTCCAGGCACCGGCCAGGCCCAGCAACCCGCCACAGACAAGCAAGGCCACCAAGCTACCCAGCCCCGGGCCCATCAGGCGGAAACCACTCTGATAGAGCGCCGCCAGCTGCCCGATAGTCGCGGTCAGCAGCGCCACCGCCAATGTCACCAACAACCAGGCCAACAGCCCCGCTCCTATGCCATACCACAGCCCGCTGTAGAGGAAAGGACGACGCACAAAGCGGTTAGTACCACCGATCAGCTTGATTACCACAATCTCCTCGCGGCGGCTCGCGATTGCCATGCGAATGGTGTTGCCCACAATCAGCAGTACTCCAATGCCCAAGGCACCACCGAGCGCCCACACCAGCCGCCGACCGATATCCAGCAGTGCCTGGAAACGCTGCAGCCAAGCCAGGTCCACCACCACATCATCGACACGAGGGTCGGCACCAATAGTGCTGGCCAGCGCCGACACCCTGCCGTGATCACCGCCCAGGGCGGCGCTGGGTTCCACCATCACCACAGCTGGCAAAGGGTTTTCATCCAGCAAATTCAGCACATCGCCAAAGCCCGAGCTCTCGCGAAAATCCACCAGGGCCTGCTCACGGCTTACCAGAGTGAGGTCGGCCACGCCCTCAAGAGCCGCCAAGTCTGCTACCAGTGCTTCCAGCTCCTCATCCTGAGTTGTTCGCTCGACAAACACCGTCATGCGCGCACTGAGCTCTACCTCACCTCCCAGCTGACGCAGGTTGTCCATCGCGGTAAACAGACTGGCGGGCAACGCCAAAGCAATGGCGAGTACCAGCATGGTCATCACTGATTGCAAGGGCGTGGCCAGCAGCCGCTCGAGGCTGGACAAAAGGCTTTCGCGGTGATGATGAACATAGCTGGCAAAACGACTGGCAAAGCGGGATTGCACACCATGGGCACCCCGCCGCGGGCGGCGTGGGGAATCATCAGCGCTCATGGCTGTCTCCCACCAACCGGCCCTGTTGCAGATGAATCTCCCTGCAGCCCATGGGGGCGATCAGACTGATATCGTGGGTAGCGACCAGTACCGTCACCCCCACATCGGCAAAGTCTCGGAACAAATTCATAATTCCAACTGACAGTTCGGGGTCGAGGTTGCCGGTAGGCTCATCCGCCAACAGAATGCGCGGTTTGTGTACAACTGCGCGGGCAATCCCTACCCGCTGTTGCTCTCCACTGGACAGGGTGATGGGGTTTTGTCCCTCACGCCCCAACAGCCCCACCTTATCGAGAGCCGCACGTACACGGCGCGGTATCTCCGGCCGCGGCATCCCCAATACCTGGAGCGGCAGCGCCACATTGTCGTACACAGTGCG
>JALNZZ010000106.1 GCA_023229065.1 Porticoccaceae bacterium
GAGACCGTCAGCGGCAGGGACAGCCGCTGCCGAGCCCCCAAGGATGGGTTCACGGCGTGTCTCGAAAAAATTTACCCTCGACAGTGGGCGGTATGCGGAGTACCAAAGGCATACATGTGATCGCCCTGAAACACTGAGAGGTCCAGAGTTGCAAGATGATTGAAAACGACCGACTGATTTCCCCCATCGCCGGGGACAGCGAGGAGCGTTTCGACCGCGCCATCCGCCCTCTGGCACTGGCGGATTATGTTGGCCAGCGCGCAGTGCGCGAGCAGATGGAAATCTTTATCAGCGCTGCCCGCGGTCGCAATGAACCCCTCGACCACACCCTGGTATTTGGCCCTCCCGGCCTCGGCAAAACCACGCTTGCCAACATTATCGCCAACGAAATGGGCGCCGACCTGAAGTCCACCTCGGGCCCGGTACTGGAGCGCGCCGGTGACCTGGCAGCGCTGATGACCAACCTGGAACCAGGCGATGTCCTGTTTATCGACGAGATACACCGCCTGAGCCCGGTAGTAGAGGAAATTCTCTATCCGGCCATGGAAGATTACCAACTCGATATCATGATCGGAGAAGGCCCCGCTGCCCGCTCCATCAAACTGGACCTGCCGCCTTTTACCCTGGTGGGGGCAACAACTCGTGCAGGATTGCTCACCTCGCCGCTGCGTGACCGCTTCGGTATCGTACAGCGGCTGGAGTTCTACAGCGTGGAAGAGCTGGCCAGCATTGTGCGCCGCTCGGCGGGGATTCTCGGTGTCACCATGGATGCCTCGGGAGCGGTGGAAATTGCCCGCCGCGCCCGGGGTACACCGCGCATTGCCAACCGGCTGCTGCGCCGGGTGCGGGATTACGCCGAAGTAAAAGGGGGCGGAGAGGTGACGGCGGAGATTGCCGATCGCGCTCTCAATATGCTCAATGTCGACCAGAGTGGCTTCGACCATATGGACCGCCGCCTGCTGCTGGCCATCATCGAGAAGTTCGACGGTGGGCCGGTGGGAGTGGACAGCTTGGCCGCCGCCATCAGTGAAGAGCGCGGCACCATCGAAGATGTGCTTGAGCCCTACCTGATTCAACAGGGCTATTTACTGCGCACCTCGCGGGGGCGGATGGCGACACGTCTGGCATTTGAGCATTTCGGGCTGCGCCCACCCAGGCAAGACAGCCAGCCCGACCTCAGCGGCGAGGATACAGAAAATCCTTGAGCACTTTTTGTTATTGGCGCTGTCTCACCTGAGCCTGTTGAGATGGGGCTGTTGATAAGGGCCTGTTGAGAAGAGTCCGTTGAGAAAGGAAACCACCGGGTTACAGCAGGAAGCTCTAGCGGTGAGGTCGCACTTCAGGCAGAGTGCGCTTTTATTCTCAACTGGCACCAAATTGCGAGGAAGGACATTTGAGCGAATTTCAGTTGCCCGTGCGGGTGTATGTGGAAGATACCGATGCCGGTGGGATCGTTTACTACGTCAATTATCTCAAGTACCTCGAACGAGCACGCACTGAATGGTTTCGCCATTGCGGCTTTGAAAAAGCGGCGGTGTTTCGCGATAACCTGATGTTTGTTGTCCACTCCCTGTCCATCAACTACCACAAACCAGCGCGCCTGGATGACTTGCTGATGGCCACCGCCAGAGTGCTCCGTGGCGGGCGAACTTTTTTTATCATGGACCAGCGCGTCCTGCGCGGCGATGACTTATTATGCGCGGCTGAAGTCAAGGTGGCCTGCGTGAGCCGCGATCAAATGCGGCCTTCGGCGATACCGGACGATGTCAGGCGCGCGGCGTTGGCAGTGAGTGAGCCCTCAGTGCAGTAACACTCGGCGAAATAACAGTAGCAACGATGGTGGAATAGGAGAACCCTGTGACAGAAGAACTTTCAATTTGGGCATTGATCATCGAGGCTTCGATCCCGGTCCAGCTGGTCATGCTGATCCTGTTGCTGGCGTCGGTGATTTCCTGGGTGATGATTATCCAGCGCGGGCGCTATCTGCGCCATGCCCAGGAGAGTTACCGGGATTTCGAGGATATGTTCTGGTCCGGTGTCGATCTCAACCAGCTGTATAACGATATTACCGCCAAACTCCACGACAACATCAGCATTGATGGGCTGGAGAATGTATTTCGCAGTGGCTTCCGTGAGTTCAACCGGCTGATCCAGCAGAAGAACGTCGAGCCTGATGTGGTGATGGAAGGTACCGAGCGGGCCATGCGGGTGGCGCTGTCCCGGGAGGAGGAAAAACTCCATATCAATCTGCCGTTTTTGGCCAGTGTCGCCTCGGTGAGCCCCTATATCGGTCTGCTGGGAACGGTGTGGGGCATCATGCAGTCGTTCCGGGGCTTGGCCAACGTGCAACAAGCAACCCTCGCCACTGTCGCGCCGGGGATTGCCGAGGCCTTGATTGCTACGGCCATGGGGTTGTTTGCAGCTATTCCGGCGGTGCTGGCCTTTAACCGCTACTCAGCTCAGGCGGACAACCTCAACAGTAACTACCAGACTTTCGCCGAAGAGTTCTCCAGTATTCTTCACCGTCGCGTTCACAGCGGGCACTAAAGATGGCCGTGTTCAAAACCCGAAGCAAGCGCAAGCTGGTGGCCGAGATCAACGTGGTGCCTTACATCGACGTGATGTTGGTACTGTTGATCGTGTTTATGATTACTGCCCCGCTGCTGATGCAGGGCGTGAAGGTCGATTTGCCTCAAGCGCCTTCTGTCCCCCTGGAAGAAACGGATAAGGAGCCGCTGATCGTATCGGTGAAGGCCGATGGCACTTATTACATCGATCTGGGCAACGGCCAGAATGAGCCAGAGGAGCTGGCCAATATTCAAGACAAAGTGTCCAAGGTGCTCGCTGTACAGCCGGAAACGCCGGTGTTGGTGTGGGGTGACACGAATGTCGGCTATGGTGTAGTGGTGGAGCTGATGACCGTGTTGCAAAACGCCGGTGCTCCCAATGTGGGGCTCGTCACCGAACCTCCCCGTAGCGGGAAATAGCGGTCGGCGCGACATGATGCGATCTGCTTCTGAGCTTTTGTCGACACTGCGCGGTGCACTGCGGCTCGGTGTGCCACGCAATGTCGATGCGGCCTCCAGTTATACCTGGCCGGTAGCTATCAGCGTGCTGTTTCACGGCGCCTTGCTGGTGTTTATCGCCATTGGCTGGGGGCCGTCGGAAAAGCCCCGCAAGGTGGTGACGCCCCGCTATGTGGAAGCCCAGTTGCTACAGATGAACGCGCCGGTGATACAACCCGAGGCGGAGCAACCCAAGGCGGAACAGCCCCAGCCTCAACCTCAGCCGAAAGAAGATACTGCCGCGCGGGAGCGGGAGGAGCGGCAGCGCCAGGAGGAGCAGCGGCGCCAGGAACAACAGCGCCAGGAAGCGGTCAGACAGGAACAGGCCCGCCAGGAGCAGCAGCGCAAGGAGCAAGAGGCTCGCGCTGAAGCCGAGCGCAAACGCCAGGCGGAGCAGAAGCGCAAAGAGGAGCAGGCGAAGGCAGAGGCGCAAAAGCGCGCCGAAGAACAAAAGCGCCTGGAGGAGCAAAAGCGGCAAGAAGAGCAGCGGCGCCAGCAGGCCGAGCGCGAACGCCAACAACGAGAGGCGCGGGAAGCTCAAGCCAGAGCGGCCCAGGCGCAGGCGGATGCCGAAGCCCGGGAGCAGCTTGTCGGTAGCTATCTGGGGTATATTCAGCAGCAGGTGAGTACCCGCTGGAGTCGTCCTCCCAGTGCCCGGCTGGGCATGGTTACCGAGTTAGAGATCAGGCTCGACGGTCAGGCGCGGGTAATCGGTGTTAGAGTGGTGAGGTCGAGTGGCAACAGTGCCTTCGACCAGGCCGCCGAACATGCCGTGCGTCGCGTTGAGCAGTTTGACCGGTTGCGGGAGTTGATCCAGCAGGACCGCACCGCTTTTGAACAGAACTTCAGGACGTTTATTCTGAAATTCAATCCCCAGGATTTGAGGCAATAAAGAAACCATGTTGAGCACTCCCATCAGCGCCGTCAGGCAATTGACATTCTTTCTGCTGGTATGGCTGGGCCTTGCCCTGACGGCACAGGCCCAGTTGTCTATCGAGATTACCCAGGGGGCAGATAACCCCACGGTTATCGCCGTGTCTCCCATTGAGGCCGGCGCCTCGGTGTTGCCGGAAAATATCAGCGAGATTGTCGCCGCCGACCTGCGCCGCAGCGGTCTGTTCAAGACCATTGACCGCGCCAATATGTTGTCTTTCCCCCGGGTTCAGTCGGAAGTCTTTTTCCGCGACTGGCGAGTGCTGGGCACTGAATACCTGGTGTACGGTCAAGCCGAGCGCCAGGCGGATGGCCGCCTTAAAGTGACTTTTAGCCTGGTGGAGGTATTGGGAGAAAAAACCGTCCTCTCTCAGGTGGTGCACGGCAACGACAGCAATCTGCGGGATATTGCTCACTACATCAGCGACAAGGTGTACGAAGCCATTACCGGCATTCGCGGTGCCTTCTCAACCCGTATAGCCTATGTCACCGCGATTCCCGGGCGCGACAGCAAGCTGGTGTACCGGCTGATGGTGGCGGATGCCGATGGCGCCCGCGAGCGTCTGGTACTGGAATCCCGCGAGCCATTGATGTCTCCCGCCTGGTCTCCGGATGGCAAGGAGCTGGCTTACGTGTCATTTGAAACCGGACGCCCGGCGATTTTCCGGCAGCGACTCGGAGACGCCAACCGCGAGCAGCTCACCGACTTCCGTGGGCTCAACGGGGCACCGGCCTGGTCTCCCGATGGTCGCAAGCTGGCTTTGGTGCTGTCCAAGGATGGCAACCCCGAGATCTATACCCTCGACCTCGCCAGTCGGCAGTTCACCCGGATCACCAATCATTTCGGCATTGATACCGAGCCGAACTGGACGCCGGACGGCAAGGCACTGATCTTTACCTCCGACAGGGGCGGAGCACCGCAGATTTACAAGGTGGCGCTTGCATCCGGTGAGCTGGAAAGATTAACATTCCGCGGTAATTACAATGCCCGCCCGCGGCTCGCCCCCGATGGCCGCACTCTGGTTATGGTCCACCGCGATGGCGGGTCGTTTCACATTGCTTCCCAGGATCTTGTTTCCGGCGATTTTCGCGTACTTACCAGCACTTATCTGGATGAGTCGCCCACGGTTGCGCCAAATGGAGCTATGCTTCTGTACGCCACCAAGCGCGGCACCCAGAACTTGTTGGCGGCGGTGTCCATCGATGCCGGGGTGAGGTTTCTGCTCCCCGCTCGCCAGGGGGATGTGCGGGAGCCGGCGTGGTCTCCGTTCCTGGATTAAGGTAAGTTAGTGAGTAGCAATCACCAGGTGGTTGGCTGCCAGAAAGCCGTGCTAGGTGGGCAGTAGCAGGTGGAAAGTTTTTAAGCTGTTTGTATCGCATAAACTGTTTTATTAAATGAAAAAGGGGCCCAGAGCTCCACTTTGACACCGAGGAGAACGCGAATGACTTTTCAAACCCTTAAGACTGGTTTTCTGGTAGCAGTACTGTCGGGCCTGCTGGCTGCTTGTTCCAGCACCTCCACTGAAGACGGTTCCGACGGCGTCGGGGTTTCAGGTACTGGCACCGATGGTGGTATCACCACTGGCACCACAGATACCGGCGGTGCTTATGGCAGCGACCTGGGCGCTGGTGGCATCGACACCGTGTTCTACTTCGAATTTGACCGGGCTGTATTGCGCCCAGAGGCACGCGCTGCGCTCGACATCCACGCCCAGCGGCTGCGCAGTGGCGATCGCCAGGTGCGTCTTGAAGGTCACGCTGACGAGCGCGGTACCCGCGAGTACAACATGGCTCTCGGAGAGCGGCGCGCCAACTCCGTCAAAGAGTATCTGGTGCTTCAGGGTGTGAATCCCAGCCAGCTGGAAGTGATCAGCTACGGTGAAGAGCGTCCGGCTCAACTGGGCAGCGACGATCGCTCCTGGTCCTTGAACCGTCGCGTTGAAATGAAGTAACAGGCAACGGTTTGCTCCGCGAAGCCAGGCGCAGTATTCTGCGCCTGGCTTTTCTGTTTCTTATCGGAGGTTTTGCAATGCGCAACAAGGCGCTTTCGGCTGCGGTTCTGGCCGCTGTATTGTCGGGATCACCCTTGGCTATCCAGGCCCAGGTGAACGACGGAGCCTCCCAGGGGGCGACCAATATCTATCTCCAGTTACAGGAAATGCTGTACGAAGTGCGTGAGCTGAGGGGGATGGTGGAGGAGCTGAACCATGAGGTACAGCGTTTGCGCCAGCGTCAGATCGATGACTATCAAGACCTCGATAGTCGCCTGAGCGGAGTGCCGATGACAGCGTCCACGTCTGATGCCGAGTCTCTGCCCTCCGCTACGACTGAAGAACTCGATCCATTGTCGGGTGCGGCCAATAGCAATGTCGGCGAACAGCCTGCGGCGACGCCCCCGGCGCTGGTGGGCGGTCCTATTGCCAGCGAAGGGACTGAACTAGACAGCTACAGCGCTGCATACGATTTGCTGAAGGATCGCCGCATCGATGAGTCCACATCGGCCTTCCTGGCGCATCTGGAACGCTATCCGCGGGGGCAATATGCCGCCAACGCCCATTATTGGCTGGGGGAAATTCACCTGTTGCAAAATGACTTGAGCGCGGCAGAAACCTCTTTTGCAACGGTGGTAAATGACTTTGCCGGCGACCGCAAGGTGCCGGATGCCCTGTTCAAGCTGGGCCGTGTCTATCACCTGCAAGGCCAGAACGACAAAGCTCGCGCGGCACTCACCCGTGTAGCGGCAACCAATACCAGCGCAGCAGCTCTGGCTCGGGCCTATCTGCAGGACAACTTTTAATATTACGGCAGCGAATATAACGGCAGCCAGGGTAGCGGCAGCTTCATAGGATCATGAGCAACAGGCGACCTGTCACCAGACAGGTCGCCGCTATCCGATGGAGCCACGGGGCGCTGGTATCGGTATAATGCCGGCCATGAAATCTTCCTTGCGCATTACTGAAATCTTCTATTCCCTGCAGGGCGAAACGAGCACAGTGGGTTTACCCACGGTGTTTGTGCGCCTCACCGGCTG
>JALNZZ010000107.1 GCA_023229065.1 Porticoccaceae bacterium
GCCCCTAGCCTCGACGCCAGCCCCGCCGCCGACAACCTGCGCCGTGCCCTGGCCTGGCTCGGCATTACAGCTTCGGGTAGCGATAACATTCCAGCATTATTGGCGGACGCTATCCCCCGCTGGCGGCGAAAATGAGCGCGTTTCAAGATAGCTGAAAGACAGCTCACTCTTCCCCATCCTTTGCACGTTTAAGGTTCTCCCACCGCCAGGCTGTGTGAACAGGCCCTAGTTCCAACCCGCTAAAATCGCTAAAATCCGCCCACTTCCTACAACAGGACAACACCGTGGATTTTGCCGGAGCGCATATTCTCTCCATCGAACAGTTTGAACGTGGCGACATCGACACCCTGTTTCGTACCGCCGATCGCATGGAGCCCTTCGCTCAGCGCCGCCGGGTCACCCGCGTTCTCGAAGGTGCCATCCTCGGCAATATGTTCTTCGAGGCCAGTACCCGCACCCGGATCAGTTTCGGCAGCGCCTTCAACCTGCTGGGCGGCGAAGTACGCGAATCAGTGGGCGCAGAAAGCTCTTCCCTGGTGAAAGGAGAGTCCTTGCGGGATACTGCCCGGGTACTCTCCGGCTACAGTGACGTCATTTGCATGCGTCACCCCCAGGCCGGCTCGGTGGCTGAGTTCGCCAGTGCCAGTCGGGTGCCGGTAATCAATGGCGGCGACGGCAGCAACGAGCACCCAAGCCAGGCACTCCTTGACCTCTACACCATCGAGCGCGAACTGCAAGCTCGCGGCCGCCACATCGACGGCCTGCGTATCGCCATGATCGGCGACCTCAAGTACGGGCGCACCGTACACTCCCTGAGCAAGCTGCTTACCCTTTACCGCAACATCCGGGTGGTATTGGTTTCTCCACCCGAATTGGCCATGCCGGAAGCCTATGTAGAGGCGCTGCGCACCGCCGGCCACGAAGTCGAAGTGACCGAAAGCCTTGAGCAAAGCATTTCGCGCGTGGATATTGTTTATTCCACACGTATTCAGGAGGAACGCTTTCAGGATCGCAGTCAGGCCGACCTTTACCGCGGTCGCTTCCGCCTCAACCAGGCTATCTATACCCGTCACTGTGAACCCAACACAGTGATCATGCATCCTTTGCCACGGGATTCACGAGCCGAGGCCAACGAGCTGGATGCCGATCTCGACAGTAATCCCAACCTCGCCATCTTTCGTCAAACCGACAATGGCCTGATCGTGCGCATGGCCCTGTTCGCCCTGATTTTGGACGTCGCCCACCTGGTCGACCAGTACGCCCGAGAAGTACCGTGGTTCAACCACCGCAACCGCTAACTTTAGTATCATCACCTAGTTACCACCTTCTCACCAGGACCACCCCAACCGCCATGGCCGACACTTCCGACCACAGTGAATTCGATGATATCCGCCCCTACCATGACAGTGAGGTGCCGGGAGTCATGGCGCGGCTGATAGCCGACCGGGAGATGGCAGACACCATCCTCACCATGAGATACCCTCGCGCCGCCCGATCTTTGGGTTGGGCTTTACGCCCCTTTGTGCGGCGTGCCCTGCACCGCGCCTTTGACGATATCCGCACAGTCCACGACTTCCAGCTGTTGGTGGGCCAGCACTTCAACGCTCTGCTGGCGAAGGATGGCACCCGCTTTACCGTGTCGGGAATTGAGCGTCTTGGTACCGGAGCCCATCTCTTTATCAGCAATCATCGCGATATCGCCATGGACCCGGCCTTTGTCAACCTCGCTCTCCATGAGAATGGCCGCGATACGGTGCGTATCGCCATCGGCGACAACCTGCTCAGCAAGCCTTTCGCTACTGACCTGATGCGCATCAACAAGAGCTTTATTGTCAAACGCTCCGCAACCGGTCGGCGCGAAAAGCTTACCGCCCTCACGACTCTGTCACGCTATATCCGCCACAGTATTCGCAACGACAACACCAGTGTCTGGATCGCCCAGCGGGAAGGCCGGGCCAAGAACGGCGTCGACCGCACCGAAACGGCCCTGGTGAAGATGCTGGCCCTCGGGCGCGAGCGCGGCACCGCCTTTGGCGATGCTATCGCCGACCTCGCCATGGTGCCGGTGTCGATCGCGTATTGTTTTGACCCCTGCGATGTCGACAAGGCCCGTGAACTGCACGAGCGACAGGTTACCGGCAGCTACCGTAAAAAGCCTCACGAAGATCTGGCCAGCATCTACAAAGGTATCGTTGGCGCCAAGGGCCATGTCCACGTCGCCTTTGGCGAGCCCCTCGCTGCCCCTCCGGCAGATGACGATGAACTGGCCGCCTGGCTCGACCACCAGATCGTCGGTCATTACCGTTTGCAACCCACCAATATTATTGCCTGGCGCCACCTTCACGGCACCGACGGTCGAGTCGAAGCCTGGGCCAGCCGTCTCAATGCAGACTGGGCTGCTCTGGAAACAGCGCTGCTGGCGCGAGTGAGCGGCGAACACGACGGGGTGGTGCAACAGTTCCTCTCTGCCTACGCAGCCCCGGTACAAAGCTTGCTGGAGCTGGGCCTGGAACCGCAAGCTCAGGGAGGGTAGTCAGGTATGGCTCTCAGCGAAGCGCTCAAGCAGGAGATACAGGCTGGCTACCGGGCCTTTCTCGCCAAGCGCGAACTGCGGCCTCGCCTCGGCCAGCGCCAGATGATCGGTGCTATCGCCTCCTCTCTCGGCCGAGCTGAAAACCATGACGGGGATGCAGCAAACTACGAGCCGCCCATCTGCGTTGTGGAAGCCGGCACCGGCACCGGCAAAACCCTCGCTTACTTGTTGGCAACTCTACCTATTGCTCGCGCCCTGAAGAAAACGGTAGTGGTGGCCACTGGCACCGTGTCCCTGCAATCCCAGCTGGTAGAGCGCGATATTCCCGACCTGCTGGCGGCCACTGGCTGGCACTATAAGTTCGCTCTCGCCAAAGGCCGTGGCCGCTATCTGTGCAATATCAAACTGGAGCAGTGCCTGGACGCCGCCGGCGCCCGCGACGCAGGCCAGTTTTTATTCGAGGACGAGATGCTCTTTAGCCCAGACCGCCGCACTCTCGACCTGATCGGAGAGCTGGGCAAGGCATTCGAGGTCGGCGCCTGGAATGGCGACCGCGACAGCTGGCCAGACGCCATCGCTGACTCCACCTGGCGCGCCCTTACCGTAGACCGCCGCCAGTGCGCCGGACACCGCTGCCGCAAGATACATGAATGCAGCTTCTTCCAGGCCCGCAATGCCCTCGACGAGGCCGACTGCATCGTCGCCAACCACGACCTGGTGATGGCGGACCTGGCCCTTGGCGGGGGCGTTATTCTCCCCGACCCAGCACAAACCATCTATGTCTTCGACGAAGCTCACCGGCTCGCCGACATCACCCTGCGCCACTTTGGTGCCGCAGCACCGCTGCTGGGCACTGTGCAATGGCTCGAACAGGTGCACAAGGGGCTTGCAGTAGCGCGTAAAGGAGCCACTAGCGACCCCACCATCTGCCACCTGATGGATCTGGCCAATCACGCGGTGGACGACGCCCTGCGAGAGCTGCGTCTGTCGGCGCCCCTGTGGCGCGACCAGCTGGATGCGCTGCTCCCGGCAGGCGCTGATCACTACCGCTTCCCCAATGGCGATATCGGTGAGCTGAACCGCGACCGGGCAGGTCGACTGGCCAATCTGTTCAGCGCTCTCGACAGCCGTCTGTCAGCCCTGAGCGAGGAGCTGGAAAGCGCTCTGGAAAACCCTCACCATGCCCTGCCGCGAGTGGATCTTGAGCAACTCTTCCAAGTCACCGGCAACTGGCTCGGACGCTGCGAATCTGTGAGCGATCTATGGTTCCAGATGGCAGCTGCTGACGAAGAAGGACGGACACCAAGAGCACGCTGGCTGACCCCGGATGACAGCGGCCAGGATGTCGTGGTGTCCGTCTCCCCGATCTCCGCCGCCGACCTGCTGCGCCAGTCCCTCTGGCAGCGCTGCTTTGCCGCTGTCGCGGCGTCCGCCACCCTGCGTGCTCTGGGTACCTTTGAGCGCTTTGCCGCCACCACCGGCCTGCCGCGCCACGCCACGACGCTAGCAGTGCCTGGTGCCTTCGACTACAGCAGTGCTGCAGTACTGGCGGTACCCGATATCGGCGCCGATGGCAGCGACGCTTCTGCTCACACCGATGCTTTGATCGAGCGGCTGGCAACCCTGATCTCTCCCAATGAAGGGACCTTGGTGCTGTTTTCATCACGGCGCCAGATGGAAACTGTAGCCGAGGCGCTGGAGGAGACAATAACAGCGCCACTACTGGTGCAAGGGCAGTACAGCCACGGAGAGGTCATTCGCCGCCACCGGGAGACCGTGGACGGCGGTGAGGGCAGCGTGATTTTTGGCCTCGCCAGCTTTGCCGAGGGGCTTGATCTGCCTGGCGACTATTGCCGCCATGTGGTGATAGCCAAACTCCCTTTCGCCGTGCCGGACAGTCCTCTGCAAGCCGCCCAGGCGGAGTGGCTCGAATCCCGCGGGCTCAACCCATTCCGGGCCATGACACTGCCGGACACCAGCTTACGGCTGATTCAGGCCTGCGGTCGACTGCTGCGCAGCGAGCAGGACAGCGGTCGGGTAACCATCCTCGATCGCCGCCTGGTGACCAAGTTTTACGGCAAACAACTGCTGGATTCACTGCCACCGTTTCGGCGCGAGATTGGCTGAGCCTCACCTTGAACACGATCGCCCACACCCACCGCCAGCTGGCCAATGAACTGTTGACGCTGGAAGCCACCTTGCGCCATCTGGAGCTATGGCACTCTGCCGCGCCATCCCCTCTCGCACTGGCCAGTACAGCCCCTTTCGCCTGCGACACCCTGTTGTTCACCGAATGGCTGCAATTCATCTTTATCCCCCGTCTCAGTGAACTGGCTCGAACGGAAGCGCCGCTGCCCACCAAGTGTGACGTCACCCCCATGGCGGAAGAGTACTTTAGAGGCAGAAAGCAACATTGCCCTACTGTCCTGGCGGTACTCAACCGCATTGACCGTCTGATAACAAATCGTTGACAGGTACCCAGCACAGTCCTCTTGTCAGACCACCCTTGCACTACTCCGCCCGCTTAGAGCGGGCCAACTCGCGCTCTGTTACCATGAGCTGCATTCAGCAATCAACGGCTCATCATGGATACCCTTTCTCACGCCCTGTTGGGCGCAGCCATTGGCCAGTGCACTCTGGGGCAGCGGACAGGCAACCGGGCCTTGGCGGCAGGAGCGATGGTCGCTCTGATCCCCGATATCGATGTAGCCATTGGTCACTGGCTGGGCGATGCCGCAGCGCTCACCTTTCACCGCGGGATCACCCATTCACTGCTGTTCACCGCTCTGGCGGCACTGGTGCTGGGCCCGTCGCTGCGCAGGTTGATCCGCGCCGATGACATCGCGTGGTGGCACTGGACCCTATTGAGTGCTCTGGTACTGACCAGTCACCTGGCGCTCGACACTTTCACTTCCTACGGGATCCAGCTGCTACAACCCTTTAGCACCCACAGTTTCGCCATCGCCAGCATCTCTGTGATTGACCCTCTCTATACCCTGCCCCTGCTGGTTGCCATGGCAGTGGTTCCATGGCTGGCGCGGCAGCAACCAGGCAGAAACCTGATCGCCATCACTGGTCTTCTGTTGTCCACCCTGTACCTGGCCATGACTCTGGTCAACAAGCAGCTGGTAGAAGCGCAGTTCCGTCAAGGGCTAACTGCAGCTGGCATCGCACCCCAGCGCTTATTCGTCAAACCCACCATCTTTAATAACCTGCTGTGGCGCGGTATTGCCGAGAACGACAGTGGTTATCTGGTGGGTTTTTTCTCACTGCGCGACAGTGAGCCGCCGCAGGACTTCATCGCTTTCTCCCGCAATGCGGAACTTCTCCACGACTACCGGGACACCCCGCTGGTACACGACCTGCTAAGGGTATCAGACGGCTATTACCAGGTGATCGAAGAAAATGGTGAGCTGCTGTTTCGCGACCTGCGCTACGGTCAAGCCTTTGAGTGGCTACAGGACGACCGCCCCCACGTATTTACCTACCGGCTTGTCATTGAGAATGGCGCACTAATGGATCTGGAGACTTTGACCCTGCGAGTGGATAAGGAGCGAGACCAAAAGACGTTCAAGGCCTTGCTGGCGAGAGCACTTGGAGCAGACATCTGACTCCCACTTAATAGATAACCCCCCCGCGCGCCCGATAAGCCTCAAACAGCATCAGAGCTCGTTCACGGCACAGATCTTCTTCAACGGCGATGCCACGGGCCCGCAGCCGGTCTGCCCAATGGTCAGGCTTGTCGCCCTCGTCAAAGCCAATGCCTTCGGCATCCTCTCCACGAGCACCGCACACGACACGCTGTACACCGGCAAAAGGAATAGCACCCAGACACATGGCACAGGGTGCGCAGCTGGTCACCAGGGTATAGTCGCCGAGAGCTCCTAAATTGTGGCTGCCGAGCCGTTGTTGAGCCAACAGCAAGGCCACCATTTCAGCGTGGTAGATGGAGGCTTGCGACGGCACTACCCGATTAGCGCCCACCGCCACCAGTTTCAGATCAGCATCGAGCACTACTGCACCAAAGGGGCCTCCCCATTCTCCCTCAGCCCCTTCCCAACTCTCCCCACTGATGCCGCAATTGTGTGCCACTATATCCAGAGTAAAGCTCATGGCTTCACTCAGATTTGCAAAGCGGCGCTGTCCGGCGTTTATCTCTCGGAGCCAGTTCGGCAGTGACAATCCTGTTTCTTGCATGGTGTTGCTCCACCGTCATTGATCTCAGCGGCGCCGCCAGCTGGCCAACCAATCCGCAGCAGGACTGGGGCAGTCATAGAAATACCCTTGATAGATAATATTGCCACGGGTATTGAGGAAGTCCACCTGGGCCTGGGTTTCGACCCCTTCCGCTACAACCGACAGATTGAGGTTGCGGGCCACAGCAAGAATCGTGTCCACCAGAGCAACATCATCCCGATCATCTGGCAGATCCTGCACAAAGCTTTTATCAATTTTCAGCTCGCGGAT
>JALNZZ010000173.1 GCA_023229065.1 Porticoccaceae bacterium
TGAAAGGCGAGAGTTCGATGATTACATGAAGTCTCGGATACCCTTAAGGGGCAAGCCAGGTGACCCACAGAAAGATTTGGCACCCGTGCTGGTTTTTCTAGCGAGCAGCGCATCAGACTATATGACGGGGCAGACCATTTCAGTCGATGGTGGCTGGATGATGGTAAGGTAGTCCAGTTCGTTTGAGAGTAAAGGCAGTATAAGGGCCGTCAAGCCCCTTTCCGCCCACCATTGCTGCTCTTCCAGCAGCAATGGTGGGCGGAGTTCCATATCTTTAGAAGAAGTTACTTCTTTCGTGTTGTTAACGATGCCCCTTCACGACCAGGGCAGCCCCCTTGATCCAAGTCAAACGCCAACCGCAATACAGGACGACAACGCCAGCTGAGCAGTCTAGAATACCTTGCTAGCGATAATACTCCCCTAGAAGCAGCTGAAAGCAGGCACGGCGCCAGGCTCTCCATACCCGCGGAGTAAAGGCGCCAGCTTCTGATGGCTGCTGCCTGTGGTATTGGCAGGCTACCGCCGCCTATTCGTTAGATCGCTAAGATCTTTGGTAGCCTACAGAGGCTGACCACGCCCCACGGCAGGTCGAGTTGTCGAGGACCGGACACCAAAGTCCGGATGCGGGCCTCATCTGCGCACCGAGGCTCCTATTCAACCAGGAGACCGATATGTTCGAGCTAGACTTGGTGTTGCTGTCGCGGCTGCAGTTTGCGCTGACAGCGATGTATCACTTCATCTTCGTACCGCTGACGCTGGGGCTTTCGTTTCTGCTGGCCATCATGGAAAGCGTGTATGTGATGACCGGGCGGGAAATCTGGCGCCAAATGACCAAGTTCTGGGGGCTGCTGTTCGGCATCAACTTTGCTCTTGGGGTGGGCACGGGCGTGGTGATGGAGTTCCAGTTCGGCATGAACTGGTCTTACTACAGCCATTACGTTGGCGACGTGTTCGGCGCCCCTCTCGCGATTGAGGGCCTGATGGCTTTCTTTCTGGAAGCCACCTTCGTTGGTCTGTTCTTCTTCGGTTGGGACCGGATGAGCAAGATCCAGCACCTGATCGTCACCTGGCTGGTGGCGCTGGGCTCCAACCTGTCGGCGCTGTGGATTTTGATTGCCAACGGCTGGATGCAGAACCCGGTGGGTGCCGTGTTCAACCCCGATACCATGCGCATGGAAATGACCGACTTCTTCGCTGTCATCTTCAACCCGGTGGCACAAGCGAAGTTTGTTCATACCGTGGCTGCAGGCTATGTGTGTGGCGCTGTCTTTGTCAGCGCCGTCAGCGCCTGGTACCTGCTGCGTGGACGCCATATCGAGCTGGCCAAGCGGTCAATGGCTGTCGCCTCGAGCTTCGGCCTTGCGGCGGCGCTGTCTGTCGTGGTGTTAGGCGATGAAAGCGGCTACCTGAGCACCGAGCACCAAAAAATGAAACTGGCCGCCATCGAGTCCATGTGGGAGACCGAAGAGCCGCCGGCAGGGTTCAATATCGTTGCCTGGCCCAATCAGCAAGAGCGGCGCAACGATTTCGCCGTGGGGGTTCCCTGGGTCATGGGGCTGATCGGCACCCGCTCTATCAGCACCGAGATGCCGGGCATCAACGATTTGGTGGCTTCGGCCGAGCAGCGCATCGCCAATGGCATCCACGCCTATGTTGCACTCGAGCAGTTGCGCGCCGATCCGGACGATACCGCAGCCCGCGAGACATTCGCCGAAACCTGGTCTGACCTGGGCTATGCCCTGCTGCTCAAGCGCTACCGCGACGATGTCCAAAACGCGACACCGGAGCAGATCGCCGCTGCTGCGCTGGACACGGTGCCCAAGGTAACGCCGCTGTTCTGGGCTTTCCGTGTCATGGTCAGCCTTGGCTTTTATTTCATCGGCTTCTTCGCGTTTGCTTTCTGGATTGTCTCTACCGGTCGCTTGCGCCGCAGCCGCCGCTTTCTCAAGGTGGCGCTGTGGACTGCGCCGCTGCCATGGGTGGCCATCGAATTTGGCTGGTTTGTGGCGGAGTACGGGCGTCAACCCTGGGTGATCGAGGGGGTACTGCCCACTTTCTATGCGGTTTCGGGCCTGTCGGTGATCGACCTGGTCATCAGTCTGCTGGTGTTCTTCGTTCTTTACACTGCCCTGGCGATTGTCGGTTTCCGCCTGTTGCTGCGCACGATCCGCAAAGGGCCGGAGGAGCCAGCGCCGGTGACGCCAGGCACTGTCGCGCCGGATCAAATCGCTCCCCCTTCCGCCCCTGCCCACTGACAAGGAGACGCTCATGGATGTTTCAATGATTCCTCTTGATTACGCCACCTTGCGGGTTGTGTGGTGGCTTTTACTGGGCCTGCTTCTGATCGGTTTCGCCGTCATGGACGGCTTCGATCTGGGTATAGCGGCTCTGCTCCCGGTAGTGGCTAAAACTGATGACGAGCGGCGAGTGGCGCTGAACCTGGTGGGGCCTGTCTGGGAAGGCAACCAGGTCTGGCTGATTACCGGTGGCGGCGCCATTTTTGCTGCCTGGCCCCTGCTCTATGCCGCTTCCTTTTCCGGGTTGTACCTGGCGATGCTGTTATTGCTGGTGGCACTGATCATGCGGCCTGTGGGCTTCAAATACCGCAGCAAGCTGGCCGACCCGCGCTGGCGCAACACCTGGGACTGGATTCTGTGCGGTTCCGGCGTGGTAGCGTCGCTGGTGTTTGGTGTGGCCATGGGCAACTTGTTGCTCGGCTTGCCATTTGGGGTAGAACCCGCCACCTTGCGCCCCCTTTACAAGGGCAATCTGTTCCAGCTGTTTATGCCGTTTGCTGTGTTGGCCGGTCTGGTTTCGGTCACCATGATGATGGCCCATGGCGCCACCCTGCTCACCTGGCGCACCGAAGGCACTGTGGCAGACCGTGCCCGCCGCGCCGGTATCTGGCTGGCGCTCATCTGCGGTGTGCTGTTTGCCCTGGGTGGGGTGTGGGTGGCCAACCTCGACGGCCACCTGGTGACCGGCGGGGTGGATCCGCTGGCAGGCAGCAACCCGGCACTCAAGTCTGTCGAACTGGTGGCTGGCGGCTGGCTCCACAACTTTGCCCGCTGGCCCACCATGTGGCTGGCTCCCCTGGCCGGTATTGCCGGGTTAGGGCTTGCCGCACTCTTGCTGTGGCGGGGCCTGGCTGCGACCGCCTTTCTGGCCACCTCGGTGGCCATTACCGGCATCATTCTCACCGCCGGCTTTGCCTTGTTCCCCTTCTTGATGCCCTCCTCGTTGCAGCCGGCCCAGGGGCTGACCGTATGGGACGCCTCATCCAGCCATTTCACCCTGTGGGTAATGCTGTTGGCCACGATTGTCTTGCTGCCCATCGTATTGGCCTACACCAGTTGGGTGTATAAGGTGATGAGCGGCAAAGTCTCCACCGAGAGCGTCTCGCGCAACCCGCACTCGTACTGACAGCCCTGCTGCAGTAATGAAACAGGTAGTTAAGGAGTTTGAGTATGTGGTATTTTTCATGGATTCTCGGCCTCGGTCTGGCCTGCAGCTTCGCGATTCTCAACGCCATGTGGTTTGAACTACGCGAAGCCGATCGTATCGCGGAAGAGAACGCCCCTGCTGACAAGCAAGCGTGACCTCAGCGACGGAAGGGCCCTCCGACGAAGGCCTGTCGCCTTCCGCACAAGCCTGGATGCGGGCACTGGGCGGCATCGTCCAGCGCCCCTTGCGGCTAGCCATCGCCCTGCCGCTGCTATCGGGCGTGCTGCTCCTGGTCCAGGTCTGGGCTCTGGCCCGAGCGCTGCACCTCGTCATTATTGAAGACAACTCACTGGCTGCGATCCTGCCCCTGCTGGGCCTCGCAGCGACAATGATCGCGCTGCGCGCCGGGCTCACCTGGGGAGCAGAGATTGCCGGACAGCGTGCTGCCGAAGGCATCAAACAGTGGCTGCGCAGTGCGCTGTTCAAGCGCCTGCTCGATGCTGGTGTGCTGTGGAGTCGCGGCCGCTCGTCGGGTGAACTCGCGGACGCCATCGGTGCCCAGGT
>JALNZZ010000233.1 GCA_023229065.1 Porticoccaceae bacterium
CTGCAGGTGCCGGTTCCGGGCCGCACACCGGTGTCGCTGCCAGCGCAGACCGCCCTTGAGCCCGGCGCCCAGGTAGCGCTGCTTGGACCCAGCGGCAGCGGCAAAACCACTCTGCTCGAAACACTGGCTGGCCTGCGTCCACACACCGGGAAAGTCTTGCTTGGGGGACGTCCGCTCGCTGACTGGCCCGAGGCACAACTCCGCCGCACCCTGCTTCTGATCCCCCAGCGCCCCTGGCTTATGCCTGGCTCGCTGGCCGACAATTTGCGGCTGGCACAACCCGGTGCTGACGAAACTGCACTGCTGCGCGCTCTCGCAGCGACCGGTTTGGACGAGCTGGTGGCCGAACTTCCCGATGGTCTGGACACGCAGATCGGCGCCCGAGGGCACGGGCTGTCTGGCGGCCAAGCGCAGCGCCTGGTGCTGGCGCGGATGTTCCTGTCAGACCCGGCCATCCTGCTACTGGATGAACCGACGGCCTACCTGGACGCCCAGACCCGTGACCAGGTAGTCGCACACATCGCTGAATTTGCGCGCGGGCGCACGCTGCTTGTCGCCACTCATGATCCAGCAGTGGCGGCAATCGCCGATATTCACTGGCGACTCAATGCCGCCGGCACGGTACAGACATGAGGGCGCTGTTAACCTCGTTGGGGCCACTGCTTCGCCAGCACTGGCGTCTGCTCCTGCAAACCTGCGCCATCGCCCTGGTAACCGCTGCAGCGACGGTTGGTCTGCTGGGCGTGGCGGGCTGGTTCTTGACTGCCACGGCACTGGTCGCCGGACTGACCACCTTCAACCTGTTCGTCCCTTCGGCACTGGTACGCGCGCTGGCTTTCACCCGGATCCTGGCGCGCTACGGTGAACGACTGACCGGCCACGCTGCAACTCTCCACCTGCTGACAGACTTGCGCAAGCGGGTGTTCGCCAACTTGTTGCGACTCGATGCCGGCCAGGTGGCCCGCTGGCGCGACGGCGACTTGGTGGCCCGGCTGACCGGTGATATCGATGCGCTGGATTCAACCTTCCTGCAAGTGCTGCTGCCACTGCTTGTCGGCGGGCTCACTGGCGTCGCTGTAGTGATTGTTCTGGCACTGTACGTCCCTGCAGCAGCACCTGCCGTGGGCCTGCTGTGGCTGCTGGTTCTCTTTATCGTCCCCGCCTGGCTGGCCCGCCGCGTGCGGCAGGGCGGGCTGGAGCGTCAAGATCAGGCGGCACTGTTGCGCCAGCAAGTGCTCCAGGCGGTGGACGGGCACGCCGACCTGCTTGCTCTCGGCCAAAGCCAGCGGGCCCAGGCCGAGCTGGCCGCCACCTGTGCCAGGCTGCAAGCCAGTGCCCTGGACGAATCGCGCGCCTTTGCCACCGGCCAGGCGCTGGCCCAGGCTGCTGCCGGGCTTGCCATGGCGGCCGTCGTCGCCGCCGGTGCAGTGGCCCTCCAACGTGGCCAGGTGGGCGCAGCCATCCTCGCTGGCTGCGTGCTGGCCGTTGCGGGACTGTTTGAAGTCCTGTCGCCCATGCTGCGAGGTGCCTCGCGCCTCGGTGTCGCCACCGCTGCAGCGCAGCGGATAAGCGCTATCGAGCGCACCTCACCCACCGTGCGCGATCCGCAACAGCCCTGCCCATTAGAGGCACCGGGGCGCATTGAGTTTCAAGACGTCCGCTTTCGCCACCATCCGGCTGTGCCACTTATTGAAGGACTCGACCTGGTCATCGAGCCCGGCCAGCGGGTTGTCATCACCGGTGCCAGCGGCAGTGGCAAATCTACCCTGTTGGCGCTTATGCTGAGGCTCCACGACCCCGATTCAGGCGCGATTACCTGGCACGGCACCGATCTGCGTCAGGCCTCGTTGACCGACCTCCACCGCCGCGTGGCGCTGCTGTCCCAGGACTCTCCCGTATTCCTGGGTAGCGTCCGCGAAAACCTCTGTATTGCGGATACGCACGCTGACGACGCCACCCTCTGGCAGGTTTTGCAACTGGCAGGCATCGCGGATGAAGTGCGGATGCTGCCCGGCGGGCTCGATCAATGGCTTGGCGAAGGTGGCCGCACACTGTCAGCCGGTCAGGCGCGACGCCTCTGCCTGGCACGAGTCTTATTGACTGACGCCGATTTGATCGTGCTGGATGAACCCACCGAAGGGCTGGATCCCGCCGCTGAGCAGGCATTGCTAACCTCGCTGCCGCAGATACTCGCCGGACGCAGCTTGCTGCTAGTGACTCATGCCCAGGTACCAGCGGGTCTTGCCGACCGGTGCTATCAGTTGATGGAGGGGCGGCTGGTTGGGTGTAAAGAGTCTTGAACAACAGCCGCTGCCACTGCTCTCAGCAAACTCGTGTCACAATTTTTGATCACTCATCTGTCCGCAGGAGGTCCATTGATACATCTTTACTATGTTGTCGTCTTGGTTGTCCGCCCTCGGGCTGGCGGTTACCAGCTTCTCCTCGCCCGTCGTGCAGAAGGCAAGTATATGGGCGGTACCTGGCAGCTGATATCAGGTGGGCTAAAGTCAGATGAAACAGCCTGGGAGGGCGCCCTGCGAGAAATGCGGGAAGAAACGGGCTTGACGCCCAGCGGCTTCTACCGCCTCAGCACCCTCGCCAGCTTTTATCGGCCCGACAATGATTCGCTCAATACCGCCCCAATGTTTTGTGCGTTTGTCGATGAAAATGCTATTGTGACCCTCAACCCTGAGCACTCCGAGTTTGAATGGGTTGACCTGGATGCTGCGCAATCACGGCTTATGTGGCCGAACGACCGGCAAGCCCTGGCTGAAGTGAGAGACATCCTGCTTGGCGGTGGCAGCACACGGGAATACTTGCGTATCCC
>JALNZZ010000110.1 GCA_023229065.1 Porticoccaceae bacterium
GCCTGGCGCGCGCCGAGGCTAACCTGAAAACCACCGAGAACCTCGCCAAGCGCTACGAGCGCCTGGTCAATACCAACGCCGTCAGCCAGCAGCAGTACGACGATGCCAGAGCCGCCTGGATTCAGGCCCAGGCGGAAGTCGAGGTGGCACGTATCGATGTGCAGTACACCAAGGTGCTGTCACCCATTGCCGGGCGTATCGGGCGCTCTTATGTTACTGAAGGTGCCTTGGTCACCAATGGTCAGCCCGAGGAGCTGGCCACTGTCACCCAGCTCGACCCTATCTATGTCGACATCAGCCAGCCCATTACCCAGCTGCTGCGCTTGCAGCGGGCGCTGGAGTCCGGCCTGTTGCAGTCCAGTGGCGAAAACCAGGCCCGAGTCACCTTGCAACTGGACGATGGCACTCTCTACCCCCTGCCGGGAGTTCTGCAATTTTCCGAGGTGAGCGTCGACCCCAGTACCGGGGCTGTGACCCTGCGCGCTGAATTCCCTAACCCGGACCGCAAGCTGCTGCCCGGCATGTTCGTGCGCGCTCAATTGCAGGAAGGTGTGCAGGAACATGCCATCCTAGCGCCCCAGCAAGCAGTGTTTCGCGACAGCCGCGGGGTCGCGCAGGTATGGGTGGTCGGCGCCAATAACAGCGCCGAGCGACGCGAAGTGGAAACCCTGCGCACTGTGGGCAACAGCTGGTTGATCGGCAGCGGGCTGGAGAGCGGCGACCAAGTGGTCACCGAAGGCTTGCAGCTGCTGATCGAGGGGATGCAAATCAACCCCGTGCCGGCACAGAATGTCGACTTGAGCATTGATCTGAGCCCCGCAGCTACCAACGCCACCAACGACTGAGGGAGCTACCATGCCGCACTTTTTTATCGATCGACCCATCTTCGCCTGGGTACTGGCGATCGTGGTCATGATGGCGGGCACTCTGTCGCTGCTCACACTGCCGATCAGCCACTATCCCAATATCGCCGCCCCGGCGGTGAGCATCAGCGCCACCTATCCCGGTGCCTCGGCGGAAACCGTGCAGGACACCGTGGTCCAGGTGATTGAGCAACAGCTCAGCGGCCTCGATGGCTTCCGTTATATGTCGTCGAACAGTAACTCCGATGGCAGCGCTCAAATCATCGTCACCTTCACCCAGGGCACCGACCCTGATATCGCCCAGGTTCAGGTGCAGAACAAGATGCAGCTGGCGACACCAAAGCTGCCGGAGGAAGTTCAGCGCCAGGGCATCCGGGTCGCCAAGTTCCAGGTCAACTTTATGCAGATCGTCGCACTGATCGACGAAAGCGGGCGCATGAGCGCCTTTGATCTGGGCAACTATATCGCCACCCACTTGCAGGACCCCATCTCCCGCATCGACGGCGTCGGTGACTTTATGCTGTTCGGGTCGCAAAACGCCATGCGTATCTGGCTCGACCCGGCCAAGCTCAACAGCTATCAGCTGACCCCGGCGGATGTCGCCCAGGCCATTCGTGAACAGAACGTGCAGGTGTCCTCCGGTCAGCTCGGTGGCCTGCCAGCGCTGGCCGGCACCCAGCTCAACGCCACCATTATCGGCAGCACCCGGATGAGCACCGAGGAAGAGTTCCGCGACATTCTGATCAAGGTCAACCTGGATGGCTCGCAAGTGAGAGTCAGGGATGTGGCCGAGGTCAGCCTCGGCTCCGACAGCTACTCGGTGCACGGCAAGTTCAATGGCTCGCCCTCTGCGGGGCTCGCCACCCGACTCGCCCCTGGCGGCAACCTGTTGGAAACAGTGGAAAGCATACGGGGTGTTTTGGAGGCCCACGAACCCTTCCTGCCGGAAGGCGTGACCATTGTCTACCCTTACGACACCACGCCGGTGGTGGAGGCGTCGATCAGCTCTGTGGTGTACACCATTATGGAAGCCATTGTGCTGGTGTTCCTGGTGATGTACCTGTTCTTGCAGAGCTTCCGCGCCACCCTGATTCCGACCCTGGCGGTGCCGGTGGTACTGCTCGGCACCTTTGCCCTGCTGCCGATGTTTGGCCTCAATATCAACGTGCTGACCATGTACGCCATGGTGCTGGCTATCGGTCTGCTGGTGGATGACGCCATCGTGGTGGTGGAGAACGTCGAACGCCTGATGCACGAGGAAGGGCTGTCGCCACTGGAGGCGACGCGCAAGTCGATGCACCAGATCAAGGGCGCTCTGGTCGGGATCGGCCTGGTGCTATCGGCGGTGTTTGTGCCCATGGCCTTTTTCGGCGGCTCGGCGGGTATTATCTATCGCCAGTTTGCGGTGACCATTGTGATTGCCATGGGCCTGTCGGTGCTGGTGGCACTGATCTTCACGCCCGCTTTGTGCGCCACCATTCTCAAGGCTCCCAAGCCCGGTGAACTGCACGAAAAGAAGGGCTTTTTTGGCTGGTTCAACCGCAACTTCGACCGCGGCACCCGGCGCTTTGAGCGCGGCGTCGGCGCCATGATCCGCCACCGCGGCCGCTATTTGGTGATCTTCCTGCTGATCGTGGTTGGCACAGGCTGGCTGTTCAAGCAGACCCCAGCGGCGTTTCTGCCCGACGAAGACCAGGGCATGATGCTGGTGGAGGTGCGCATGCCCGCCAACTCCAGCGGCGAGCGCACCGAGCGAGTGTTGGCCCAGGTGCGCGATTATCTGCTGCAGGAAGAGCCCGCCGTGATCTCGCTGCAGGCGGTCAATGGTTTTAACTTCGCCGGTCGCGGGCAAAGCTCCGGTATCGCCTTTGTCCAGCTCAAGGATTGGTCCGAACGCACCGCGCCTGGTCAGGATGTGTTCAGTGTCGCCCAGCGCGCCAACCAGTACTTCAGCACCCATATCAAGGACGGCCAGGTGATGGCTTTCCCGCCCCCGGCCATCGTCGAGATGGGTAACGCCCTCGGCTTCAACTTCTACCTGCAGGACAACGTGGGCCTCGGCCACGAGGCGCTGATGGATGCTCGCAACCAGTTCCTGATGCTGGCCAACCAGCACCCGGTGCTGATGGCGGTGCGCCCCAACGGCAAAGATGACGAACCGCAGTTCCGTATTCATATCGACCGGGAAAAGGCCCGTACCCATCTGTTGAGTATCGCCGCCATCAACGAAACCATGTCCGCGGCCTGGGGCTCGATGTATGTCAACGACTTTGTCGATCAGGGCCGGGTGAAGCGGGTTTACCTGCAGGGCAATATGGATTCGCGCCTGGCACCGGAGGATTTCGCCAAGTGGTATGTGCGCAACCAGAACGGCGAGATGATTCCCTTCTCCGCCTTTGCCTCTGGTGAGTGGACCTGGGGGTCGCCCAAGCTGGAGCGCTACAACGGTATCCCCGCGGTGGAGATCCTCGGCCAGCCAGCGCCTGGCTATAGTACCGGTGACGCCATGCAGGCTATTGCCGAGATCATGCAGGAGCTGCCGCCGGGCATCGGCCTGAGCTATACCGGGCTGTCCTATGAAGAGATTCAGACCGGCAACCAGGCACCGCTGCTGTATGCCCTCACGGTGCTGATCGTGTTCCTCAGTCTGGCGGCGCTGTATGAGAGCTGGTCCGTGCCTGCGGCGGTGATCCTGGTGGTGCCGCTGGGCATTATCGGCGCGGTATCGGCCACCCTGCTGCGCGGCTTGTCGGCAGACGTGTACTTCCAGATCGGCCTGATGACCACGGTGGGCCTGACGGCGAAGAACGCCATTCTGATCGTCGAGTTCGCCAAAGATCTGTACGAGAAACAGGGGCGCAGCCTGGCCCAGGCTGCCATTGAGGCCGCCCGCCTGCGCCTGCGGCCCATTCTGATGACCTCGCTGGCATTCACCTTTGGCGTGTTGCCGATGGCGCTGGCCAGCGGCGCTGGCCAGGGCAGCCAGCACTCGATTGCCACCGGCGTAGTCGGCGGCATGATCACCGCCACCGTGTTGGTAGTGTTCTTTGTGCCGCTGTTCTACGTGCTCATCGTGGGGATGTTTGGCCGCAAGCGCCCCGCCCCTGAGGATGAGCCCGGTGCGACAGGAGAAAACCCATGAAAACCCGCTATCTGAGCCTCGCTGCGGCCCTGGTGCTGTCCGGCTGTAGCCTGGCCCCCGAGTATCAACAACCGGCCTCTCCGGTGGCCGCCAGCTGGCCCCAGGGCGCCGCCTACGACGCGGCGGCGGTGCAGCCCGGCACGCTGCCACTGAACCGGGAGACATTTTTCCAGCATCCGTCCCTGCGCCAGCTCATCGACCTGGCGCTGGAGAGCAACCGCGATCTGCGTCAGGCCGCCCTCAATGTCGAAGCCTACCGGGCGCTGTACCGTATCCAGCGCTCCGAACTGCTGCCCAGTGTTGGTGTCGATGCCAGCGGCAACCGACAGCGCCTGCCCGATGATCTGGCGCCCTCTGGCGAAGCCGGGATCAACTCCCAGTACGGCGTCACCCTGGGCACCAGTGCCTGGGAGCTGGATCTGTTCGGCCGCATCCGCAGCCTGCAGGGTGCCGCCCTGGAGCGTTACCTGGCGACCGAGCAAACTCAGCGTGCGGTGCAAATTGCCTTGATCAGTGATGTCGCCAACGCCTGGTTGACCTTGAATACCGACCAGGCGCTGCTGGAATTGACCGAAGCGACGCTCGACAGTTACCAGCAGAGTCTGGCCATGATCGAGCTCAGCCATGCCGGCGGCATTGCCTCGGCCCTGGATGTGCGCCAGGCCCGCAGCCTGGTGGAGCAGGCGCGGGTGCAACAGGCCCTCTACACGCGCCAACTGGCCCAGGACCGCAATGCCCTGCAGTTATTGGTGGGCGGCGAGATTCCCGCCGAGCTGTTGACACCCACCGAGGTGGATACCGGCCTGCTGGCCGACCTGCCCGCCGGGTTGCCGGCGGATATCCTCCAGCAGCGACCGGATGTACGCGCTGCAGAGTATCAGCTGCGCGCCGCCAACGCCGATATTGGCGCGGCCCGGGCGGCTTTCTTCCCGAGCATTCGCCTTACCGCTGCCGCTGGCACCGCCAGTGCCGAGCTGGACGGGCTATTTGAAGGAGGCTCGGGAACCTGGAACTTTATGCCTCAGATCAATATCCCGATCTTTACCGCTGGACGCCTCAGGGCCAACCTGGATTACAGTGAGATTCAGCGCGATATTCACGTTGCTCAGTACGAAGGTGCCATCCAGAATGCCTTCCGCGAGGTCAGCGATGGCCTGGCTGCCCGCAGCACCTATCAGCATCAGTTGCAGGCCCAGACCGATTTGGTCAACGCCACCAGCGAGTATTACCAATTGGCTCAACAGCGCTACGACGAGGGCGTCGACAACTATCTGGTGGTCCTCGATGCTCAGCGACAACTGTTTGCCAGCCGTCAGCAGCTGTTGGTGTATCAATTGCAGCAGCTGACCAGCGAAGTGGCGCTGTATCGCGCTTTGGGTGGCAGCTGATTAGGTTGATAGTCAACTGATCGGTACCGGGGCACGGGTGGCAGGTTTTAGGAGCCGCCCTGCTCCTCCTGCACATGCTTCACCATATCCATAAGCATGGCTCCAACATGGTGGTCTGCCACGGTGTAGAAAATCTGCCTGGATTTGCGCTTGCCGCGCACCAGGCAGGCTCCTCTCAGCAGCCGCAAGTGGTGGCTGACAAGGGATTGGGACAGCCCTACCCTGGTGGCAATGTCACTGACCGAACGGGGCGTAGCCAGGCAGGACAGCAGGATCTTGAGCCTGCTGTGGTCGCCCAGCAGGCGAAAGGTTTCCGACAGGCGGGTCAATTGCTGCGGGGTGGGCAGCGGGCTGGTGGCCGTGGGCTCCGCCGTCATTGCGGCATCCTGCGCTGAGCGGTTTTCACGACAGCGCCTCGCCGTCGGGGCTGTTGATACTGCAATCGTGAGCGCCACTGGGGTCGAGCCCCACGGTGGGGTGTTCGATATCAAAGTGATGCTGCAGCTCCTGTTCTACCCGGTGGGTCAGCGCCACGATATCCACCCCTGGGGCGGGCAGAATCCGCAGTGTCGCCATGCTGCGCCCCGAGGTGATCAGCCACACGTGCACATCACTCACGGCTTCAACACCTGGGAAGTTTTCCAGGATGTGCTGCACGATGTCATCGATCTCGATGTGCTCGGGGACGCCTTCCAGCAAGATATGCAGTGTCTGGGTAAACAAACTCCAGGCACTGCGCAGAATCAGCAGTGACACCAGTACCGACAGTATCGGGTCGATCGGCGTCCAGCCGCTAAACCAGATCACGATCGCCGCTGCGATGGCGCCGATCGAACCCAACAGGTCACCTATCACATGCAGGATCGCTCCTCTGATATTGACGTGATCCGTATCGCCGCGGGTCAAATGCCAGAGCACGAAAATGTTTACGAACATGCCGACCAGGGCGACCAGGAACATTGGCCCGGCCAACACCTCAGAGGGCTGTAACAGGCGCGTATAGGCCTCGTAGAGAATCCACAGGACAATGCCGAACAGGGTCAGCGCATTGACCAGACCGGCGATAACCTCAAAGCGCAAATAGCCAAACGTGCGCCGACTGTCTGCCGCGCGCCGACCGAGGCGAAAAGCGATATAAGCAAGGCCCAGGGCCCCGGCGTCCGTCAACATATGACCGGCATCGGCAAGCAGCGCCAGCGACCCCGAGATAATGCCCCCGACCGCCTCCACCAGCATAAACGAGAAGATGATGACGAAGGCAATCAGCACCTTCTTCTCGTTTTCACGGGTAACCGCGGGTGCGTGCGCGTGATCGTGGTGATGACCGGACATAGCAAGGCTACCTGACTGATCGATTTAATACATTAACAGGCATTCATATATTGAAGTCAAATAAAACCAAAGATCCTTTGTTGTCCCGACCACCTATTCCTGTCATCCCGACCAC
>JALNZZ010000111.1 GCA_023229065.1 Porticoccaceae bacterium
GCGGTCGGCTTCGTCGAGCACAAGCACTTCCAGCTGCTGAAAGCGCACCGCGTTGCTGCGGTACAGGTCCAGCAGTCTGCCGGGGGTGGCCACCAGCACATCGGCACCGCGGCGCATCATCATCAGCTGAGGGTTGATCTTCACTCCTCCATAGGCCACGGCGACGCGCAGAGACAAGCCGTCGGTATAGGCGGTGATGTTGTCGCCGACCTGCACTGCCAGCTCGCGAGTTGGAACCAGCACCAGAGCGCGCGCCTGATTGGCTGTCACCTTGGCGCCGGCGGCTAGCTTCTGCAGTATTGGCAGCGCAAACCCCGCCGTCTTGCCGGTACCGGTTTGGGCACTGGCAATCAGGTCCCGGCCCGCCAGGATGGGTTTAATGACCCGGGCCTGGATGGTGGTGGGGGTGTGGTAGCCCCGCGCTTGGAGAGTGGCCAGTAGGGCAGGGCTCAGCCCCAGTGCTGCAAAGCTCATCGCGACGCTCTTTGCAGAGAGCTGTCGCAGCTGGTGTCGCTACTGGTGACGATAAAGTTGGCGTTGCTGAGGATGTCGTAGTTGAATTCGTTGAGCACCCAGGTGTCTCGTACCTTGTAGAAAATCATAAACCAGGTGATGGCGGTCGCTTCGTATTTCACCAGATAGGTGGCGCGGAGAAAGGAGTTGCCAGCCATCTCGGTTTTCATCATTTCTACGCCCACCGACGGGCCATAGTGGCGAATGGCCTGATCGTAGTGGGCGCGGTATTGACGGCCAAACGAGTCGATGCCTGCGGCAGGAATATTGGAGTGGGACTTCATCTGGCGCCAGGCGTCGTCGAGGCGCACCTGGCTGACATCCATCATTACCTGGTTGCCAAAATCCAGCACTTGCCTGGTCGATGAAAATCCACGCGCTTGAGCGTCAGCGCTTAACAGCAGCAGAGTGGTTAAGAGGCCGACAAAATATCTGATCGTTGTTGCCGGGCGGCCCATGGCGGTTCTCCTTGTAGATATCCCTGTAGTGGCAGGAGTGGCGGTGAGTATACATGAGCCATGGGGCGGTGCATTGTCTGCGCCTTTATCTCCGGGATAAATAGGAGAGATGCTTGGTATGAAGGCCGTGCTTCCACTATCATGCCGGCCCTACCCGAACCGGAGACCGGACTTGAGCAAACCGGATTTGAGCGGGCAGGACTTTCTGCCTGGGCAGCGTTGGGTCAGTAACACAGAGCCGGAAGCGGGCCTCGGCATTATAGTCGAGCTCGCTCACCGCCGTGTGACCATCAGTTTTCCTGCCATCGGAGAGCAGCGCGTGTACGCTGCTGACAATGCCCCCGTCAGTCGCGTGCGCTACTCAGAGGGGGATATGATTCGCACCGCTAGCGGTGATGAACTCTGCGTTGTCGCCATCGACCACTACCTCGGCCGCTTTATCTACCGTGCGGTGGATACCGCTGGCGTGGAGCAGCGTGTGGACGAGCTGGAACTGGACAGCTTTGTGCAATTCAGCAAGCCCCAGGACCGGCTGTTTTCCGGCCAGGTCGACTCCCCCGAGCGCTACCGATTGCGGCGCGACACCCTTGATTGTCTGCGTCGCCAGCAGCAGTCGCCAGTGCGCGGCCTGCAGGGCGCGCGGGTGCAGCTACTGCCTCACCAGTTCCATATCGCTAGCGAGGTCGCCAGCCGCCATGCGCCCAGAGTGTTGTTGGCCGATGAAGTAGGGTTGGGCAAGACCATCGAGGCGGGGCTTATTATCCATCAGCAGTTGATCAGTGGCCGTGCCGACCGGGTGTTGATCCTGGTGCCCGATAGCCTGGTGCATCAATGGCTGGTAGAAATGCTGCGCCGCTTCAATCTGCACTTCACCATTCTCGACGAGGAGCGCTGTTGCGAGCTTGAGCCCGTGCCGGCTATCGATGATGAGCTGAGCACTGGTGTAGAAGACGGAGAGAATCCTTTCGACAGTGCTCAGCTGGCCCTCTGTGGCTTGAGCTTGCTGCGCGATAGCCCCGAGCGTCGTCTCCAGGCCGTCAGTGCCGGCTGGGATCTGCTGGTGGTAGACGAGGCCCACCACTTGCAGTGGAACGAGGAGGGCGCCAGTGAGGACTACCGTTGTGTCGAGGACCTGGCTGCCGTGGTCCCCGGCCTGCTGCTGCTTACCGCCACACCTGAGCAGCTGGGCCTGGAGAGCCATTTTGCCCGCTTGCGACTGCTGGACCCGGCCCGCTATCGGGACTTCGATAGCTTTGTTGCCGAGGAGGCCGGCTACCGGCAGGTGAGCGAGCTGGTGGAGCGGCTCATGTCCTGCACCGAGGCAGACACGCTGGTCGCGGAGAAGGATCTGGTCACAGCATTGACCGACATTTTGGGGGGCGAGACGGGAGCAGCTTTGCTCGACAGGCTGACGGAAGCAGAGGGGAGCGAGTTCGAAGACCTCCGCGATGAGGTGGTGGAGCGCCTGCTCGATCGCCACGGCACCGGGCGAGTGCTGTTCCGCAATACCCGCGAGACAGTGAGTGGCTTCCCCGGTCGCAACTTCAACCCCCATCCTCTGCCTGCTCCTGAGGCGTATCTGCTCGCTGCCCAGGGTGCCAGCCTGGACCAGCGTCTGCGCCCAGAGCTCTTGCTCGGCGATGACTGGCTGAGCCGCGACCCGAGGGTGGCGTGGCTGGTTGGCTGGCTCGCTGAGCAGCGCGATCAGCAGGGTCGGCTGGAAAAAGCCCTGGTGATTTGTGCCAGTGCAGCCACCGCACGCCAGCTGGGGGAATACCTCGATCTGCGGCAGGGCATTCCCGCCAGTGTTTTCCACGAAGGCATGACCCTGGTGGAGCGGGATCGAGCGGCGGCCTATTTTGCCGATGATGAGGACAGCGCCCGGGTACTGGTGTGTTCGGAAATCGGCAGTGAGGGGCGCAACTTCCAGTTTGTACGCCACTTGGTACTGTTCGATCTGCCGCTTAATCCCGACCTGTTGGAGCAGCGGATTGGCCGTCTCGACCGCATCGGTCAGCGCCATACTGTACAGGTGCATTTGCCCCACTACGATAGCGGTGCCCCAGCTTTGCTGGCGCGCTGGTATCACGAAGGGCTGGATGCTTTCGAGTCGGTCTGCAAGGTCGGCGATACTGTTTACCGCCAGGTGGAGGCTCCGCTTACCGCCTGTCTGGCCAGCGACAGTGATGCAGCTCAAGTTGAGGCGCTGATCGCCGATACCCGCCAGTTGCGCGAGACGGCGGTGGTCCAGTTGAGACAGGGGCGCGACCGGTTGCTGGAACGCAGTTCCTGTAATCCACGCCGCGCGGCGCAGGTACTCGATGATCTGGTGGCAGCAGAGAACCCCTCTCAATTAGCGGACTATATGGTCCGCGTATTTGACCAGTTTGGCGTTGAGCACAGCGACCACAGTCCCTACACCTTGGTGGTCAGCCCCGGCGATCATCTGCAGTGTGAAGCCTTCCCGGGCCTGCCGGAAGATGGCTTGACGGTGACCTTCAATCGCGAGCGAGCTCTGGCGCGAGAAGACTTCCATTTTCTGAGCTGGGAGCACCCCATGGTCAGCGGGGTGATGGAGATGATCCTCGGCGGCGATTTTGGCAACGCGACTTTGTGTACGCTCAAGTTGCCGCCGCTGAAGCCCGGTGCCTTGTTGCTGGAGGTGTTCTATACGCTCCACTGTCCGGCTCCCCGCGCTTTGCAAGCGCATCGTTATCTGCCGCTGACGGTGCGTCGCCTCGTAGTGGACGAACAGGGGCGAGATTTGAGCGCCGTGCTCAGCGAGGCACACCTGGATCGGCTGGGGCAGAAAGTCGCGAAAGGGGTGGCCCAGGATGTGGTGCGTCATACCCGTACCCGCATCGCTACCATGATTCGTGCAGTGCAGCAGTTGCTGGAAACAGATACTGGTGCCGCCGACCCGGTAGCGCAGGCTGTGGCAGTCATGAGGGCCACTCAGGGGCGGGAGCTTGAACGCCTGCAGGCACTGGCGCGGGTAAACCCCGCTGTCCGCCAGGCGGAGATCGACCACCTTGTCGCGACTACCGAGGCCCTCGATGACTATCTGCGCAAGGCCGAGTGGCGACTCGACGCCCTGCGGGTAGCGATTACTGTTTAGGATTACTTTAGAGAGGAACAGCCTTGTCGCAGGCCCCCGAGTCACAATTTCATCAGTTCACCGCCTTTGTCGCTGCTTGCCGCTTCTTTGATGAGCAGGGCATGCTCGATCTGGAAAAATTTTGTGTGCACCTTCGTTTGTGCTTGTACTGTGACGATGCGCCAGCACCGGATCCCGTGGGGCTCTACGAAGTGATGTTGACCACTCTCAGCGCTGCCCGCTCTCGCCTTGAGCGGACACAAGTGCGGCGCGAAAAAGTGCTGGATTGGAAGGATGACCTGGTGGCCTATTATCCGGATCGACAGCGCACCCTGGTGCACTTTGAAGCGCTCACCATTGTTTATGCGGACTGGATCCGCCGTGTTGGTGAAGAGCTGTTGGGCCATGCAAACACTGAAGTGCGCCCCGGGCGCTACTGGGTGCAGCCGGGCTGGATACTCACTACGACCTACTTGAGTCGCTTCGAAGCAGAGCTGGTGCGGGTGGCCGGGCTCGGGCGATTTGTCGAGTCCAGTGGGTTGAAGCCCAACTGAAATCACTGATTGTACAGGTGCCAGGGCCCGCTATCTTTCTCAAACAAGAGGTAATTGGTCCAGCACCAGGTCAGAAACCGGGTAGGCGATACAGGGCAAAATAAAATTCTGTTCGATATCTTTTTGCCATAGGCCGTGGGGGACCTTCCAGTGATAAGTGATCTCTCCTTTCACAACACGGCAGCGGCATAGGCCACACACACCGTTGCGGCAGGCTTTGCGCACCGCCAGGCCACTGGCTCGCATTGCTTCGAGCAGGGTGGTGCTCGCTGTACAGTGCGAGTGCTGGGACGTGTTGGCGTCGACCAGGGTGAGACGGTAGTGAATATCTGTGGTCATGCCGGTGCCTGGGCTCCGAAAACGAGGGCGGTGCAATGTGGCTGCAGTCGCACGGTGTGATTGCTGATCCGAGGGTAGAGCTAGGGGCAAGCGCAGTGCTACCCGGCAACCTAGTTGGCAGTGTTGTCGATTTTAGCGTTTGCGACAAGTCCCCGTTGTGTGACCGTCTGGCAGAGGAGCAAGGGGCTATCACCTACTATTGGATGATAGCCCTTTGATGGCGTAACTGGATTTCTAAAGTGTCGCTAACCCTTGGTGCAAGTAGCGCCAACAGGCCCTAGAATGGCGGACAGTATTCGCCTTGTTGGAGCTTGTCCATGTCGTACCGCTTGTATCCATTTCTGGCACTATCTGCGCTGCTGATTGCGGGGCCGCTCCAGGCCACAAGTACCGACTTTGCCAATTGTATCGCCGGCTTGCAGGACAAGGCGCGCCAGCAGAGGCTATCGCCAAAAGCCGTGGACACGGTGGCGGCCATGCAACAGCAACAGCGGGTACTGGAGCTGGATGGCAAGCAGCCGGAGTTCGTGCAGACGTTTGGCAACTACCTCGATGCTCGGGTCACGGCTGACCGCATCCGTCGCGGTCGGGAACTGTATGCCCGCCATAGGCCTTTCCTGGATCAGCTCACTGCCCGTTACGGTGTGCCCGGTCAGTATCTGGTGGCTTTCTGGGGGCTGGAGACCAATTACGGCGGCTATCTGGGCAATATGCCCACCCTCGACTCTCTTGCTACACTGGCTTGTGACCCGCGCCGCGCTGATTTTTTTACCAGCGAGTTTCTCACCGCCCTGCGGGTAATGGACCGCGAAGCCCTTGAGCCCGCTCAGATGCGCGGTTCCTGGGCTGGAGCCATGGGGCACACCCAGTTCATGCCTTCGAACTACCTGCGCTATGCTGTTGACGGGGATGGCGATGGCCGCATCGATCTGTTCGGCAGCGAAAAAGATGCCCTCGCTTCAGGTGCTAATTTTCTTCAGCAGTTAGGGTGGCAGGAGGGTTTTCGCTGGGGCAGGGAGGTGATCCTGCCCCAGGGTTTTGACTACAGCCTCTCCGGGCGCAGCAATACCCGCACTGTAACAGATTGGAGCGATCTTGGTGTACGCGATGCTGATGGCTCGCCACTGCCGCCCGCTGAGGTGGTGGGCAGCATCCTGGTACCTGCCGGTCACCGTGGCCCCGCGTTTCTGATCTATGATAACTTTTCTGTGATCATGAGATGGAACCGCTCAGAATCCTATGCACTGTCCGTCGGGTTGCTGGCGGATCGCATCGCAGGAGGCGGTGGGCTCAGGCAGCCACCCCCTGCGGATCAGCAGGCCCTGTCCCGTCGCGAAGTGGAGGGCCTGCAACTGGCACTCAACCAGCGCGGTTACGATGCGGGCAAACCCGATGGGGTGCTGGGGCCCGCCACGCGCAATGCGGTGCGTGCCTATCAGCGGGACGCAGGGTTGATCAGCGATGGCTTTCCGGACCAGGGCTTGTTGCAAAGGCTGCTGCCCTGAGTCCGACAATTTGGGCGTGAGAGTTGTCGACTCCCTGACAGCCAGGGACAGGCGGGCCAAAGCCACGAGACCTGTACAGAAAATGTGTTCCTCAGCCTTTTGAGCAATAGAATAATGTCAGTCGCCACCTAGACTGAAAACCTGTATTCTTTGCCCCCTTGATTTAGGGATGAGGATAATCGGTGAGCAAAGGCCGCGACTTCGATGATACAGAGATGTGCACCAGCGATATGCTGGAGCATGTAGTAAACAGTATCGACAGCGAGCACATCACGCTGCGTGAGATTGTCAAATTGCTGGGTGAGCAGGGACTGCTACTGATCTGCGCGCTGCTTTCCCTGCCTTTTTTGTTTCCGATTTCCAT
>JALNZZ010000112.1 GCA_023229065.1 Porticoccaceae bacterium
ATAAAGGGCGTGGATGCCAGCAGCGGGTCGGCTTTCCATTCTCGCAGCAGGGTATAGCCGTCCATAACGGGCATTAGCAGGTCGGACACAATCAAGTCAGGGACGCAGCGGCGTGCAAGAGCCAGAGCCTCGGCCCCGTGACGGGCACTTTCCACGCTAAAACCATGGCCGCTGAGGAGCGCTTGCAGGTAGTAGAGATTCGCCTCATTGTCATCCACCACCAAAATACGGCTCACAAAACCTCTCCCGGTGTCGGGGTCACTTTGCCGCGGGCGACAAAGCCTTCAATCTGGGCCACGAAAGTCTCAGGATTAATGGGCTTTTCGATATAGCCGTCGCAGCCGGAGTTAAGTGCCTTTTCACGATCTCCGGGCATGGCGTAAGAGGTGACTGCAATGATGGGAGTCTGATTGAGAGAGGAAAGGGCGCGCAGCGCCTGGGCTACGTCATAGCCGTGCATGGTAGGTAGCTGTATGTCGAGCAGGACGAGCTCAGGTACCGCTGAGCGGGCAGCCTCGATGCCCGCCGGGCCATCTGCAGCGGAGCGCACTCTGTGGCCGTGCTTCTCCAGTAGAAAAGTGAGTAAATAGCGGTTCTGCTCGTTGTCTTCAATCAGCAAAATATCCAGTCCCTGTTTGTTCATCTCATCTCCAGCATCAGTGAGGAGGGTGGTTGTGGCGGAAGTTTCAGGGGCAGCACCACGGAGAATTCACTGCCCTGCTGCCATTGGCTGTTGACGCTGATGGAGCCTCCCAGCAACTCGGTCAAGCGTCGGCAGATGGCGAGCCCCAGCCCAGTGCCTTCGTGCTGACGGGTAAGACCACTGTCTACTTGGCTGAAGGGTAAAAACAGCAGTGCCTGGTCTTCCGCCTTGATGCCGATCCCGGTGTCGCGGACTACCAGTTGCAGCGAGGGTACTGGATCCTTGACCAAGGTGGCTTGCAGGGTGATGCTGCCACGATTGGTAAACTTGATCGCATTGTTGAGCAAGTTGAGAGCGATCTGCTCCACTCGACGGCGATCGCTGTACATGGTGCTGAGCGCGGGTGAAATCTCATTGATAACAACCAGTCCTTTACTGGCCGCCTGGGGAGCGATACTGGCCAGTACCCGCTCCAGAGAATTGCGGACGGGAAAGATTTCACTTTTGAGTGGCAGCTGGCCGGCTTCTATTTTTGATAGGTCGAGGATGTCGTTGATCAAGTCGAGCAGCAGCCCGGCACTGCTGTACACCATGCCTAGCTGTTTTTCCTGCTCGCTGTTGAGAGGCCCGGGCAGCTCTTGGCGCAGCAATCCCGTAAAGCCGATGATGGAGTTAAGAGGCGTGCGCAGCTCATGGGACATGGTGGCGAGGAAGGCCGACTTGAGGCGGTCGGCAGCCTCGGCGCGAACCAGAGCATTTTCCAGCTCGCGGGTGCGCAGTGTGACTTGGAGCTCCAGTCCCTCGTTCATTTCCCGCAGCGCGTCGTAGGCCTGCTCGAGGGCATGGAAAGCGCGCCAAATAAGGATCATCAACAGCACTGCGGTGACAGCGACAAAAATGGCGCCCTTGTAGGTGCTCCAGCGGGAAAAAGTGTCGGGATCGTCCACCAGCAGCACCAGGGTGCGATCAGAAAAATAGATCCACAGAATGGCGATGAGGGCGTAAATGGCGGTGATAGCCCAGGCGCGGGAGCGCAAAGGCCAGGAAGACGAGGCCGCGCGCTGAAACGGCAAGTTTTTGAGACCGCTCGTATTGGGCTTAGGTGCTGGCATATCGTTCACGGCGTGTCATTCGACCCGGTGGAATTGTGAGGTGGTCTCGTTACCACGCAATCTGCAAGTCACAGCAAGCTACCTCCTTGTTGCTTATAGGGGAGACCGAGCAGCGGTGTGGTGGGAGCGCCGACTCGATGCCATTGCTCTATACTACCCCCTCTTTTAGTTCCACCTTCAGTCGTCCAAAATTGTTCAGGATCACTGCGTGCCCATGGTTACTCACTCTTCTATCAATGTACTTTTTGTCTGTTTAGGCAATATCTGCAGATCTCCCACCGCCCACGGCGTATTCGAACAACTGGTTCGCGATGCGGGTTTGGCTCAGCGCATCAGTGTTGATTCGGCGGGTACCGGCGATTGGCATATCGGTCGCGGCCCGGATCCGCGCGCGAGTCAGGCGGCGCTTCGCAAGGGAATAGACATCAGCTCGCTGCGTGCGCGGCAGGTCGCTCGTGATGATTTCTCCCGCTTTGACTATGTGCTGGCTATGGATCGCGCCAATCTGGCAGAGCTGGAGCGAATGAAGCCTCAAAACTTTGAGGGTTACCTGGGGCTCTTCCTGCCTTTTGCTGCAGAGGCAGAAGACGGGCTGGATGAAGTACCCGATCCGTACTTTGGCGAGCTCGATGGGTTCGAGTCCGTTTACCAGCTGGTTCACAGTGCTTCCAGCGGGTTGTTGCGGCATCTTCGCGATCAGCTGGATGAGCGGGCCTAGTGGACTTTCAGCGGTGGGCCTCATTACAGGACTACAACACCCTGGCATTGCCTGGGCGGGCAGAGTACCTGTGTACGGTTAATGGCCGCGACCAGCTGCGCCAAGCGCTGGCCTTTGCGCGCCAGCGCCAGTTGCCTGTCACGATGTTGGGGGGTGGCAGCAACATCATCCTCAGCGGGGATATTGAGGGGCTGGTGATACGCCTTGCGCCAACAGGCATCTCGACCATACCCACGCTGGCCAGTGAAGCGGACAGCGACAGAGTGCTGGTATGTGCCGGTGGCGGTGAGAATTGGCATGGCTTTGTTACCCACTGCCTTGAGCAGGGCTGGCATGGTCTTGAAAACCTTGCCTTGATCCCCGGCAGTGTGGGGGCAGCGCCGATTCAGAATATCGGCGCCTATGGGGTGGAACTGGCAAGCCACTTTCACAGCCTGGACGCCATTGATCTGGTGACGGGTGAGCTGCTGCACCTTGATGCCGAAGCCTGTCGCTTCGGCTATCGCGATAGTATTTTCAAGCAGGAATTGAAAGGTCGGGTGGCGATCCTGACGGTGACCCTGGCACTTTCCACCGCGCCGGAAGTCTGTCTCGATTATCCGGAGCTGCGAGCGGCCCTGGCGGATAGTCCTGCACCCACACCGCGCCAGCTCTACGACGCAGTGTGTGCCCTGCGGCGTGCCAAGCTGCCGGACCCGGCGCAGCGACCCAATGCCGGCAGTTTTTTCAAAAACCCGATAATCGGTAGCGACCAGGCAGCAGCGTTGCGCAAGCTCCATCCAGGTCTGCCAGGCTATCCCCAGCCCGGTGGAGTGGAGAAAATTCCCGCTGCCTGGCTGACCGAGCGCGCGGGCTGGAAGGGGCGCCGCGTCGGCGCGGTGGGAGTTCACGATCGCCAGGCCTTGGTGCTGGTTCACTTTGGCGGCGGCAGTGGGCGGGAGCTGCTGGGACTGGCCGCTGCTATTGCGCGCGATGTTCGACACCGCTTTGGTATTGCTCTGGAGCTTGAGCCGGCGGTGCTCGGTGAT
Organism: Porticoccaceae bacterium; assembly: GCA_023229065.1. Taxonomy (GTDB): domain Bacteria; phylum Pseudomonadota; class Gammaproteobacteria; order Pseudomonadales; family Porticoccaceae; genus NAT127. Next base: position 3,502 of record JALNZZ010000112.1, read on the forward strand.
CCCTCTGCGGTAAGGGAAGGTCCGGTGGGCGCAGCGGCGGAAGGAGCCAGTACCGCGGAGAGTGGAGAGCATGCTGGACCTGGAGAATGATACCCGTATCGTCCTGCGCGGCGGCAAGTTGCGCTTTTGGCCCCACTTCCTGTCCGCGCAGGACAGTGCTCAACTGTTCGCTTGTCTGCGGGCGCAAACCCCCTGGGAGCGCAGTGAAATCCGTATCGCAGGGCGACAGGTGGCTATTCCTCGGCTCAATGCCTGGTACGGTGATCCCGGCGCTGACTACAGCTATTCCGGAGTACATCTGACCACCACCGTCTGGCATCAGGATTTGCTCGACCTCAAGAGCAAGGTAGAAGCTGCCACGGGCTTTGCCTTCAATAGTGCCCTGCTGAATCTCTACCGCAGCGGTGCCGACAGTGTGGATTGGCACAGCGATGATGAACCCGAGCTGGGCAGCAACCCGGTGGTGGCGTCCGTTAGCCTCGGCACGGTGCGGCGCTTTGAGCTCAAACACCGTACAATACCCGCTTCAACTCATCGTTTGGACTTGCCTGACGGCTCCTTGCTGCTGATGGCGGGGGCGCTCCAGCACCATTGGCTGCATCGGGTACCCAAGCAGCGTGGTGTTACTGGCGAACGGATTAATATCACTTTCCGCCGCGTAGTGTCTGCGGTGGCGTGCGGCAGGGTGCCACCTCATGTAGCAGGACACCAGGAGGAGTGCTGACATGATCAAGGTTCTGGTGGTCGATGATCACCAGCTTATCCGCCTCGGCTTGTGTGGCCTGTTGAGGGAGGTTCCCACTGTCGGCGAGATCGATGAAGCCGCCAGTGGTGAAGAGGCTTTGGAAAAGGTGCGCGCCAATGCACCGGATATTGTGCTGATGGATATCCGCATGCCGGGCATGGGTGGCCTTGAGGCCATCCGCCGGATTGTGCACGGTCATGCGGCAGTCAAAGTGATTGTGGTCACTGCCTTTAATAATGACGTTTATCCCGCCAAGCTGCTCAAGGCCGGGGCTGCCGGCTATATCACCAAGAATGTCGACGGGGTTGAGATCGCCCAGGCCATCAAGACGGTAATGGCCGGCTCCCTGTATGTCAGCCCATCCATTGCCCAGCAAATGGTCGTGAGTGGCCTGCGACCGGGGCAGGAAGCCTCACCGCTGGCACAGCTGTCTCAGCGCGAGCTGCAGATTGCCCAGATGATCACCAATGGTTATCGGGTTGCCGAGATCGCAGGTATTCTCAGTATCAGCCCCAAGACGATCAGTACTCACAAGTACCGCATCTACGAAAAGCTGGCAGTGACCAATGATGTAGAGCTGACTTTGGCTGCAGTCAAATACGGACTGGTGGACCCGAGCGAGCTGCTCTGATGCCAGCGACTCCCCAGTCCTTCGAGGCCAGCACCTTTCTCAAGACCCTTACCCAGCGGCCAGGGGTTTATCAGATGCTGGGGGAGGATGACCAGGTACTCTATGTCGGCAAGGCCAAGAACCTGCGCAAGCGGGTAGCCAGTTATTTCCGCAGCTCGGGCTTGAGCGTCAAGACTCAGGCCCTGGTAAGTCGCATCCGGAATATACAGGTTACCGTGACTGATACCGAGGTGGAGGCACTGATTCTTGAGCAGAACCTTATCAAGCAAAACCGGCCGCCTTTCAATATTCTGCTGCGGGACGACAAATCATATCCCTATATATTCCTCTCCGCTGGTGAGCCCTATCCGCGTGTCGGGTTTCATCGCGGGTTGAAGCGCAAAAAAGGCCGTTACTTTGGCCCCTATCCCAATGCCAATGTGGTGCGCGAGAGCCTGGTCTTTTTGCAAAAAACGTTTCGCGTGCGTCAGTGCGAAGATAGTTTTTTTCGCAATCGTTCACGGCCCTGCCTGCAATACCAGATCAAACGCTGCACAGCGCCCTGTGTGGGGCTGGTAAGCGAAGAAGACTATCGCCATGACGTGCGGCTCACGGAGCTGTTTCTGGAGGGCAAGGGCGACGAGGTGATCCGAGAGCTGGAGCGGGAGATGGACGAGCACGCCAGCGAGCTGCGTTTCGAGCGCGCTGCAGAAGTGCGCGACCGCATAGTGGCACTGCGCCAGCTCCACTCTGAGCAGGTAATCGAAGCGGGGCAGGGCAATGTGGACGTGTTGGCGGCTGCGGTGGCGGGAGATATAGCCTGTGTGCACCTGCTGTTTATACGTCAGGGGCGGGTGCTCGGCAGTCGGGGGTTCTACCCTAAAACGCCGCTGACGGATGACCCGCCGGCCCTGCTGGGAGAGTTTATCTCCCAGCTCTATCTGACCAGTGGCGGTACGGGTGACTTGCCCCGCGAGATCATTGCCGACATTCCCCCCGACGAGGCCCCACTGTTGTCAGATGCCATCAGTCAGGCGCTGGGGCGGCGGGTCGCGGTAAAGGTTGCCGTGCGCGGCACTCGCGCCAAATGGCTGGAGCTGGCATCCCGCACTGCCGAGCAAAACCTGGCCAGTCGCCTCGCATCGCGCCAGACGGTGGCCAATCGCCTGGAGGCCTTGCGGGATGCGCTGGGACTGGAGGCAACGCCAGAGCGCATCGAGTGCTTTGACATCAGCCACAGCAGCGGTGAGGCCACGGTTGCGTCGTGTGTGGTGTGGGGTCCGGAGGGGGCCATCAAGTCGGATTATCGCCGTTTCAACATTGAGGGCGTTGCACCTGGAGATGATTATGGCGCCATGACCCAGGCTCTGGAACGCCGTTACCGGCGTTTGCAGCAGGGGGAGGGGCGCCTGCCGGATGTACTGCTGATCGACGGGGGAAAAGGCCAGCTGCGCATGGCGAGCGAGGTGCTCAACAATCTCAGTGTGCAGGGCGTGGTGTTAGTGGGCGTTGCCAAGGGTTCCACGCGCAAACCGGGTATGGAAACCCTGTTGCTGGCTACTGACGAGGGAGAGCGTATACTACAGACCGATACCTCAGCCCTTCATCTGATTCAGCAAATACGCGACGAAGCCCATCGCTTTGCTATCACCGGTCACCGTCAGCGCCGGGATAAAAAGCGCCGCGAGTCGCCGCTGGAGAGTATCGAGGGAGTGGGCCCCAAGCGCCGCCGCGAATTGCTCCGTTACTTCGGTGGCTATGGTGAAGTGGAAAAGGCCAGTGTCGCGGATCTGGTCAAGGTGCCGGGTATCAGCCGAAAAGTGGCCGAGGCTATTTACAGTGCCCTGCACAATGAGTAACTTGCCAGAGTCTCAAATGGCGCGTCTTCAGGTACGACGCCAGCAATCCTGATCAGGAGTAACAGGCCTCAGGCCGCC
>JALNZZ010000048.1 GCA_023229065.1 Porticoccaceae bacterium
GTGGAGACGCGCTTTGACAAGACTATCGCTCAGCGTGGATTGAAGCGTAGAAAAGCGTTGATTACCGATCAGTTGATGACAGCATTCAATGCCCTGCAAACCAGTGATTGTCTGATGTTGAGCACCGAGGATGATCTCAAGGATGAGGCGGAGTTCTACGAAATTGTCCGCAAACCCTATCCTCCGGAGCTGGAAGCGGACAAGTTTATCCCGGTGGTATTGTTCCAGCATCGCCGCACCTACAAATCGCCTATGCACGAGTGGTTCAAGGAGCGCCTGATGGGCGTTGTGGAGAGAGTTAGAACGAGTTATTGAGTCAGTGGAGATAGCCGAGGGTGGAGTAGAAAGCTCCATGCCCGGCTTCTCCACTGCGCGTTGGGCTAGATCAACAGGTTATGGCGGATCTCCGCTTGTGTTGCATCGCTGACCCCCAGGACATCGCGCAAGTAATTGTCGAGGGTGTCATGATCCTGCTCAATCTGTTCCAGACCCGCCATCAGATATGCGAGGTCAGCGTTTAAAATGGCCTGGCGTCGGGCAGTGTCCATGGTGGTGAGGGTATTTCTGTTGTTACTGAGCCCAAGTCGTGCTTTGCCGTGATGCCTGAGAAAGGCATCGAGATCGACAGCGTGGTTGGTGAGCTCATAGTCGCGATAGATGGTTTCCCTTGGGACGCCCAGGCAGTGCAGGATGAGTGCTGCGGACAGGCCGGTGCGATCCTTGCCCGCTGCGCAGTGAAACACCAACGGTACCTCATTGTTGGCCAGCAATTCGAACAGCCCTACCAAGCGGTTGTGCAGCCAGTCAGGCATGGTGCGGTAGGTTTGTTTCATCACTTCACGAGCGTGCTCTGCGTCATTGCTGTCGAGCCAGGAGAGCTCGCCGCGTGGCACTTCTTCGTCCCAGGCTACAAGATTGACCTCCACTGGCCAGGCTGTGGGCTCGGCACTGCGCTCATCCTCGCGCCGTAGATCGCAGATGGTGCGCACGCCAAGCGCGTGCAAGGTAGCCTTATCGGCAGCGGTGAAGTAGCTCATGACCCCCGAGCGGTAGAGCTTGCCCGGCTTGATGCGACGCTGATCGACAGTGGTATAACCACCCAGGTCGCGAAAGTTGCAGCCGCCTTCGAGTGGCACCAGGCGGGTGGAGAGATCGTTCATGGGTTGTCCTGTCATCAGGGAAAGGGCAAGTTTTTGGGGAGATACTTTAAGCGGGTTTTGTGCGTCCGAACAAACCGCTTACAGGTGGTAGCTGGTACCGGTCATTGCGCGCGAAGCCAGTGACATCAATTTCTTGACGGGGGTGGGAAAGGACCATCCCCCTGCGTCGATCGCATTGCGGGCGTGGCGGGCTTCGTCTTCCAGCATCTGCTCCACCACGGCGCGGCTACGGCTATCCTGAGCCGGCAACTGCTCCAGATGGTGGTCGAGATGTTTGCACACCAGTTCCTCCGTCGCGGCGACAAACCCCAGGCTCAAACGGTCACTTACCAGCCCAGCGCTGGCGCCAAGCCCGAAAGACAGCGCGTACCAGAGCGGGTTGAGTGCACTGGGTCGGCTATCGAGATCCTGCAGGCGCTGTTCGCACCAGGCGAGGTGGTCCTGTTCTTCCAGAGCGGCTTGTTCCATCTCGCGGCGCACTGCCGGGAGCTTGGCAGTCAGGGCCTGGCCTTGATACAGCGCCTGGGCGCAAATTTCACCGCTGTGGTTAACGCGCATCAGCCCAGCAGCGTGGCGGCGCTCGTGGTCGTTCAGCTCGGTATCGGCCAAAAATTGAGCCGGTGACGGACGGGCGGGGTTGGCTGGTTGCCCGCTCAGGGTGCGCAGAGCATTGTCGGCGGTGCCTACCAGTTGATCGATCAAAGACAGTTTGCGGTCGGTCATGGTGCTGATATGGATGGAGTGAGTGTCGATTCTAGCCAAAAAGGCACATCTATGCGATGTCGTAACGAGGCTGACCGCGGCGTGAGCCATTGAAATGGACCACTGATCTTGCATCGGTGAGGCAGCTTGTCACCCAGAAGCTAGCATCTTTTCTCGGCATTTTCTTGGGAGCCGTTACCCCTCAGTGGCTCGGGGCCACTATACTTGCGGCTCTTCCGCTGGCGATAACAGTGGCGCTAGTGGCGCTCTTTTGAACACTTCTGCTGTAAAAACAGCAGGATAATGAGATTTTTTTATGGACGGTGCGCAGGGCTGTGTCGCCATGGCCCCCTTCCAGGGACTGCTGATCGTCAACGAATACGATAGTGAAGCGGCTGTGGCGAGGCTTTTTTCTATCGACTGTGCACGTCAATTCAACAACCCCAGGAGATCATGATATGAGTCAAAGAGAAGTCGTTGTGGTAAGTGGAGTGCGTACCGCCATTGGAGATTTTGGCGGTAGCCTCAAGGACTTGTCCCCTGGGGACATGGGTGGCTTGGTGATAGCGGAGGCGGTACGTCGCGCCGCCATTGATCCGGCCACTGTCCAGCATTGCGTCATGGGCAATGTGATCCATAGCGAGCGCCAGGACATGTATATCAGTCGCGTCGCTGCCCTGCGCGGCGGTTTGGCGGAAAGCACTCCATCACTGACTGTCAACCGCCTGTGCGGCTCTGGTTTGCAGGCCATTGTCAGCGTCGCACAGTTGATCCTGCTGGGTGATGCCGATACCGCTGTCGCCGGTGGCGCCGAAGCCATGAGTCGTGCGCCTTACTGGCTTCCCAGTGCCCGCTTTGGCCAGCGCATGGGCGATGCCACTATGGTCGACCCGATGACCGGAGCCTTGACCTGTCCTTTCAACGACTACCACATGGGCATTACCGCCGAGAACGTTGCTGAGCGGTGGAACGTGAGTCGCGAGGATCAGGATGCCCTGGCGGTGGAGAGCCACAATCGCGCTGAGCGCGCCATCACCGAAAAGCGTTTTGAAGCGCAGATCCTGCCCGTCGAACTAAAAACCCGCAAGGGGACTACCATTTTTGCTCAGGATGAGCATGTACGCATGGGTGCCACACTGGCGGATATGGAGCGGCTGCGCCCGGTGTTCAAGAAAGACGGCACTGTAACTGCTGGCAACGCCTCTTCTATCAACGACGGCGCCGCCGCTCTGGTGTTGATGGAAAAGTCTGTTGCCGAGCAACGCGGCGTCAAGGCGCTGGGACGCGTCGTCAGCTATGCTTTTGCCGCTATGGATCCAAGCATCATGGGCATTGGCCCGGTGCCGGCGGTCAGAAACTTGTTGGCGAGAACAGGGTTGGGGGTTGATGACATCGACGTTTGGGAGGTCAACGAGGCCTTTGCTGCCCAAGCGGTGGCAGTGTGCCGGGATTTGGAGCTGCCCCTGGACAAGGTCAACCCCAACGGTTCCGGCATCTCTCTCGGCCACCCCATCGGGGCTTCGGGGGGTATTTTGGCCATCAAGGCTCTCTACGAACTGGAGCGCACCGGTGGTCGTTACGCTGTTGCTACTATGTGCATTGGCGGTGGTCAGGGTATCGCCGTTTTGTTTGAGCGCGCTTGATCGCGAAGTCGCTTAGCTACTGGAAGTCCGCTTGTCCCACTGGGGGATGAGTGGACTTCCGGCTGCGTATTTTTCAGTTTTATTCAGGCTGTGATGTCGCCGACTGGTTCGAGACTGAAAACGGCCAGTCTTCCAGCGCTGTCAGGGCTTCGAGCGCCGGTTCTGCAGCGTCTTTCTGGCCCCAGCCATCGTTGAATATCAACTCTTCCAAAGGCAGTCGCGATCCCCAGCCATTTACCTCCAGCTCCGGTTGCTGGTGGAACCAGGCTACCTGGCCGAGGCACAGGTAGGCCACCGGCACCACGTGATCAGGCAGGCCGAGAAGTACGGCCAGTTCCACCGCGTCGACAATGGATACCCAGCCGACGCCCAATCCTTCGGCGCGGGCTGCCAGCCACAGGTTCTGGACGGCACACACCGTACTGTACAGATCTGTATTCGGCTGCCGGGAGCGGCCCAGCACCACTGGACCGCCCCTGCTGCGATCGCAGGTGACACACAGGTTGATCGGTGCTTCGCGGATTCCCTCCAGCCTCAGTTTATTGTAAAGCGCACGGCGCTCGCCGCTGAACAGGGCCGCTTCCTGTTCTCGGGCCTGGCTGAAAGCGTTGTAAACCTTGTCTTTGACCGCCGGGTCGCGCACCAGAATAAAGTTCCAGGGCTGCGACAGTCCCACCGAGGGCGCGTGGTGAGCGGCCAGCAAGATGCGAGCCAGAGCGTCCGGTGCTACCGGGTCGGGGAGGAACTGGCCGCGGACATCGCGGCGACTGAACAGAACCCGGTAAAAGTCGTCGTTGGTGGGATGTGTCATCATGGCGTGGCTTCCCCCACCAGGATCAGCTTGCCGGTCTGCGGGTCCCGGTACACGGTGCCCACCGACTGGTAACCACTGCCCGCCTGGCCGATGCCCTGGGGCAGCTCCGGCAGCTCGGAACCCTCCACCACCAGCTCCCGGTCACCCTGCTGGGTCGACGGGGTCGGCAGAACACCGTAACGGGTGGCGAGCACGGCCACCAGCCCACAGGCGAATACCAGTACGATATCCACCAGGTTGGCGAGGCCATCCATGGGCTCCTGATCGTCGTCGAAACGGCTGCGCAGGTCGGCGCGGCGGGTCATGGCCGCGTTCCCCGCCCGTTTTCGAGCTGGTCCAGTACCCGGTCGTACCACTGGCGCCTGAGGCGCCCCAGCACGAAGCCGATCACCCCGGCCAGGAGCCCCAGCACAGTGGTGTCGAAGGCCACCGCCATGGCGGTGGCGAGGATTTCCAGATTGCCCTGGCCGAGAGCGGCGAGACCGGGCCCGAGGGGGATCAGGGTGGCCATCAGCCCCAGCATGGGGCCGATGCGGGTCAGCACGTCGGCGCGCTGGATGCGGCGCCGACCGAGCCGGGCGGCGCGATCGGCGCAGCCGTCGTCTACCAGGCGGCGCAAAGTCAGCAGGCGCTCGCTGAGCGCCACACCGCAGTCCCAGAGTACCAGAGCAACCACCAGCAGCAAGGCGGCGATCACAGGTTGTAGCAGGCTATTGACCAGGGGGTGGAGCAAGGCTACCAAGGGGGTGTCGAACATAGTGGTGTCTCCGTTATCGGTGTCGCCGCAACCCGCTGATTACGCCAGCGGCGATCAGCACTGCCAGAATCGTCAGTAGCCACAGCGCGATGTGATGGTCGACGCTGCTAGTTGCGCCGTTGTCGGATTGTGCCGTCCGGTCGCCGCCTTCCAAGGCCGCGGCACTCACTTCTCGCAGGGTAGTGACACCACCGTCGGTGTGCGGTCGTTGCGGGGTCTCGCCAGCGGCGACGATGGCCTGGTGCAGGGCCTCCCGAAGATCCTCGGAGAGGCGCGGCTCGATCCACGTCAGCATGGGGTGATCGGGGGTGGTATGGCCGCTGCCTGGCAGGCCGTTGGTGCCCACCAGGGCAGCAAACTCGGCGGCCACTGCATCGAGGGTTTCCGTGTCCGCCTCCCAGAAGCCCTTGTGGGCCGCTACCAGCAGGATGGCCAGCATGTTGGCCTTGACGTGGGCGTTATTGCCGTCGGCGAGGAAGTTGTCGAGGCCGAGACCGTGGCGGTCCTCCATGTACACGGCGTGCACCTCGTCCCACACCCAGGAGCGGATGATGGCCGGATTGGTCACCTGCCAGCCCCACAGATATTCGAGGAACTCGCTGCCCATGGTGCGGGCACCAGCGTAGCCGTGGGCCATCAGCGGTGCAATCCAGGCGGGGTTCAGGTAGCGTCCGCGCAGCTCCCCGAGCAGTGCTGTCTGCAAGCGGTCGATACGTGCTCGCCCGGGATCGGCGTGGTTGATCACGCGGTTGTCCGGCGGTGTGCCGGTGAGGTGCTCCACCGCCAGGCTGAGGCCGCCCAGGTAGTCGAAGGCGTCGTTGTTGTCGAGCAGACCGTAGAGGTTGCTGGCGCGGCCCAGGTAGGTACGCTCCACGCGCCTGAGGCTGGTGGCGAAAGCGTCGTGCAGGGGACGACCGTGGACACCGTCGCCATAGCCGTGGCCGAGACGCAGCAGGTAGGCGTTCGCCAGTTCGCCGCGTTGCTGCCAGGCGCCCGAGCGCTCCACCAGGCGGTTGATACCGGCACCGTAGCTGCCGGGGGCGTCGCCAAATACCCGCAGGATGGCGTCCTCGCCAGCGCGCTCCGCGGTGAGGCCCGCCGCCAGGGCGGCGCGGGCGTCAGCCAGCCAGTGACTGGCCACGCGGTTGCGCTCCAAGGGCTCGTCGCCGTCCGCTCCCATGCCGTCCAGCGGCGCCAGGGCAGCGGCCAGAGCCGGCTTCAGAGCTGGGTGATCGCGGGCGATGACGGCGGCGGAGCCCTGCAGGGCCAGGCGCACACCGCGGTCGAGCAGCACCAGCAGTTCGCCGTAGAGATCTCGAAACAGCCCCGAGGTGGTGAACACCAGGTCACGGCGCTCGCGGTCCGCGTCGAGGGGCAGGCGTTCTAGACCTTCGACGATGCCGCGGCTGTTCCAGCGCGGTTTTACCCCCAGCAGGTCGAGGCCGAAGGCCACTACCGCACCTTCGTCGCGCACCGTGTCCGATGCCCACAACACCACTGCTTCGCTGCCCTCGCCAGCAGGATCGCGCAGGCGGGCCTCGTCGGCCAGTTGGACCCCTAGTTCGTGGCCGACCCGGGTGGGTAGCAGGCTGCCGTTAAGGCCGTGGAAGTTGCGCCCGGTGGGTAGTACCTCCGGGTTGCGAATCGGGTCGTTGCCCTTGCCGGGCGTGACGAAGCGCCCGTCGAGAGCGGCCAGCAGTGCCGTCCGCTCGCTGACCGGCGAACCTGCCAGCAGCGTCCGCCAGTCGCGTTCCATCTCCCCGTCGCCGGCCATGGAGGCGAGCATGGTGTCCACCGCCGTGTCGCGCCAGTCGCGACCGAAAACGTGCAGACCTTCCGGCATGAAGGCTTCCTGCAAATGAGTGAGATAGTGGCCGACCTCATGGACCAGCAGGTCGTGGGAGACCTGCTCCAGGTGAATGCTGTCCACCCCCTGCTCGGCGGCGATCTCCTCCGCTAGTTCCTCCTCCAGATTGAGGGCTGCCAGCTTGTCGCGGATCAGCGCCACCGCCTGAAGCTGGGCCGGGCTGTCGCGGCGAGGGCTGGCTTCGTAGCTTTCTACCAGTTGGCGCAGCTGCAACAGTTCGTCGTACAGAGGGGTAGTGCGCAATGGCGGCGTCAGGTGATCGACGATCACCGCCATGCCGCGTCGTTTGGCCTGGAGCCCTTCGCCCACCCCATCGACGATATAGGGGTAGATGCCGGGGATATCGCCGGCGATCAGTGATGGGTAATCGTGTTCGGTCAGGCCCAGAGCGCGACCGGGGAGAAATTCATAGGTGGAGTGGCGACCCAGGTGGATCAGGGCGTCGGCACCGAATGTGTCGTGCAGGTAATGGTAGAACCCCAGATACTGGTGGGGTGGCGGGAAGGTCAGGTTGGCGTGCAGCAGCTCCTCATCCACTTCCCAGCCGCGCGGCGGCTGAGGGCCGATGAAGACGTTGCCGAACCGGATGCCGGGCACCAGCAGGCGATCGCCGTCGGTCATCACCCAGCCCGGTGGTTCACCCCAGCCGGCCAGGCCCGGCACACCGCTGCCGCGGAGAGCGGCGGCAAGGGTATCGCTGCGGGTGGGGTTGCTGTCGCTGACCGGTTGCGAGTCCGCTGTGTCGCTGAGTTCAGCATCGAGGGCCTCGCCCAGTTGCGCCAGCAGGTCGAGGGCGCGCGCGGTGGCAGGGTGGCGGCTGCCCTCCAGCATATGGCCCAGGTCGTCCAGACTATCCGCCAGGATTGTCCGTGCGATGGTGACCTGATCCAGGGCAAGAGCCTCGCGGACGCGGGCGACCAGCAGCGCCACTGGCCCGGCGCTGGTCCCGACGCGCACGGTGTCCGGCAAGGTGTCGAACCAGACCCGATAGTCGGCGTTGTCGAGGGTGGCGATATGGGGTGCCATGGCCTTGAGAGCGGCGCCGTGCTCCGGCAGGTTGATGGCCCGCTCGAGAAGTTGGTCGAGCAGAGCTTCCTGGCTGTCGGGCAGTTCACCGGTGTCGTAGCCCGCCGCCTTCAGATCGTGAAGAATTTGCCAAAGGGAGGCGGGCACATCCAGATTGTCGGCGCCGATATTGTGGCGTCCCGGCGGGTGGTTGTAATAGATGATGGCGACTTTCTTGTCGGCGTTGGACTTGTTTTGCAGACTTTGCCAGTTGGCGATACGGTCGGCTAGGCGAGCTACCTGGGTGGCCACCGGGCGGCTGGTGGCGAGGCGCAGGCCGGTGAGGCGATCGATGACCGGCGGGCTGGCAGTTGCCACCACCAGGGGCTGGCTGATGCCCTGGAATTCCGGCATGCCCACCCGGTAGTGGACTTCGGCGGTGGGGATACCCTCTGCCGACAGACGCCATTCCGCCTCGGTGCGGCTGGACAGGCGGATGGCACCTAGTACGGGCACATCCAGGTCGGTGAGCAGCCCCGTGGCGTCCTCCCAGCCTTCGCCGCCGCCCACCACGAAGCCCTGCAGATTAACGATGGCGGCCAGGGGCGCCGGCGCGGCCCGCTCCTTCAGATCGCGCAGAGCCTCCAGGCTGGCGGCGCCCCAGCGGGCCAGCACAGCGAAGCATTGCAGGCCGCGCTCTTCGAGCTGCTGACACAGGGCGTCCAGCAGGTCGCGATCGCCGGAGCGATCTCCGGTGTTGTTGTCGAGCACCGCCACGGCAGCAGAGCCGGGCGTCAGCGCCAGTTCGGCGGCGCTCACAACCCGTCCCTGGTAGTAATAGCGCAGTGCGCTCTGATGGGCCGGGGGAGCCACGGTCAGATCCGAGCCGGCCCGGGCCAGCAGCCAGGCCAGTAGTAAGGCCATATTTTCGCTGCCACGACCGTTCCAGTAGGCATGGCCTTCCAGCCACATACGCTGGTCGGGAAAGTGTTCTGCCAGGCGATGGTAGTGATCGGTGGGGTCGCTGCTGGCGTCCGGGTTGGTGGTGAGACGGTCCAGATCGGCCTTGGCTAGCCCCGCCAGTTCTGCCCGCTCATTCAGCTGGGTGAGGGCCAGCAGGGAGCGCTCGCTGTTCACCACCAGCACAGGTGTAGCAGGGGCGATGGCGCCCGCCAGCCGTTGCAGGCGGGGAACGATACTGTCGCCGAACACCGCCGCCAGCAGGATGGCGTCGGCGTCCGCCAGGTGAGCGTGGAGCTCGCCGTCGTCCATGGCCGCCACCTGCGTGGTGCTGCGCAGTACCAAGCGATGCCCGGGGTAGCGCTGGTCGAACAGGGTTGCGCCGGCTGCCAGCTCGGCGGCAGAACCCTCCGACACGACTCCGAACAGAGTGGCGCAGTGAGCGCCGGTGGCAGAGAGACCGAGCGCCAGCCACAGGGTGAGCAGAATGAAACGGCGGGCACTGTGGATCATGGTTGAGTCTCCTGGGAGTTGTGGTGCCGATCGTCGCGGGCCTGTTGCAAGAAATCGCACATCATCCCGGCTCCTTCGAGGATACGGGCGGTCTGGCGCTGTACCAGGCTGGGGGGAATAAAGAACAGGTGCCCGTTGCGCACTGCGGTGAGGGTGGACCAGCGCCGCCACTGGTCCACCCAGTCGGGGCGTTCCTCGCCCATGCCGCTGGCGATGATCACTTGGGGGTCGACGCGCAACACCATCTCGGTGTTGATGACCGGGACCATGGGCCCGGCGTCGCCGAAGACATTGTCGCCACCGCACAGATGGATCACCTGGGCGATCAGGTGGTCGTCGTTGAGGGTAAGCAGGGGTTGGTTCCACACTTGGTAGAACACGGTCACTGGTTCCGCATTCTGGTAACGGCTGCGCAATGTCTCGTGCCGTTCCAAAAAGGCCTGGGCCGCCGCCTCTCCCTCGGCATCGCGACCGCTGAGAATGCCGAACTGGCGCAGAGTGGTGGCGATGTCTGTTAGGGAGCGCGGCTCGATGGCGAACACCGGCAACCCCAGGTGGCGCAGGTGAGCGACCACGTCGGAGCCGTTGCCGGTCTCCCAGGCGATCACAAGATCCGGGTCCAGGGCTACCAGGCTCTCCCGGTTGATCTTGGTGTAGGTGCCGATGCGGGGGATGTCGAGAGCGGCCTTGGGGTAATCGCTGTGGTCGACAGTGGCGACGATCTGCTGGCCGGCACCGACAGCGAACAAGGTTTCAGTGATATTGGGAGCCAGACTGACGATGCGAGAGGCAGGCTTGTCCAGCACCAGGGTGTGGCCCATATCGTCGGTCAGCTGGATTATTGCCTGATTGGCATTGGCAAGCAGGGGGAGTGCCAGCAGGCACAATGCCATAGCACATAGCTCTCGTATAGCGCAGATGTGGATCATAATTCTCTCCTGATATCATCAAGAATGGTCAGTGCTCGGGTCCAGTGTGGATCTGCTGGCAAACCAATACGTAACAGAGAAGGCGTGCGATCTGCGTGTAACCGCAGCAGCAGACCGCGCCGGGCGGCGGCGTTGAACAGAGCTGGGGCCTGATCGGTTTCGGTGCTGATAAACAGCGCGGTACGGTGCCAGTCCAGGCCGGGAAACAAGCCGCGGAGCTCAGCGCACCAGGTGCGGGAGCAGGCTTCCAGGCGGTCTCTTTGGCCTGTTTGCCAGTGTCGGTCCAGCAGGGCTTTGCGGCCCAGCCAGCGAGCAGGGTGATTCACCGCCCAAGGGTCCAGGTCGACGGCGAGACGGGCCAGCAGCGCTGGACTGGCCACGGCAAAGCCGAGCCGGATGCCCGCCAGGCCAAAGAATTTGCCGAGCGAGCGGAGGACCACAGTATTGGCCGCCCGCAGAGGAAGTAGACTGTAATCCGGGTGTGGATCCATAAAGGCTTCATCCACCACCAGAGAGCCGCCCCGGCGCTCCAGCGTCGACGCCAGCTCAGCTAATAAAGCTGGCTGCAGCAATGCTGCCGAAGGATTGTTGGGGTTGATTACCAAAGCATTGGTGACGGTGCCATCTTCCACCCAGGTGCACAGCTGGAGCTCATTCTGGTAGTAGACTGCCCGGTGTCCGGCCTGTTCCCAGGCATGCTGATGCTCCCGATAGCCCCAGTGAGGCAGGGCTACCGATGCGGGTGGAAAAAGAGCGGGCAGCCGGCTGATGGCGTACTGGCTGCCGGGCACTGCCAACAGTGTCTCTGGCGGACAGTTGTAATAGCTGGCGGCACTTTCCAGCAGACCATCATCGTCTTCCGGCAGGCGCTGCCAGACGGTTTGGGGCACGGCCGGCACGGGCCAGCTCCACGGGCTGATACCGGTGGAGAGATCGATCCACTCGGTGAGGGGAATACCGTACTCGGCGCTGGCGCGGATCAGGTTGCCGCCGTGAATCAGGGACATAAGGCCCCTCCACAGAATCCAAAAAAGAGCTGGAAGTTGGCACTCAGGTTCGAGGGGATATAAGGCACTTTGGACCCCGGTTCCGCCCTGGGGCAGACGGGTTCGAGACACGCCGTGAATACATCCCTGTAGGCTCGGCAGCGGCTATCCCTGCCGCTGACGGTCTCGAACCCGTCTGCCCCAGGCCGTGCCCTCACATCGCAGGGTGTTCTGTGCAGAGTGTGTTTTTGTCCGAAGTGCATTCTGTCCGATTGGTCGAGAGGCAGGTCTCGAGTTGGGGGAGGAACTTTCGAGACCGTATGCGGCAAGGATGCCGCATACGAGCCTACAGGGATGTATTCACGGCGTGTCTCGAAAGTTCCTCCCCCAACTCGAGGCCGGGCGACGGAGTGCCAAAGCAGCATAGTCTGATCACCCGATGCTCCTTCGAATTTGGACGTGAGATGCCTTGAAAGACTGATTTCAGCGCTGGCTATAATTACCAGCCAGAGGACGGTGGCCCGCCACAGCAGGTGCAGTGCGCGGTGGATGTCCCGAGGTTCAGGAACATGGCCGGTGCCCAAGGTGGGGCGCCATTCTGTTTGGCCGTGGTAGTCGGTTGGTCCACCCAGACGGATATTGAGAGCGCCAGCGCCGGCGGCCATCACCGGGCCTGCGTTGGGACTGGCAGCTTGGGGCGCCTGCTCCCGCCAGCATCGCAGGGCGTTACGCAGATTACCTGTCAAAGCGTAGGACAGAGCGCAGAGTCGGGCGGGAATCCAGTTGAGTACATCGTCGAACTGTGCCGCAGCGCGACCAAAGTGGAGGTACTTGTCTGAACGGTAGCCCCAGCGGGCGTCCAGAGTGTTGGCCAGCCGATAGAACAGAGCTCCCGGCGCGCCCGCGACAGCGAACCAGAACAAGGGGGCCAAGACAGCGTCGCTGCCGTTCTCCAGTACAGACTCCACTGCCGCTCGGGCTACGCTCGCCTTGTCCAGCCTTGCGGTGTCGCGGCTGACGATCATGCCTACTCTGAAGCGTGCCTCTGTCAGATTGTTGCGCAGCAGTGGTGCAGCGATGGCGCGGGCGTGTTCTGCCAGGCTGCGGTTGCCAAGGGTGAAGTAGAGCATCAGCACCTGAGCTGCCATCAGGAGCCAGCCGGGCAGATCCGACAGCAACTCCAGCAGCCACCACAGAATCAAGGCTGGCAGAGGCACCAGCAGTAGCCAGCCAAGGAGGCCCGCCAGTTTTTGGCTCTGTGGTGCCTGTCCGTCGCGGCGCAGCAGAGCTTCAAATTTGCTGATCAGCTGCCCGAAACCCACCAAGGGGTGCCAGCGGCGCGGCTCGCCGTACAGGGCGTCAAGAGTCAGGGCGAGGAGTATTTGCAGGGCGATCACGGCACTCAGCTCCCCGCTGCGGAAGCTGTTGTCAGGAAGAGAGCGGCTGAAACCAACAGGGCCACTTCCAGTAGCTCAACCAGGGCACCAGCGCAATCTCCGGTAAAGCCGCCAAGACGCTGTTGTACCCCCCGGCGCCAAACCGCAAATAGTCCCGCTGCCAGGGCTAGCCACAGCCACCACAGGGCGGTTGGCAGGCCCAGGGCGAGCAGACCCAGTACCAGCAGCGCTGCCAGCGTGAGGCCGAGTGGCGAAGCATTGGCGGCAAGGCCTGCACCCATACCGGTGGGGCGCACATAAGACAGAGTGACGAACGCCAGGGGCAGGGCAGTACGGGCTGCCATTGGAGCCAACCACCAGCAGACGGTCGTCGAGTGAGACAGCAGAGTCACCAAGGCCGCCGCTTTGAGTAGCAGCACCAACACCACGGCAGTGACGCCGATGGGACCGCAGGCCGGGTCTTTCATGATGGCGAGGGTGCGCTCCCTGTCACCCATGCCACCCACCCACGCATCGGCACAGTCCGCCAGCCCATCGAGGTGCAGAGCGCCGGTCAGTGCCACCCACAGAGTGACTGCGAGGGTGGCCCCCAGCAGGGCCTGACTCGGCAGGGTGGGACCAGGCAGGAGAGCTGTGAACAGCGCCAGAGCTAGTCCGATCACCAGTCCTGCAGCTGGATACCAGTGGAGAGAGCGGCCCAG
>JALNZZ010000014.1 GCA_023229065.1 Porticoccaceae bacterium
CTGCGAGGGTGGCCCCCAGCAGGGCCTGACTCGGCAGGGTGGGACCAGGCAGGAGAGCTGTGAACAGCGCCAGAGCTAGTCCGATCACCAGTCCTGCAGCTGGATACCAGTGGAGAGAGCGGCCCAGAGTCTGCTGGCTGGCTTCCCCGATATAAGGCATCGGGATGCGGGTCAGGAGTCCTAGCGCCACTGTCAGGGCGCGACCTTCCTCTCGAAGCATGCTATTTATGAATGGTGAGGTCATGAATGCTGAGGTCCATGAGCGCAGGGGTCTGCTTGTGGCAGCGCTGCTGGCTGGGCGTCCGCCTGTAACGGCGGTGGCTGATGAAAAACCAGCTGAACGACGTCGCCATCCTGCAGGTGATAGATGCGGAGCCGGGTCAGGCAGCCGTGGGGGACGTCAAAAAAGTGAGCGCTGGCGAGGGGAGCGCCCAACAGGTGGCATAACAGCAGACGAATCGCACCGCCGTGGCAGATCAATAGCAAATGCTCCCCCTGGTGGCAGGTGAGCAAGTCATCCCAGGCTCGGCGCAGGCGCGCCAGAGCCTCGGTGGGAGTTTCTCCGCCTGGTGGCGCGAGGTTACCGGGAGAGCGGTAATAGCGTTCCAGAAAGGCTTTGTTTTCTTGCCAGACAGCAGTGATATCGCGGCCTTCCCAGTGTCCGAAGTGGATCTCCCGCAGCGCCGGTTCCACTGCGAGGGGCAGGCCGCGATCGCTGGCGAACCACTCGGCGAAGCGCCGGCAGCGTTGCAGGGGGGAGCTGATCACCCGTTGCCAGCCGATGCCTGAGGACAGGGCATCCGCCATCTGCCGCCAGCCTGCTTCGCTCAACGCCGAATCGGTGACACCGCGGAAGATGTTGCCGCCCTCGCATGCACCGTGGCGCAGCAGGTCGACGATAGTGGGTGCCGGGGCTGTCACGGCGCGCTTCCACTGATGGCGGCTTCGGCGAAGGTGGCCATTTCCCGATGCAGGTCGCAGGCGCTGTACAGTAGTGGGAGGGCGGTGGCGGCGCCACTGCCCTCCCCCAGGTGCAGACCCAGGTCGAGCAGCGGTTCGGCGTCCAGGGCGGCCAGCAGATGGCGGTGCCCCGGCTCCCGGGAGCGGTGGCCGAACAACAGCCAGTCTCGTACTCCCGGGTTGAGACGGCAGGCCACCAGGGCCGCTGCAGTACAGATATAGCCGTCTACCAGGCTGGGAATGCCGCGCTGGGCGGCAGCGATATAGGCGCCGACGAGAGCGGCGATCTCCAGACCGCCGAGACGGCGCAGGGTTTCCAGAGGGGAGTGACAGTGACTGCTGTGTAATGCCAGGGCACGGCTCACCGCGTCCCGCTTGCGAGCCAGCCCGGCGTTATCCACCCCGGTGCCGGTGCCTACGGTCTGCGTCGCCGACAGGTCCAATAGAGCGCTGGCCAGGGCGGCAGTGGTGGCGGTATTGGCGATGCCCATCTCGCCGCCGATGAACAGGTCGCAGTCGGTGGCCTCTTCCGCGCCCGCCGCCAGGGCTGCGGCCAGCAGGGCCTCGTCCATGGCCGCTTCCCGACAGATATTGGCGCTGCCCTGTGCCAGTTGCCGGTCGTGCACCGCCGGGTGGTTGGCGTCGATCTCCGGCAGGGGACTCACCGTGCCGAGGTTCACCACCCCAAAATCGGCCCCGGTGCGGCGCGCCAGCACCGAAATGGCGGCGCCACCACGGGCGAAATTGCGGATCATCTCTACCGTCACCGCCTGGGGAAAGGCCGAGACCCCCTCGGCAGCGATGCCGTGGTCTGCGGCGAATACCCGTATCCGCACCCGCTCCAGGCGCGGCAGAGGGGTACCCTGCCAGCCGGCGAAGTCGACGGCCAGCTGCTCCAGGCGGCCCAGAGAGCCGGGCGGCTTGGTGAGCTGTTGCTGACGTTGGCGGGCGGTTTCCCTGGCAGCCTGCGAGGGAGGTGTTGGCGGCTGGTTCAGCCAGGCTGATGAGAGGCTGGAGGTCTGACATTTGAAGTCTGAAGCCAAGAAAGGAGTGCCCGTGTCATGGTGCATAGTGTTTCCTCGATTGTTTTGCAGTGTGCCGAGCTCGATGCCAGCACCAAAAAGCATCCGACGTCAGACCTCAGAGGGCCTGCCCTGCGAGCGAAGCGAGTGCTTTGGGTATGTCAGGTCTTTCAACTCAAGCGGCAACCCCGCCACCACCAGTGTCACTCGCGTCGCCACTTGCGCCAGCTGCTGATGCAGCCACCCGCTCTCGTCGGCGAAGCGGCGCGACAGCTCTCCCAAGGGCACGATGCCGGAGCCGACCTCGTTGCTGACTAGCAAGATCTGGCCCGGCAGCTCTGCGACGGTTTTCAGCAGGTCGTCCCTTTCCCGAGGCCAGCAGTCGTGGTGCAGACAGTTGCTGAGCCACAGAGTGAGGCAGTCCACCAGTAGGCAGCGGTCGTCCCGGGCCAGATCGCGCAGAGTGGTGGCGAGATGCAAGGGGGCTTCTACCGTGCGCCATTCGGGACCGCGCCGAGCGCGGTGATGGTGGATGCGCTCCGCCATCTCGCCGTCCCCCGCTGTGGCGGTGGCTATGTAGTACAGGTGCATGTCGCTTGCCAGAGCGTGCTCTTCGGCCAGACGGCTCTTGCCGGAACGGGCGCCGCCGAGGATCAGTGTCAATCCCTGGCCAGAGTGTTTGGATGTGTTCATCGGGCGTCTTCTTCCAGTTCGAGGTCGTCGATCAACGGGCCGCTCTGACGGATGGAGTCGGCCAGGGCCGCCAGCACCAGCCTGGCCACAGCTTCGCCGAACAGGGTGTGTTTGCCGGCGTAGTGGATGGTCGGAGGGCCGGCGCCGGCGAATACCGCGAGGGCGTCGGTACCGGTTCCGGTGGCAATGGCGCCGGAGACCGGGCTGCGGATGCCCAGATCCTGGAGCAGGGCGGCCTTGGCCTCGGTAGCCACCAGCGCTGTCTCCACCAAGGCGGCGTCGCTCAGCCGGGCGCTGGCGACCACCGCGAGATTGATGGTGCCGGCCTTGATGGGCTGGGCGCCGAGCTGCCGGTATTCCGCCGGATCGCCAGCGCGGCGGGCGTTGGCCATGCCGGAGGTGACGAGTACCGCCAGGCTCTCATTACCAGCAACCTCGTCACCAAAAGCCGCGCCGCTGAAGACAGCGCGGCGCACCCGCAGGGACGCCATGGACGCGGCGGTCATCATCGCCACGGTGTTGGCTTCCCAACTACGTTGGCGGCACAGCTCTGCCAGGGTATTTTGAGGACTCTCGTGGGCGGCGTCGCCGTTTACCCGCAGGTTGAGCCAACGTTGGCTGTGGCCGAGACCGCCCCCCAGCACGGCGCTGCTCAATGCCCGGCGTGGGGTGTCGAACGCCAGGGTAACCCAGTCCGCACAGTGACTCAGACAGGCACCTGGCAGAGCTAGTGTCTGTGGGCTGGTCAGGGCTTCGTTCATGGCATCTGCTCCAGGAACGCCTTCCCGAGGAATAAATGGGCCGCCACCTGCGGATTGGAGGACAGGTACCAGTGGATATAGGAGGCGGTGAGAGCACCGTCGCAGACCACTCCTTCACCGGGCTGGCCGCCAGGGTGGCGGGTGGCGGAGAGGGTGAAATTCGGTGCCGCGTCGAACGTGGAGTAGTGAAAGGTGTGTCCCCGCAGCAGCCCCTGAGGAAAGTGAACCCCTTGCAGACCAAGCCCGCCGAGACGGTTGCCCATGCTGGCGCTGGCGGGAATCAGGCCGGCCAGCTGGCGGCAGTGGCCATCTGCCGTGGTCAGAGATTCCAGCAGGTAGAGCATACCGCCAGACTCGGCGACGATGGCCTTGCCGGCCCGGTGATGGGTGCTGATGGCGGTGAGCATGGCGGTGTTGTCCGCCAGCCGGTCCAAGTGCAGTTCCGGGTAGCCGCCGGGCAGGTAGAGGCTGTCCGCCGCAGGCAAAGCGCTGTCGTTCAGCGGGGAGAAAAAGCACAGTTCGGCACCCATGGCTTCCAGCACTTCAAGGTTGGCCTGGTAGACGAAGCTGAAGGCGGCATCTCGGGCCACGGCGATGGTAAGGCCCTGAAGCAGGCGCGGGAGTGGCTCGAGGGGGGGCGCCTGGAAGGTGATCGGGGCGGGCAGTGCCGCCAGTGGGGTGGTGGCGATCAGGTCCGCCGCCCGGTCGAGGCGCTCGTCCAGATCGGCGATGGCGTCCGCTTGGTGGAGACCCAGGTGGCGGGACGGTAGGGCTAGGCCGGCCTGTTTCGGCAGGTTGCCCAGCCAGGGTAGCTCCGCCGGCAGGCTGTCCCGCAGCATGTCTCGATGGCGGTCGCTGGCCACTCGGTTGGCAAATACCCCGGCAAAGGTCAGGCCGGGTGTGTAGCGGGCCAGGCCCAGGGCCAGGGCGCCGAAGGTCTGGGCCATGGCGCCGGCGTCGATCACCGCCGCCACCGGCAGGCCGAAGCGCAGCGCCAGGTCGGCGCTACTGGGCGTGCCGTCGTAGAGCCCCATCACCCCTTCCACCAGAATCAGGTCCGCGTCGCCAGCGGCTTCGTGGAGCACTTGCTGACATAGGGCGTCGCCCACCATCCACAGGTCGAGAGGGTAGACGGGGCTGCCGCAGGCGCGCTGATGGACCATCGGGTCGAGAAAGTCGGGGCCGGTCTTTAGCACCCGTACCCGCCGCCCCAGGCGGCTGTGATGGCGGGCCAGGGCGGCCACTACCGTGGTTTTGCCCTGGCCGGAGGCGGGGGCGCTGACCAGCAGTGCTGGGCAGCGACGTGAACTTTTTGACGCTTGATCAGTGACAACTGATAACGGGCCGCTGCCCACCGGTGTGTCGCAGGTCATGATGAGCTCCTCTGTGCATCGAATGCGAACAGGGGAGAGAGCTGCACCAGATCGAGGTGTTGCTCCACTGTGTCCGCAAGGCGATCGATCTGCTGTTCCCGCAGGGCGCGATAGTCGAAGGTAGTTGCCTTCTTCAGGCCGGCCCAGTCCAACAGGGCGTGGGCGGCTTCGGGCTGGTCAAACAGGCCGTGGATGTAGGTGCCGAGCACCTGGTCATCGGCGCTGCGGGCGCCGTCGGAGCCGTGGGGAAGTTGTGCCACGGGATTGGCGAGGGCCGGGCCGGTGGAGATACCGCAGTGGATTTCATAGCCTTCCGCCGGGACGGCAGCTTGGGCGAAGCCCGTCAGTGTGCCGGAGACTTGGCGCAGCTGTTTTTCCGGGTGCAGGGTGGTGCTCATGTCCAGCAGGCCGAGGCCGGAGCTAGCGCCGGGGTTGCCTTCGATGCCGTTGGGATCGGCGACTTCGTTGCCCAGCATCTGGAAACCGCCGCAAATGCCCAACACCTTGCCGCCGTAACGCAAGTGACGTAGCAGGTCGCGGTCCCAGCCATTGGTGCGCAGGGCGGCCAGATCGCCCCGTACGTTCTTGCTGCCGGGCAGCACGATCAGGTCGGCGGGGGGAAGAGGGACTCCGCTGTAGACGAAGCGCAGATCCACTGCCGGGTTGAGGCGCAGGGCGTCGAAATCGGTGTGGTTGCTGGTGCGCGGCAATACTGGCACTACCACTTTCAGCTGCTCGCCTTCGCCGCTCACCTGGCTGACATCAATGGCGTCTTCCGCTTCCAGATGGAAGCCGTGCAGGTAGGGGAGTACCCCCAGCACCGGCACGCCGGTACGCTGCTCCAGCCAGTCGAGGCCGGGCTGGAGCAGGGAAATATCACCCCGGAAGCGGTTGATGACAAAGCCGGTCACCCGCTTCCGCTCGGTGTCCGACAATAGTTCCAGGGTACCTACCAGATGGGCGAAGACGCCGCCCCGGTCGATGTCGGCAATGAGGATCACCGCACAGTCCACTGCCTCGGCAAAGCCCATATTGGCGATATCGTTGTCCCGCAGGTTGATCTCTGCCGGGCTGCCAGCGCCCTCGACGATTACTGCCTGGTAGTGGTTGCGCAGTCGATCGTAGGATTCCATCACCGCGTTACGGGCCACGGCTTTGTAGCCGTGGTAGTCGCGGGCGTTCATATTGGCCAGCGCTCGGCCCTGGATGATCACCTGAGCGCCGGTATCGCTGGAGGGTTTGAGCAGGACCGGGTTCATATCCCGGTGCGGTTCGAGGAAGCAGGCCTGGGCCTGCACCGCCTGGGCGCGACCGATCTCGCCGCCGTCAGGGGTGACGGCGCTGTTGAGGGCCATGTTCTGAGGTTTGAACGGCGCGACTGTCACGCCGCGCCGCGCCAGTACCCGACACAAACCCGCCACCAGCACGCTCTTGCCAGCGTCGGAGGTGGTGCCCTGCACCATCAGAGTGAAGGGGCTTTGTGTCATAAGGGGGCTGGGTTTGGTCACAGGGAGATCACATCCGCCAGGTCAGCCCCAGCATCCAGGTGCGCCCTTCCTGGTTGTAGCCGCTGGCGAGCTGATAGTCTTTGTCCAGCAGGTTGTCACCCTTGAGGCTGGCTTCCAGAGATGGGGTGAGCTGTAAGCCGAGACGCAGGCCGAGGGTGGTGTAGCCACCCAGTTCCTGAGTATTGGCCGCATTGTTGTAACGCTTGCCCTGAGTTTTCACCGAGACCCCAAAACGCAATAAATCGCCGAAACGGGTATCGGCATTGAGGGTGACGTTATTGCGGCTGCGGCGTGGCAGAAGGTTACCACTGTTGGCATCTTTGGGCTCTAGGTAGGTATAGGAGGCGTTCAGATCCCAGCCCGCCAGAGTGGTACCCAGCACCAATTCGGCGCCTTCGATTTCGGCGTCGTCGACGTTGTAGGGACGCCACACGAAGTCGTCTCCCGCCGCCCAGGCAATCAGGTTGTCAACGTCGTTTTCGAAGTAACTGAGCGCCCAGTGCCAGCGGTCGTAGTTGCCCCGCAGACTGAT
This sequence comes from Porticoccaceae bacterium, assembly GCA_023229065.1. Lineage (GTDB taxonomy): Bacteria > Pseudomonadota > Gammaproteobacteria > Pseudomonadales > Porticoccaceae > NAT127. The sequence continues at coordinate 6,850 of JALNZZ010000014.1, forward strand.
CTCGATGTTTTCCGACTCCTCGGGTAGCAGATCGGGGTTGCCGGCATCCCAGGGACTGGCGGGCCAGTACAGGTCGTTGAAAGTGGGAGCCTTGAAGCCTTCCGCCCAGGTCAGCACCAGACGATGGTTGTCGTCGAGATGAAAGCCGAGGGAAACGTTGCCGGTGGTGTGGCTGCCGAAATGCTCGTTATCTTCTTCACGTACTCCGAGTACCAGGTCGACGATCGACCAGCCGCCCTGATACTGGGCGAAAGCAGCCTCGTTGTCGCGGGTTTTCACCGGTCTGCCGGCATAGTCTACATAGAGGTTGCTGGATTTCACTTTATCTTCGTAGTAATCGTAGCCGATGGTGATGATGTGATCTTCGGCGATGGTGAAGTCGTTTTGCCACAGCAGCTGTTCGCGGCGGGTGCGGAAGTGACCGAGACTGCGACCGCTGACCTTGTCGTAGTTGTCACTGTCGTCGGTGGACAGTCCCAGGGACAGCTGGCTCAGCCAGAAATCTGTCACTGGCAGGGCGCCATTCAGACTGATGTTCTGCAGCCAGGAATCGCTATAGGGAAGCTCGCTGGCGTCGAAGGTATTGTCGTAGTCAGTGCGGTTGTTGCTTTCCAGAAAGCGCAGGCTGAGGTCGGCGCCGTTGTCGAAACTGTAGCCGACGCTGGCGTTGATGGACTTGTTGCGATAGCCGTCCTTGTCACTGTGGGGGTCGGCCTCCTGGTTGTTGATACCGTCGGTATCCAGGTAAGAGGCGTGTACGCCGTAGCGTAGGTTGCCGGTGTTGCCGCTGGTGCCGATGGCTGTCTTGCGCAGGCTGTGGCTGCCGGCGGCGGCGCTCACATAGCTGCCGGTGCTCGCCGAGCCGTCGCGGGTAAAGATCTGCACCACGCCACCAATGGCCTCGCTGCCATAGAGGCTGGAGTAAGCGCCGCGTACCACCTCGATGCGCTCAATCTGGTCAGGATTGAGAAACTGGAAGCTGGTGCCGCCAGAGGTGGCGCTGCTCATTCTCATGCCGTCCACAAGTATCAGGGTATGTCCACCGGAGGTGCCGCGAGTATACAGACTGGTGGTGGCACCCGGGCCGCCATTGCGGCTGACTTCCAGGCTGGGGAGTTGGCGGAGCATGTCGGTCAACTCCAAGGGTTGGCGAATATCCAGCTGTTCGCGGGAGACGGTGGAGACCGCTGCCAGGCTGTCTACCAGGGCCACCGGGGTGCGGGTGGCCGTGACGATCACTTCTTCCTGGAGACTGTCGGCGAAGGCGGGCAGGCCGATGGAGCCCAACAGGATGCTTTGAGCGAGAATGGTCTTTTTCACGATAGTTCCTCAATCGGGTTAAAAACACAAAGATTGAGGGAGGGTAAGAGTGGTGAGCGCCGAACAGAAACAGACAGGCAAGTAACCACCGACAAAGCCCTCCGCTTCATCGTTGCAGCTACTGCACACCGTGACGACGCAGAGCGCGTCGTCACCAGGCCGGTTTCGGGCTTGTGAGTCGGGTGGACTCATTTACCGTTGCGGGGGCAGCGGTGGTTTTGTCACTGGCGGCCGATAATCTTCAAAAATCTTGCCGTGACGCACCACACTTCCCGTTTACCCTGTTCCAGACCATCCCGGCGGAGGATGGACGAACAGGCACCTGATGCAGGGGGCGGATTGTATCCATGTGGTAGGGGGATGGCAAACGTGCTTGCGGTGCTGTGAGGTCGCGTCCGGAGTGCGAAGCGCTGTCTAGCCATATCAATCCGCAATAAAGGTCAGAGCTGGAACTGAACACCAACATAGGCCGACAGCGGTTCGCCCGGGTTGAACAGGGCTGCCGACGGGGTGTATTGGTTTACCGCGGCGTGGGTGGCGATATAGTCCCTGTCCTGGAGGTTTCTCAGCTCGCAGAAGACCTGCCAGCCGCGCCCTTCGAAGCCGGCGCGAAAGCCCAGTAGCGCATAGCCATCCACCTGGTAGGTGTTGTTGAAGTCGGCATAGCGGTCGTCGACTACATCCAGTGTCGGGCCGGCGAACAGGCCGCCGCTGTGGCGGTAGAGCAATTCGGCGCGGGCGCTGTAGCCGGGTGCGACCGGCAGGTCATTGTTGCCGTAAAAGGGATCGCTGTCGAAACGGAAGTGGTTCAGGGTGAAGCTTAGCTGCGGCTCCAGACGGTGGATGCCGGCGCTGTCCAGGAGCAGGACAGCGCCCAGCGCCAGCTCCAGGCCGGCGTGGATCGTGTCATCGATATTGGTGGTGAGGCTGGTGCCCGGGGCGGCGGGGTCGTCCACGGACAGAATTGCGTCCCGAATACGCGCGTAGTAGAGGGACAGATCCCAGTGCCACTGACCGCTGGAAAAGGCGTGCTGGCCGCGACCTCCTACCTCCACCACGGTGCCGCGCATGGCGCTGAGGGTATGGTTGTCCCCCCGGGCATCGTCGTCCAGTTCGTAGTTGGTGGGGGCTTCGTACAGACGACTGATGTTGGCGAACAGAGTAGTGCCGTCGCTCGGTTGATAGATAATGCCGAGGCGGGGGTTGATGCTTTCGTAGTCGTCGTTGGGTGAGCGTACTGCATCGTCAGCGGTATCGATATTGACCACCTCGCGGCTGGCAACCACCGCCTGGGCTCCGTAGACAAGAGTCCACTGTTCAGCGAAGTGCCAGTGATCGAGAATGAACAGTTCGAGGCTTTCTGCGCTGTTGTTAATACGCGTAGTCAGGCCGTTGCGCCGCCCGCCATCGTTGCGGTAATTGCCGCCCTTGACGCGATTTTCTCCGTAGTTCAAGCCGAGGCGCCACTGGTGGTCACCGGCCTCCAGGTTGTAGCGTACCATGGTATTCCAGTCGCGCTGGTCGGTATTGATCAACAGGCTGAAGACTTCCACTGGGGGATTGGGCCCCGGGCCATCGAAGTCCACCATGACCTTATCGACGATAGGATGGTAAAGGCTTTGCTTTTCCCACGAAAAGCCCAGCTCGAGGCTGCTGTTGTCGCTCAGCTGCCAGGTGGTCTTGTTGGCGAGGCGGCGGGTATCGACATCCACTTGGAAGTTGCCGCTGACGGCGGTGGCACCGGCCTGCCTGGGGTTGGCTTTTGCCTCGTCGGCTGTGAGTCCACTGGCCAGCTCATGGTCGTTGGTGATGTAGGTGGCGTAAAAGCGCGTTTCGATGGTATCGCTTAACTGCCACCCGGCGTTGGTATAAAGGCCTAGACGTTCCTGTGCGCTGTGGCGACGGTAACCGTCTTTACGCAGACTCTCCAGGGTCAACATGGCGTCGCCGCGCTCATCGGCGAACACGGTGCCGGTATTCAGCCGGGCTTGGGCCGTGCCGTGGCTGCCGCCGTTGAGGTAGAGGGTCGAGCCTTCCATACCTCGGGCGGTAGGGCTGATGAAATTGATCGCACCACCGAGGGTGGCCGCACCGAAGCTCATGGCGTTGGCACCGCGCGCGACGCTGGCGTAGCGGGCACTGAGGGGGTCGATGATGCGGTTGTGGTTGTTGCCATCGGCAGCAGTGACTGGCAGGCCATCCTGCAGCAGCCTGATGCCGTTCATGTCGTAGTTGGTGGCATCAAGGTTTGAGCCCCGGCTGGAAATAAAGACATGATCGGTGCCCGTGGCGCTGACGGCCCACATGCCGGGTACGAAGCGCAACATGTCGGCGAGGCCGGTGGTCTGGCGGCGGTATAGCTCTTCATTGTCGATAATGGATACACCGCCGGGAATGATGGCTTGCTCGGCCAGTAGAGTGGTCGGGGTGTGTTGGGCGGTGACTTGCACGGTTTCCATGTGAGGAGCGGCACCCCGCTCTTCTGCTATCGTTATCGAAGGAATCCCTGTTAGCGCACTGGCACCAAGCCCCAGCGCTGCCCAGCGGACCCAAACCGTTGTGGACATGTCATTTTCTCACCGTATCTGGAAGTAAATAGAAGAGTACCGCTCCAAAGAGATGCTGTGGATGCGACAAATTGTCGCAGTGGTGTGAGGAGGGAGCCAGCATGATCCGGTATTATCGAAACCGTGCTGAGCTTTCCACTCTCACCCCACCCCCATTCCTCCCCTGTTTTGGATGTAACCCTATGACGAGAACCATTTCTCCCTTCGCCGAGATACGCCAGCGAGCAGCGGAGCGTAAAGGCGGCGACAAGGAACTCGCTGCTCTGGTTTCCGAGGGTATCAAACCGCCCGATTTGCTGGCGGAAGTGGATGACAGCCGCTATCTCTCCGCTATGACCTGTGCCGTATTCAAAGCGGGCTTTGTATGGCAGATCATTGATTACAAGTGGGCGGGTTTTGAACAGGCATTCTGGCACTTCAACGTACTGCGCTGCGCAATGATGAGCCCTGATGACTTTGACACCCTGTGTGAAGATGAGCGCATTGTGCGCAATTCCCAGAAGATCCGCACTGTACCGCTTAACGCGACCATGATTCTCGACGTACAGAAAAGTCACGGCTCTTTTGGACAATTTCTAGCCACCTGGCCGCAGGATGATTTTGTCGGCTTGCTGGAATTTCTTGCCAAAAACGGCTCTCGCCTTGGCGGCAACAGTGGGCAACATTTTTTGCGCGCCATGGGCATGGACGGCTTTGTGTTAAGCCGCGACGGGATTGCTGCCTTGATTGGAGTAGGCGTCGTGGACCAGCCACCCAAGGGCAAGAGGGCCATGAAAAAAGTGCAGGAGGCGTACAATCAGTGGCGTGCCGAAAGCGGTTGGGGCTATGCGCAGATCAGCCGCACCCTGGCGATGTCTGTGGATAGCTGAAGTCGGCTTGTCGCGGCGCTGTCTCTACCTGCCCGCTCACCTCTGGCGCCGTCGGGCCTTAGGGCGCAGACGACGCCAGGCCACTTGCACACTGGTGACGGAGAACACGAAGCCGAGCACACTCAGGGCGATCACCACGACATCCCACAACGGTCGGCGTTGGATCAGGGCGATGAAGTCCAGGCTGTGCAGGCCATTGTAGAGCCAGCGCTGGGCGCGGCCCTTGGTGGTGAGGCGATTGATCAGCTCGCCGGTGGTCAGGTCGATATGGAACCAGCTGTGCTCGTCGTCGTCGAATATCACCCGCAGTACGGGCAGTGGGCGCCAGCGCTGGTGGTGGGAGTAATAATAGTTGTCGTAGTGATTGAGGGTCGTCGCGGTGGTGACCGTCGCGCCGGCCATGATCTCGCCAAGCTGTTCGCGGGCATGTTGTTCCAGGGTGAGCTGATCGTCCTGGCCGGGCACTACCGTGCGGCGTTGGTAGGGTGCCTCTACAAGGATCAGGTAGGGCTCGCCCGCCAGCCACTGCCAGACGACTTCCCTGGTGTGCGGGTATTGCGTCAGCAACTGGCGCAGTTCCGGCGGGTCGCCGCCGGCCTGGGCCGAGTCCGCCACCGGGTTGCCGCGATATTCCCGCAACAGGGTGCCGAAAGGCTGTTGCGAGGTGAACACGTTCCAAGGGTTCATGGACAGCAGCCCGCTGAGCATGAAAGTGGTGAGGAACAGTAGGGAGGCGAGGCCGAGAAGGTGGTGCAGCTTCATCGCGCCTCGGTAGGGGGTGATGTCCCGGCCCCGGTAGGGATTGCGGATGCGCAGCCGCATCAGGCCCACCGCGGCGCCGGTGGCTATGGAGACGAGCCCAAGCAGAGACAGAACGATCACCACCTGGCTCCACAGCTCGCCGTGACGGCGCAGCACTAACGGATAGAGCCAGTGCAGATTGGCGCCGAGCCAGTTCCACGCCCTCTCCCGGGCACTGGTATCCCGCACCACTTCGCCGGTGAGCGACGAAATGTAGAGCCGGGTGTCGGCTTCGTCGTTGAGGGCCACATGGTACAGGGGCCGGTGGGGGCGCAGGCTGCTGGACAGGGACCACTGGTCCATCTCCACCAGGCCCAGGGATTCGGCACCAGCGGCGTCCTCGCCGCTGGCGGCGCGGTGATAGTGTCGTGCTGCCACCAGGGCGTCGTCGCTGTCGAAATCGGCGAAGGGCGCGCCGTCATCGGCGAACAGCCCGTGCTGCGCGCCGTCGCCGGTGCGCAGCAGGTACGCCGGACGGCCCAGCACGGTGGTCAGGCGCAACGACTGGATGGCTACCTCGGCACCGACCGCATCCAGCAGTTGCCCGACGGACGCCTGTACTCGGTGCGGGTCGATGGCCGGCAGGCCGGCCAGGCGCTCCTCCTCCGACAGGGACGGAAACGCCACATACATCATCACCACGCCGGTGAAGAACCACATGGCGAACAGCAGGCACAGGGCGATGCCCAGCCAGCGGTGGCTCAGATACAGCCAGCGTTTGATGGACATGGCCAGCCTCAATCAAAACGCATAGTGCAGGCCAACTTCCGCGCTGCGCCCATCGCCGAGCCGCCACTGGTTGCCGCTGCCCGACAGGGCGTAGTCGTCGGTGTCGGTGAGGTTCTTGCCGCGCAGGCTGAGGCGCAGGGCATCGCTGACCTGCCATTGCACGGTGGCGTCCAGCACCGTGTAGGCGGGCAACTCATTGGTGTTGGCGTCGTTCAGGTAGCGCTTGCCCACGTGGCGCACGCCGCTGGACACGGACCAGTCGCTGGCCAGTTGCCAGGTGAGCCACAGGTTGGCGGTGCGCTGTGGCACGCCGCGTGGAGTCTTGCCGCTGAAGTCGTTGCCGCCGCTGACGAACTCTTCGTACTCGGGCTGGGTGCGGGCCAGATTGAAGTCGATGCTGAAGACGTCGAACAGTTGCCAGTACAGTTCGAGTTCCGCGCCGCGGGCGGATTGCTCGCCGATCTGGCGCTGGATGCCGCCGGGGTCGTTGCTCAGCAGGTTTTCCTTGACGATATCGAACAGGGACAGGGTGTATTGCAGGCGGCCGTCGAGGAAGTGTTGCTTGATGCCCACTTCGATCTGCTTGCCCTTGGCCATGTCCAGGTCGGGATTGCTGGAGGTGATCAGGCCCTGGATGGAATCGGCAGCGGTGCTGTACTGGGCGTACAAGCTGGTGTTGTCGCCGGGTTTGTAGACGGCCCCCAGGCGCCAGCTGGTGCCGTCGTAGTCGCCTTCGATAAGGCCGGCGGGGCGGCCATTGCTGCGCGCCCGGTTGCGGCGTTCGTAGTCGAAGTCGTCGTGGCGGATGCCGGCCACCAGGTGCCACTGCTCGTTGACGTGCAGCACGTTGTCGATGAACAGGGCGTATTGCAGGGTATCGGTGTCGAAGTCGCGGGTGGTTTCGCTGACGGCGGTGTCGTTCCAGGCGCCGCGGTCGGGGTGGCGCAGGTCGACGCTGCTGCTGCCGGCGTAGGGCGAATTGTTGATGTGGCTGAAGGTGACGCGGTTGACCTCGACGCCGACGCTGGTGCGGCTGGCCATGCCGCCGAGATCAATCTCGAACAGCAGGTCGGTGCGGTTGCCCAGCTGCTCCTGCTTGTGGAGGATTTCCAGGTAGTCGGCGCGATCCACCTGGCCGCTGGCGGCGTTGTAGCGGTAGCTCTCGATGTTGCGCCAGTGCCGTTCGCTGGTCAGATAGTAGGTGTCGCTGCGCAGCTGGACGCCCTCGTTGAGGCGCCATTCCAGGCGCAGCCGGGGCCACAGGTCTTCGTACTCGACCACCGAATCGTCGATGTTGTAGTTGGTGCGGCGGATGGCATCAAGTATCCGACCGTCCACCAAGGGGGTGCCCCAGTAACCGCCGGCATCAGTGTCGGCATAATCCACGCTCACTTGCAGACTGAAGTTCTTCGTGGGCCGGAACAGCAGGGCGCCGGCCACGGCGGTGCGCTCTTCATCGTCGCCCTTTACATAGCCATCGCGGCTGTGATTTACCGCGTCGAAGCGAAAGGCGAGGGTATCGGTCAGGGCACCGCCGGAACCGAAGGCGTAGCGCTGGAGATCGAAGCTGCCGGCGGTGATCGCCAGCTCGCTGGCGATAGCATCGAAGGTTGGCTTTTTCGGTACATAGTTCACCGTAGCGCCGATGGCGCCCACGCCGTTGATGACGGAGCCGGGGCCGCGCAGCACCTCCACCCGTTCAACTGTCCAGGTATCGGCGGGGAAAGTGACCGAGCCGGAGCCCACATAAAGCCGGGTGCCATCGTAGGTGTTCACCACCGAGCCGTGGCCAGCGAAACCGCGCACAGTGGTGCCGGTGCCGCCATTGCCATGGCCGGCGCTGGCCGCGAAGCCGGGCGCCCGGGTGACGGCGGAGAGGCCGGAAAAATCTCCCTTGATGGCGATCTGCTCTTTGCTGACGATGCTAATGCTGGCGGGGATGTCCTGCATCGTCAGGCCTAGACGGCTAGCGGCGCTGTTTCCCGCATCGAGGGCCAGGCCGCGAGTGTCTAGGGTTGTGGAGCGCACTTCCACGACTTCCATCATGGAGTTGTCGGCGGACGCGGTGGTGGCGAGCAGGCAAGCACCAATGGCGGCGGCGAGATGCCGACGCGTGGGCAGGGGGGTGAGCATGGATCAAATCCTCAAACGTCAGGTTGAGCGGTGCGAATGAGGAAGTCGGGAGCAGGCCAGTCGTTCTCGGCGACGAGAGCAATCAGCGTGCAGAAGCCCTCCGCTTCGTCACCGCAGATGTATGCATCGACGTAATGAGGGAGGTCAGGGCGGAATGAATAGCCACGGAAACAACGGGGCGAGTCAACCAGCGTGAAGCCCTCCGCTTCATCGTCACAGCGACTGCATGTGATAACGCGGATTGCGTCATCACCAGGCCGGTTTCGGGCTTGTGAATCCAGCGGATTCATTTACCGTTGCGGGGGCAGCGTTGGTGTTGTCGCGGGCGGCCACTTCATGAAAGTTGCCCGGACGCACCACTCTTCCCGTTTACCCTGCTCCAGCCCATCCTTGCGAAGGATGGACGAGCAGGCACCTGATGCAGGGGGCAGATTATATAGAGGGGGTTCGGTGAGAGCAAACGGGAGTGGCCAGACGCTGCTCGGTCAAAACGTTCCCCGTGCGCGTCTTTGCGTTACACTGCCTCCGGACCACTCGACAAGAAGAAAGCCCAGCTCATGCCCCTGCAATTGCAAAGCGCCCTCGGCGTCGCCCTTCTATGTCTCTTGTGCTGGCTCAGCGGTCAGCGGCGGCAACCGCCCTGGCGCCTGGTGGTGGGTGGGCTCGCCATGCAGTTGATCATTGCTCTGGTGCTGATCAGGGTTCCCCAGTCCCAACACGTTTTTTTGATGTTGAACAGTGCCATGGTCGCTCTGGAGGAAGCTACGCGCGCCGGGACCAGCCTGGTGTTCGGCTATCTCGGCGGTGGACCCGTGCCGTTCGAGGTGGTGCGCCCTGAGCACGGCTATATCCTTGCCTTTCGCGCTCTGCCCCTGGTATTGGTGATGAGTGCTCTGTCGGCGCTGCTGTTCCACTGGCGGATACTGCCGCTGATCGTGCGCGGCTTTGCCTGGTTGCTCAATCGCAGCCTGGGGGTGAGCGGTCCACTCGGTGTGGGCGTCACCGGCAACGTCTTTCTAGGCATGGTAGAGGCGCCGCTGCTGATTCGCCCCTATCTGCTGACACTGACGCGGGGTGAGCTCTTTGCCTTGATGGTGTGCGGCATGGCCACTGTGGCGGGTACGGTGATGGTGCTCTATGCCAGCATTCTTACCCCGGTGATCCCCGATGCCCTCGGCCATGTACTGACCTCATCGATCATTTCTGCCCCGGCAGCGCTGGTGATGGCATCCCTTTATCTACCGTGGCGCACCAGTGCGGCGGCAGTGCCTGCGCTGCCTGTCGAGGACAGCAATGCGATGGATGCAGTAACCAATGGCACCGCCCGGGGGCTGACGCTGTTGCTCAATATCATTGCCATGCTGGTAGTGCTGGTCGCTTTGGTGCACTTGGCCAACCTGCTGCTGCAATGGCTGCCGGACCTGGCTGGGCGGTCGTTGACTCTGCAGCGGCTGCTGGGCTGGCTGTTCACGCCGCTGGCCTGGCTGCTGGGCATTCCCTGGCGGGAGGCGGCAGCTGCCGGTCAGCTGCTGGGTACCAAGGTTGTACTCAATGAGCTGGTTGCTTTTCTCGACCTGGCGGCACTGGAGAGTGGGGAGCTCAGCGAACGCAGTCGCATTGTGCTCACCTATGCCCTGTGCGGTTTCGCCAATCTGGGCAGCCTCGGCATTATGATCGGAGGTCTCGGCACCCTGATACCGGAGCGGCGGGGGGACGTCATCGCGCTGGGGCTGCCATCGGTGTGGGTGGGGCTGCTGGCCACCCTGGCTACCGGAGCTGTGGTGGGAGTGTTGATTTAATGGGTGGGGGTGCTCCAGACCCTGAGGCACAGCTAACGATAATCTCCCCACAGCCACTGGATAACACTCAGTGCAGCGAGAGGCGCTGTTTCAGTGCGGAGTACCCGCGGGCCCAGGGCGATGGCCTGGAATCCGCTGGCTAGACCTGTCTCAATCTCGCTGGGTGACAGCCCGCCCTCGGGGCCGATGAGCAGCGCCACAGAGGCCGGTGTTTCAGCGGAGAGGGATTGCAGATTGGCGGTGGTGCGATGGTGGAGCAGCAGTCGGGCGTCAGCCTCGGTGCCGAGCCAGTCTTGCAGGGGTTGGGAGTTGTGGAGTACCGGCACCAGGTTGCGCCCGCACTGTTCACAGGCACTGGCCAATACTTGATGCCAGCGGGCCTGCTTTTTGTTCTCGCGGTCGCCTTTCAGTTTGACTTCGGTGCGCTCGGTGTAGAGGGGAAAAATTTCCGTGACGCCGAGCTCAGCTGCTTTTTGTAGCACCCACTCAAAACGCTCTGCTCTGGAGATACCGATGCCGAGGAGTGTTCTTAGCGGTGACTGGCGGTTGTCAGGATTGTAGTGGGTGGTGCGCACGGTAACGCTTTTGGAGCTGGCCGCGACGATCTCGCCGCTATATTCGCCACCCTGACCGTTGAACAGGCATACCGGCTGCCCCGGCTTCAGGCGCAGCACCGTGACCAAATGGCGGGCGGCCTCTTTGCCGAGTTCGCAAGTGTCTTGAGCGACGAGGAGCTGGTCGGTGTAGATCCGGGGGATACGCATGGGGATGGGGAAAGATCCTTGTGGGCTGATATTATGCCTGTCCGCTCTGGTCGTGGCTATTGAGGGCACTTTGTCGAGAAGCAGCCATTCCAGAGCCGCCAAAATAGGGAGTTTGCGATGACATCACGAAAAATTGACTACACAGACGGCACCACCCACTTCGTCGGTGAGTTTTGCTGGGATGAAAGCCAGGGCGGACAGCGTCCCGGCATCGTTGTGTTCCCCGAGGCTTTTGGCCTTAACGACCATGCCCGAGAGCGGGCCCGTCGACTGGTCGAGCTCGGTTTTGCAGCGCTGGCGGCGGATCCCCATGGTGAGGGGCGGGTATTCAATGATCTGGAGAGCCTGTCGCTTACAACTCAGGGCTACCGGGCTGACCGTGTTGGCTGGCGCTCCCGCGCCCGGGCTGCACTGGATGCTTTGCTGGCGCAGCCGGAAGTCGCGGGCGACAAGGTTGCAGCGATTGGTTTTTGTTTCGGTGGTGCCACCTGCCTTGAGCTGGCACGCAGTGGTGCCCCGCTCGCCGCTATTGTCAGCTTTCATGGTGGCCTGTTACCGGAACTGGAAGGCGATGCAGGCCAAATCAGGGCCAGCGTGCTGGTCTGTCACGGCGCCGACGACCCTTTGGTTGAAGATGAAACCCTGCAGGAGATCATGGGCGAGTTTCGCCGCGATGGAGTGGACTGGCAGCTGACTTACTTTGGCAACGCCGTACACAGCTTTACTGATCCATTGGCTGGGAGTCACGGTATTCCCGGGCTGGCCTACGATAAGACTGCAGAAGCACGATCATGGAGTGCCATGTGTAATCTGCTCGAAGAGGTATTCGGGTAGTTAGAGCCTTCCCGGCACCTGCAGAGAGGGTGTACAAAGGTACCCTCTCGTCGTCGAAGTATCCCGTTCTTCGCGGTACAGGCACTTCCAGGTGCCTGTACCGCGAAGCTGGCTGTATGGGGTCAGATCAGGCCCAGGGCATCCATGGCGCGAGCGACCCTGATAAAGCCGGTGATATTGGCGCCCATCACATAATTGCCCGGGGCACCAAACTCTTCAGCAGTTTCGTAGCAGTTGCGGTGGATACTGATCATGATTTGCTCCAGGCGCTGCTCGGTGTGCTCGAAGGACCAGGAGTCGCGGCTGGCATTCTGCTGCATTTCCAGCGCGCTGGTGCCAACGCCACCTGCGTTGGCAGCTTTGCCGGGACCGTAGGCAATTCCGGCGGCCTGAAAGATCTGGATTCCCTCCGGGGTGGTGGGCATGTTGGCACCTTCGGCGACAGCGATACAGCCGTTCTCCACCAGAGTTTTCGCGTCCTTGCCGTTGAGCTCGTTCTGCGTGGCGCAGGGGAGCGCCACGTGGCAGGGTATGCTCCAGATATTGCCTTGCTTGATATAGCGGGCCTTGGGGCGAGCATCGACATACGCGCTGATGCGACAGCGCTCCACTTCTTTCAAGCGCTTGACCAGTTCGATGTCGATGCCCTGCTCATCTATCACGACACCGCCGGAGTCGGAGCAAGCGATTACCTTGGCGCCGTACTCAGCTGCTTTTTCCATGGCGTAGATGGCCACATTGCCAGAACCAGAGACCACCATAGTCTTGCCGTCCAGGGAGTCGCCGCGGGCCTTGAGCATCTCGTGAACAAAAAATACCGTGCCGTAGCCGGTAGCTTCGGTGCGCACCAAACTGCCGCCCCAACCTAGCCCCTTGCCAGTAAGCACACCGGATTCGTAGCGGTTAGTGATACGCTTGTACTGGCCGAACATAAAGCCGATTTCGCGACCGCTGACACCGATGTCGCCAGCGGGTACGTCGGTATATTCGCCGAGGTGGCGATAGAGCTCGGTCATCAGGCTCTGGCAGAAGCGCATGATCTCGGACTCGGACCTGCCTTTGGGATCGAAGTCACTGCCGCCCTTGCCACCGCCGATAGGCATGCCGGTGAGCGCATTCTTGAAGATCTGCTCGAAGCCGAGAAATTTGACGATGCCGAGATAGACAGAGGGGTGAAAGCGCATACCACCCTTATAGGGGCCCAGGGCACTGTTGAACTCTACGCGGAAGGCGCGGTTGATATGGATCTCACCTTTGTCGTCTTGCCAGGGCACCCGAAAAATAATCTGGCGTTCGGGCTCGCAGATACGCTGGATGACTTTCTTGTCGGCAAACTCGGGGTACTTCACCAGCACTGGACCCAAGGTTTCGAGCACCTCGTGAACCGCTTGATGGAACTCTGTCTCGCCAGGGTTGCGAAGCAACACTTCCTGATAGATAGGTTCGAGTTTTTCGTCAAGTTTTACGGCCATTCATTGTACCTCTGGCGGCGTGGTGGCTGGGCTATGGAGTACTCGGCGGGTCTGAAAAGGCATGGCAGGCACGCGAAGAGCCGCGAATTGCACCACAGTGAGGAGGGGCTTTGCAAGGGGCGGCCCATTGGCCCGCTGTTGGGATCAGGCGTTATGGGTGGGTGTGGAAGCCATGGGAAGAGGGGCAAACAGTCTCTGTGGCGGGGTGAGCCACCTTCTCCTACTCTGTGAATTTGCCGTACACTGCAGCCTTAATATAGGTACATAGTCTGGTTCTGGCAGAGGGTGTTTCATGAGTGATAAGTTGGCAGGTTTGACCCAAAGGCAGCTGGATACTCATTGGATGCCTTTTACCGCCAACCGTCAGTTCAAGAAGGATCCCCGGTTGCTGGTGGCAGCTGAGGGCTGTTATTACACCGATGCCCGTGGACGGCGGATTTTTGATGGCCTGTCCGGTCTGTGGACCTGTGGTGCTGGCCATTGCCGCCCGGAAATACGTGATGCTGTCGCACAGCAGCTGGGAACACTGGACTACTCGCCGGGGTTCCAGTTTGGCCAGCCGACCTCTTTTCAGCTGGCCGAGCGCATTGTCGACTTTATGCCCGAAGGACTGAACAGAGTATTTTTCACCTGCTCTGGCTCCGATGCTGCTGATACCTCGCTGAAAATTGCCCGCGCTTACTGGCGTAAAAAAGGCCAGCCCGGCAAGACCAGGCTGATCGGTCGCAGCAAGGGGTACCATGGGGTCAACTTTGGTGGCCTGGAGGTCGGGGGCATCGCCGGCAATCTCACTCCTTTCGGTATCGAGATGGATAGCGATCATCATCTCGGTAATACCCTGCTAGCAGAAAACGCCTATGTGCGTGGTGAGCCCGAGTACGGCGCTCATCTGGCCGATGAGCTCTTGGAGATAATCGCTCGGCATGATGCTGCCACCATTGCTGCCGTGATCGTCGAGCCTGTGGCGGGCTCTGCCGGCGTGCTGCCTCCGCCCAAGGGCTACCTGCAGCGCCTGAGGGAGATTTGTGACCAGCACCAGATTCTGTTGATCTTTGACGAGGTGATCACGGCATTCGGACGGGTTGGGGCCAAGACCGGAGCCGAGGCTTTCGGTGTAGTGCCGGATATGCTCAATATCGCCAAGCAGCTGACCAATGGGGCGATCCCGATGGGAGCCGTGGTGGCTCGTCAGGAAATCTACGATACGTTTATGGCGAATGGTGGGCCTGAATACCAGGTGGAGCTGCCCCATGGCTATACCTACTCCGCCCATCCGGTCGCCTGTGCGGCAGGGTTGGCGGCGCTGGATATTCTGGAGCGCGACCAGTTGATCGACCGCGCTGCGCAGCTGGCGCCGGTGCTGGAGGAGCGCGTTCACCAGTTGCAGGGCCTGCCGCTGATCACCGATATCCGCAACTGTGGCCTGGCAGCTGGCATCACTTTCGCCGCCGCGCCTGGCGAGCCCTTGTTGCGGCCCTTTCAGGTAGCGATGCGCATGTGGGAGAAAGGTTTCTATGTGCGCTATGGTGGGGATACCATTCAACTGGGCTTGCCATTTATCGCTGAGGTTGATCAGATTGATGCTCTCATCAACGCTTTGGGCGACAGTGTCGCTGAGGTGGCAGGTCAAAGGGCTGACTAGATCTGAAGCGCAGGATGAATCAGTGGGTGGCTGAATAGCCTGTTCTGGACTATGCTGGGAAAGTCAGTCCCCATCTTTTCTATCTTAAAACGTCAACCTATCCAAGTAATAGTTAACTCGGAGGAGTATCTCATGAAGAAGGCATTGTCGTTCGTTTTTGCCACTGGCGCGCTGTTTTTTGCCGGTCAGACGTTCGCGAAAACCTGTGAGCTGGAAATTTCGGCAAACGACCAGCTGCAGTTTGACAAGCAGGAGCTGGTCGTGGCCGCCGACTGCGAAAGTGTCACTCTCACGCTCAACCACACCGGCAAGCTCAAGGTGGAGCAGATGGGTCACAACTGGGTCGTGGCGTCGGATGCGGACTGGCAGGCAGTAGCCCAGGCGGGTATGCAGCAAGGGCTGGAAAACAACTACCTGCCACCGGGTGACGAGCGAATCATTGTCCACACCGACTTGATCGGCGGTGGTGAGAGCACCAGCGTTACCTTCGATGTTGCCAAGTTCGAAAAAGGTGGAGATTACACATTTTTCTGTTCTTTTCCGGGCCACTGGGCGGTGATGAAGGGCAAGCTGGTTATTGAGTGAGCAAAGGCTGAGCTGCTAGGCTGTCTCGTCCCCATTCTTGTTGACACTTTTGTCCGGATGGGGACGCCCGAAATTCCTTTCCCAGCGTTCATAGTCGGCATCGTTCATGCCGCAGTCCAGTGGAATCGCGGAGTTGCCAGAAACGATAAGACTGCGATGACCGTCGAATACCGGGCGCTCTACCTCGCACTCGAGCGTTCCTTGAGTTCTAGGGTCGGTTTATGAGGTTGCAGTGACTGGACTACGAAGCTCATAAATAAAACACCAAAAGGACATGACACAGTGCCCTGATCCGTGGAGCTTGATGTCGATTCACCTAAAGCCCCGTGATATCCTCACTCGGCCTGCAGGAGCTGGCTCCAGCGGTACTACGCAGGCATTGACCTCCCCGAATTCATTGTTATCACTGGATTCAGCCACAAAACGGAAAGCGGTTCATGAAAAAGCGGCTACTTAGTCCCCGCATGTGGGTGCTCCTGATTTTGACCGGAGTGGTTTTGGGCGGGTTGTTCTTCATGCAGTGGTTTGGCCACCAGAAGATGAACGAGTTTTTTGACAACATGCCGCCGCCGGATGTTGCGGTGAGCTCTGCAGTAGCTCAGAAGGTGGAGTGGGTGCCGACTCTCGAGGTGGCCGGTAGCCTGGTGGCGGTCAACGGTGCGCAGCTCACTACCGAAGTAGCTGGCATCGTGCAGGAGATTCATCACCCCAACGGCGCCTGGGTCGAGGCCGGGGAAGCCCTGGTGTCACTGGTAGCGGCAACCGACCGGGCGGAGTTGAACTCCCTCAGGGCGACTGCCCGCCTGGCGGAGATCGAACTGGAACGGGTGAAGACTCTGTTTCAGAGCAAGACGGTATCGCGTTCTGAACTGGATCGTCGCCAGTCCGAGCTGGATCAGGCCCACGCCAATGTGGCAGCTCAGGAGGCGCGCCTGGAACAGAAAACCCTGCAGGCCCCCTTCGCCGGACAGCTCGGCATTCGCCGGGTCAACATCGGGCAGTATGTGGGCGCTGGCGATCCCATAATTGCCTTGCAGGGGCTTGATCCCCTCTATGTAAACTTTACGCTTCCCGAACAGTACAGCACTCGAATTAACACCGGTCAGCAGATCCAGGTGACAGTGGCTTCTGCGAGTGACGAGGTGATCTTCGGCGAAATTACCGCCATCGAGCCTGCGGTGGACGCGATCACCCGCAACTTTGCTGTTCAGGCCACGATTCGTAATCCAGGCGGAGTGCTGCGACCAGGCATGTTTGCCAGTGTCGAGGTGCCCGTTGGTGCTTCAGCGGAGCTTGTCGCCATCCCCGCGACTGCCGTGTCACACCGCTCCTATGGCGCCGTCGTCTATGTACTCTCGCCGACAGAGCAGGACCTGTATGCTGTCACCCAGCGCTTTGTCACGCCGGGTGCGACTCTGGGAGATCTGCTGGCGGTAGAGGGGCTTGAGGTCGGTGAGACAGTGGCCAGCAGCGGTCTGCTCAAGCTGCGGGCCGGGGGGCTTACCCGCATCAACAACAGTGTGCTGCCCGAGGCGGAACTGAATCCCCAGCCGCCCAGTGGCTAGGCCCTAAGACAAAGGCGGCATCCGATGAAGTTTACCGATATCTTTATTCGCAAGCCGGTGCTGGCCATGGTGGTCAGCCTGTTCATTCTGCTGCTCGGGCTGCGTGCTGCCACCGAGCTTAATGTACGGATGTACCCTTTTGTCGAGAACTCGGTGATTACGGTGACCACTGTCTATGTGGGCGCTGATGCCGATCTGGTGCAGGGCTTTATTAC
>JALNZZ010000114.1 GCA_023229065.1 Porticoccaceae bacterium
CTCGCGGGACAGATAGAGGGCTTCGTTGCCATCGCCGGCAGCCAGAACGTGATAGTTGGCACTGGAGAGGCGCTCGGTAAGATGATGGCGCAGCAGATTGTTGTCTTCAGCGAGTAATATGTTCATGGGATAGAGAATACCAGGGCTGAAACCGGAGTTGGGCCATGGTGCCGCCCCGAATGAAAAAAGGCCAGCGCCTGGGCGGCTGGGACGCGAAGGAGCGATCTCATCCGACAGGCGCTGGCTGGGTATGTCAGCGTACTTCAGAAGCGCCAGTTCAGGCCTACATAAAGCTCGTCGCTGCTTTTCAGACGAGCATCGCCACGACGGCTGCTGGCCCCGCGGGGCTTAAAGGTAACATCGGAATCGAAATGTCTGGCATAGCGGTAACCCCCCTCCACCTCCAGTCTATCGGAGAGACCGTGCAGTACACCTGCTTGCAGACCGGCATGTACGCCCCAGTCGTTGTCGTCGCGATAGCCGCGGGTATCCTGACCGAGATAGGTGACGCCGGCGGTAGCACCAGCAAACAGCCGGGTGCTGTGGGCTACAGGCAGCATCAGATCGTAAGAGCCGGATAGAGTCTGCTTGCGAATCTTGGCAGCACTGCGGTAGTTATCTGAGACATAGTCGTAGCTCAAATAGTAGCGGGCGACAGTCTGATCGTTGCCCACGCGCAGCCCCCAGCTGCTGGAGTCGTCGAGAATGCGGTCAAAGTTGACGCCGGGCATCCGCACTTTGGCGCGGCCTGACTCGTTGAGGTTGGCGCTGGCTTTGCCCACCGTGAAACCGATGAACTGGGTTTCCTGAGCCATTGCAGTGCCGCTGGCGAGCAGACAGGCAGCGATAACGGGAAGGATCATACGAGTAGTAAACATAGGGTTCTCCTTAAGTGTCACTTTAGGTTTTTTTGTTATTGTCCCCTTATGCTGAATGACAGCAGCTGAATAGCCGCTGAATTAGCGCTGAACGCTCCCTGAATACTTCGCCCCTTTGCCATCTGGTTGTAGAATAGACAGGGCTGCCGCCGGCCATGACTGGTCTGGGGCGGACTTTTCCCCTACCGTTTCTTACTCTCCAGCGGTATAACAGCGAAGCAATGGTCGTATGGCAACTCCCGTCTCGGACAGCAGAAAGCGGCTGGTGGCTCTGGCCGCGATGCTGGCAGTGGGCTTTATGGTTACGACCTTGGTCAGCTATTTTGTTGCCAGGGATTCCCTGGAGCGACACATAGCGGACGAGATGCTGCCGCTCACCAGCGACAACATCTATTCAGAAATACAGCGCGATCTACTGCGGCCTTTCCTTATTTCATCACTGATGGCCAGCGACACCTTTGTCCGCGACTGGGCGCTGGGAGGAGAAGAAGACAGCGCGCGTATCCAGCACTATCTGCGGGAGATCCAGCAGAGATACGGTACCATTACAGCCTTTTTCATCTCTGACCGCACCCTGAATTACTACCATCCCAGTGGTATCGTCAAAACCATGGACCCCGAGGATCCTGCTGACGCCTGGTATTTTTCCTTGCGTAAACTGGCCAACGATTACGATATCAACATTGACCGCGACACCGCTGACCGCTCGCGTCTGGCAGTGTTTACTAACTACCGGGTGCTGGATTACGAGGGGCGCTTCATCGGCAGCACCGGGGTGGGGTTGTCGGTGCATTCGGTCATTGCGTTGATAGACAATTACCAACACCGTTACGGCAGGCGTATTTACTTTGTCGATCGCCAGGGTGAAGTGATGCTCCACGGTCGGGGTTTCAACCTGCCGAAAACCTTGCGGGACCGGCCGGGGCTGGAATCTCTGGTCACCCAGATCCTGACAACCCCTAGCTCCAGCCTGATCTACCGGGATAGCGCTGGCGACGAGGTCTTCCTCAATAGCCGTTTGGTGCCAGAGTTTGGTTGGTATCTGATGGTGGAGCAGCACCGCGACCAGGGCAAAGAGCGCATTGCCGTCACTCTGGTAATCAATGTACTGATCTCTTTGGGGATCATGACGGCAGTGTTGCTGGTGGCGCATTTCACGCAACGCGGTTATCAACGCCGCCTGGTTGAGATGGCCACGACCGACAAGCTCACCGGCACCCTCAACCGTCAAGCCTTTGAGAGCCTCTTCGAACATGCTGCCAGAGCAACGATCCGACGCGACAGTACCATGTCGTTACTGGCCATCGACCTGGATCATTTCAAGTCGATCAATGACCAGTTCGGACACCAAGGAGGTGACTCGTTGCTGAAAGGGGTGGTGGGCCTGCTCAAGGAACAAATCCGCGACAGTGATGTGTTGTGTCGCTGGGGTGGTGAGGAGTTTATGTTGCTGCTTGAAGACTGCAGCCTGGAGAATGCCCTGCAACGGGCGGAGCAGCTGCGCGCCAGCGTCAAGGCGTTCAGGGTCCGCTACGGTAGGGAAGATATCGGGGTGACCATCAGTGTCGGCGTAGCAGAATACCGACCCCGGGAAACCCTCGAAGCTCTGGTCAACCGTGCCGACAGGGCACTTTACAGCGCCAAGCGGGCGGGGCGGGACTGTGTCCGGTCAGCGTGAAGGCCTGCCCCTTTCCTTTGCTCTCTTCCATTTGCTCTTGGTATAGCCCACAAAACTAGCGAGACAGTACCAGCTGGCCGTCGTTGAGAGGAATGTGCGAGCCGGGGTCGTGGTCCATGAATACACTGCCCTCTTTCTCGCCAATGCGGTAGTCGACCTGATAACCCTTGAGTACCTGCTGTTGATCCATCACAGTTTCACAACGAGTTTCAGTGGTTTGGTAGGTGTTGTTGGTTTGCATGCGCTCCTGGGTTTTGTTGCCGGCATAGCCCCCTGCGGCGGCACCAGCCACCGTCGCTACCTTCTTGCCGGAACCGCCGCCGACCTGATTGCCGATCACGCCGCCGATCACGGCTCCTGCCACGGTGCCGAGCACCTGGTGTTGATCTTGTACCGGCTTCTGCCGAGTGACCTGTACAGGTTGGCATACCTCCCGCGGGGTGCTGACCGTTTCGCGGACCTCTTCAACATTTAGTACCTCGGCATGGGTGGGCTCGTCCTCATCATTGAGGATGCTGTAACCGGCGATAGCTCCGCCAGCCGACGCAACAACAATACCGATAGCAATACCTGCAACCATCGATCTATTCATAGCATTTCTCCATTTTTGCCCGCGTGGTGAGCACGTACAGATGTTGTTGTAGAAATATGCCTGTTTGAGACTGAAAAGCGGTATGGAGTTCCTGTCCCAGAACGCTACTTTTTCACTGTTGTCAGCTGGTAGACAGTTTGGGTGGAAATATTTCAAGGGGTGGCAAGAGCGCTCTCTATCTGGCGCAGCGTCTCACGATACACTGCTTCGAGCTCACCGCCGATAGCGACGGCCCGCCGTGCTGAGGCTAAAGCTTCAGCACGGCGGTTAGCTGACAGCAAGGCCTGAGCTAAATTGTTGTGTCCTGGACCATAGCCGGGGGCTTGCTCTGTCACTGCGAGGAAGCGCTCAACTGCGATGTCGAAGCTGCCCTGACTGTGGAGGAAGTTACCGTGCCCCATCAGCAGTTCAATGCTTGTGGGCCAGCGCTCCAAGCCACTCCGCCAAGCGGTATCAACCAATGATGGCGGGGCATTGGTCTCGAAGGCAGCGGCGCTGAGAAAGTAAGCGCGAGGGTTGTCTGCTACGGGCAGCTCTCCAGGGGCCAGCACCACCATGCCCCAGTGATCGGCACGCCGCCAGGTGCGCTCAAACAGCTTCATGCCCATGGTATAGCGTTTTGTGACACCGGAGCGCAGCAGCACCTGTCGGCGCTCCAGGTCGTAGCCCACCACCACTGCATAGTGCCACTGGGGGTACCAGTTGAGCCCCAGATTCTGCAGGATCAGCACCGGCTGGCCAGCGGCTACAGAAGCAAACAGGGTATCAAGAGTTGGGTCAATGACATGGGCAAGCCGCTGATAGCGACGGGTAGCAGCAAGCATTTCTACTTGAAATGAGCCCTGGCGATCCGGCACATATACCTGAGGTACCAGCGCAGTGGGGGTGGCCTCGGCATGGCTAAATTCCAGCACGGTGGCGAGAGCAGCTGGGCCGCACTGGTACTCTTCTTGGGGGTGAAAGGGCACGCTCGTCAGCTCAATCCGGGGTGGAATGCCGGCGTCCTCGCGCGCCAGCAGAGCGTTGGTTTGGGGAGTGGTGCTGCAGCCTGTCAAGACGACAGTGAGCACTGCCAGAATCAATAAACGCGAGAACACTGGGAAGGCGGCGGGAAAGCGGCAGAGCAAGGGGCGACCGGGATAAAGAGAAAAGACAATCAACTCGGGCCGCTTGGCGGCCCGAGCCCGGACTGTTACAGGCCGGGGAAGATATCGATAACGCCAGCGATTTCCAGCAGGATCAAGATCAGCAATACCAGTGCTACTGTGCCGAGACCACTGCCGGCCGGCAGGCTGTCCAGCTGCCCTTGCACCTGGCTGATTTCAGCGGCAGTCATGCGGTTGACCCGCTCGTTGACGGTGGCAGGATCAACGCCGAGGGCGAGCAGTTCCTCCATCACATCGTCACGCATCAACTGCTCCCGCAAGGCATCGCGCTGCATTTCCAGCTCGGTGCCGGCTACCAGCACGTCGGTGTCAATCATGGCAGCGTGGACGGGAGCCTGGATGCAGGCCAGTGAGAACACCAGCATGAGCAGGGAAACGAAAAAACGGGGCTTTAGGGTGGTGAGTGACATAGTACAGCTCCTTTTCGCTGTGAATACTTGTTGCGTACTTGTCCGGGGTGCGAACAAGGGCATTATAGACGACAACTCCTGCAGATAAGGAAGGCCGCGGTGTCAGCAGCAACCAATAGGGTGATAAGCTATTAGGCGGTGAAAGCCTACAAAAGTTCGACTATTTTTGTGGGTAGGCGGTGAAGACACGAGTGGCTTCACGCCACAACGGTTTACGCACTGGACATGAGCCCCCAGACGAGGACAATGGAAACCGTTATCTGAAGCTTTCCGTCGCTATACTTTGAGTAACTAACCAGCCCAGGAGGGCCCGCCTGTGGAACCCATCAAGCGCCTTACTCCCTTTATCTCGGTATCCGGCCAACTTGAACCATCCGATATGGGGACTCTCGCCGCCAGTGGCTACCGCTGTGTGGTCAACAACAGACCCGATGGTGAGAGCGAAGGACAGCCGACCAGCGCTGAGATGGAAGCGGCTGCTCGCGCTTCGGGACTTGACTATCATTACTTGCCAGTGGTCGCTGGCCAGGTCAGCGATGACAACGCCGCGGCCTTTCGCGCCCTGATGGAGCAAGTGAAAGGGCCGGTACTCGCCTTCTGTCGCACTGGCACTCGCAGCACCAATTTGTGGGCGTTAGCCGAAGCCCACCACTTAGATCCCGATACCCTTACTACTCTCGCCGGCAATGCGGGCTACAATCTGGCGGGCATTCGTCCCCGCCTGGAGCAGCGCTGGGAAAGCGACTCCAGTGCCCAGGTGGGGGGAGAAGCAACAGTTCATCCCCACACGCCTCGCTACGATGTGCTGGTGATTGGCGGCGGTGCAGCGGGTTGTGCGGTGGCTGCCAGCTTGCACAAGCGTCGTAGTGACCTGCGCATCGCCATCGTCGAGCCCAGCGAAGAGCACTACTACCAGCCGGGCTTCACTATGGTGGGCGGCGGTATCTTCACACCTCAGCGCACCCAGAGAGCGATGTCGCGTTGCATTCCGGACAAGGTCCAGTGGGTGCGCGTTGCTGCCACCGCGTTTGAGCCGCAGCGCCAGCAGGTCGTGCTGGAAGATGGCAACCGCCTTGGTTACCGGGTGCTGATTGTCTGTCCTGGCCTGAGCTTGCATTGGGATGGCATTGAGGGCTTGCAGGATACGCTGGGCAAGAATGGTGTTACCTCCAACTACCGCTTCGACCTGGCGCCCTATACCTGGCAGCTGGTACAACAATTGAAAAGTGGCCGCGCCCTCTTCACCCAGCCACCGATGCCCATCAAGTGTGCTGGTGCCCCGCAAAAAGCTCTCTATCTGTCCTGTGACCACTGGCGACGCCAGGGTGTACTCGACAACATTGAAGTGGGCTTCGACGTTGCCGGTGCCGTGTTATTCGGTGTTGCAGATTTTGTGCCGTCACTGATGAAATATGTGGAAAGCTATGGTGCTGATCTGCGTTTCAACAGCAACCTCACCGCTGTCGATGGCCCGGCCCGCAAAGCCTGGTTCCGGGTGACGGATGGAGAGGGTAATGTCACCACGCAGGAGCGCGAGTTCGACATGCTCCATGTGGTACCGCCCCAGCGGGCGCCCGACTTTATTCGCGAAAGCCCCCTGGCCGGTGCCGATGGCTGGGTGGACGTTAGCCACGAGACCTTGCGCCACACCACCTACGGCAACATCTTCAGTCTTGGCGATGTGTGTTCAGCCCCCAACGCCAAGACGGCAGCGGCTGTGCGCAAACAGGCACCCATCGTTGCAGAAAACGTTATCAGCGTACTCGATGGTCTCCGTCCCCGTGCGGTATACGATGGCTATGGCGCCTGCCCTCTTACTGTTGAGAGAGGCAAAGTGGTACTGGCAGAGTTTGGCTACGGAGGCAAGCTGCTACCCACCTTCCCGCTCGAACCGACTGTGCCCCGCTGGCTGGCCTGGAGCCTCAAAGCCCATTGGATGCCCACCATCTA
>JALNZZ010000113.1 GCA_023229065.1 Porticoccaceae bacterium
TTAATACAGCCGCCACCGAATCAGCACTGGTCACATCGAGCGCCATGCCGCGCCCTTTAACCCCTTCGGCTGCGAAGCGCTCACTGATTTTGGCCGCGCCTGCCTCAGTAGTGGCAGTGCCTACCACAGTCGCTCCCTGCGCGCCAAGCGCGGCGGCAATGGCTGCCCCAATACCGCGGCTGGCGCCAGTGACCAGCGCAACTTTATCATTAAGAACCATTTTCAACTCCTTGATTTTGCTTTATATAGAAGACAGCGCTTCATCCAGGCCTGCAACCTCTTCGGTGGCATAGACCGTTAACGTTTTTTCAATACGCTTGGCGAGGCCACCCACAACTTTACCGGCACCACACTCCACCATGGTAGTGATACCCTGAGCTGCCATGGCAGCAATGCAGTCAACCCACAGCACCGGCTTGTGGATTTGTTCGATCATCAGCGCCTTGATGGCCTCGGGGTCGCTTTCGGTGCGCGCATGCACATTGTGCACTACCGGGATCTGCGGCGCCCGGAAATCAGTCGCCAGAATACGTGGGGCCAGACGGTCGCCAGCTGGCTTCATCAACGAGGTGTGAAAAGGAGCGCTCACCGGTAACGGCAGGGCGCGCTTGGCGCCGGCGGCTTTGAGGGCTGTTACAGCCCGCTCCACAGCAGCCGCATCCCCTGCAATAACCACCTGACCGGGGCTGTTGAAGTTAACTGCCGACACCACGCCACCCTGGGCAGACTGCGCGCAGATATCGACAATCACCGCAT
Organism: Porticoccaceae bacterium; assembly: GCA_023229065.1. Taxonomy (GTDB): domain Bacteria; phylum Pseudomonadota; class Gammaproteobacteria; order Pseudomonadales; family Porticoccaceae; genus NAT127. The sequence goes on from JALNZZ010000113.1 coordinate 757, forward strand.
CTTCGAGACCAATAATAGCGGCCATAGCCCCCTCTCCCTCGGGCACCGCCTCCTGCATATAGGCACCGCGCAGGCGTACCAGATCGACGGCGTCGGCAAAATCGACGCTACCGGTGCACACCAGTGCGGACCACTCTCCCAGGCTATGCCCCGCCATCAGCGCCGGTACGGCACCGCCGCGTTGCTGCCACACCTTCCACAGCGCCACACTGGCGGTCAACAGCAGCGGCTGGGTGCGTTCCGTGAGATTGATGTCTTGCTGCTGGCCATTCTGGCTCAAATCCCAGAGGTCGTAGCCCAACACTTCGGACGCTTCGGCAAAAGTAGTGCCGATAACAGGATAGTGCTCGGCCAAGCCGCTCAACATACCGATTTTTTGGGAGCCCTGACCGGGGAAGATAAAGGCAAGCTGGTTGTTTTGCATGATTTACCCTTCTTTGTGTTCTTGTGCGTCTCTTTTAACGCAACTCTTGTCGTATATCGTATAAGAGGCGTGTCGTTCGTAAGCGAAGCGGATCAGACAGGCGCGGCTGGCGCTGTGGAGTCGAGTTCGGCCAGTACCGCTGCAATGCGCTTGGGTACTTGCTGGCGAATTGCCGTAATGGCTACTTCCAGCGCCCGAGAGAAACCTTCGACACTGGCCCCGCCATGGCTCTTGACCACAACCCCCTTAAGGCCCAGCAGACTGGCACCATTATAATTGGCCGGATCGATGCGGTCGGCAAAGTGTGTCAGCGCAGGGCGCGCCAGCCAGGCGCCAACCCGGCCCGCCAGGGAGGCTTTCAGGCTGTCCTTCAACATAGTGCCAATCAGGCGTGCCACACCCTCGCTGGACTTAAGAGCGACATTGCCGACAAAACCGTCGCAGACGATGATGTCCACATCGCCGCTGTAAATGCCATCCCCTTCCACGAAGCCCTGGTAATTGATACGCCGGTCGGCAGCCAGACGCAGCGCCACTTCCTGCACAATAGCACCGCCCTTGCCCTGTTCACTACCGACATTGAGCAGCCCTACCCGCGGGTTGGCGACGCCTTCAACCACCTGCACCATGGCGCTGGCCATATGCGCAAACTGTACCAACTGGTCTGCATCACAGTCGAGGTTGGCGCCCATATCCAGCAGCCAGGCGCGCCCCTCCAGCGTCGGCAACGCCGTGCAGATCGCCGGCCGCTCGATTCCGGGCAACAGCCCCAGCTGGGCAATCCCCATCGCCATCAGCGCACCAGTATTGCCGGCACTGATGCAGGCATCGGCGTCGCCATCAGCCACCGCCTTGAGCGCCAACCACAACGAGGAGTCGCGCTTGCGGCGCAGGGCCTGAGCGGGCTTCTCTTCCATGGTGACAGTCTGGGGGCAGTGAATACGCTCAATGCGAACACGGAGGTCGGGAGACAGTTGGGCCAGAAGGGGGTTGAGAGCGGGGTCGACTTCAGCCTCGTCGCCGTACAAGCGAAGACGAAGACGGGGATTGCGCTCCAGGGTGGAAAGCGCTGCGGAAACCGTCAGGCGGGGACCGAGGTCCCCGCCCATGGCATCAATTGCCAGACAGCAAGTGTCTGTCAACAAGCGTATTAGTCGTCGTTGGACTCGACGACTTTACGACCGCGGTAAAAGCCGTCCGCGGTGACGTGATGGCGACGGTGCTTCTCGCCACTGACCGAGTCCACAGACAGGGTTGGGCCGGTGAGAGAGTCGTGGGCACGGCGCATGCCGCGTTTGGAACGGGTAGTACGATCTTGTTGAACAGCCATTTTTCACTCCTGGAGCCTAGGCTCATATTACTGGCAGTTATTGCCTGGTTTTCAACTGCGCCAAAATTCCGAAAGGATTCTCCGCAGAGTCCGAAACTTCACCGGTAGAATAGGAGCCGGCACCACGACACTTATCGGTATCGTGATACGCTGCAATCGGCAGCGCCAGCAATAGCTCGTCTTCCACCATCTCATACAGGTCACTGGATTCTGACTCGATAATCCAGGGATCCAGCTGTCTTGGCAAGGCCTTGGCCCCGTCCAGGTCCCATACAATGCCCAGAGCCACTTTCCCGGCCAGCTGGTAAGCCAGCGGCTTGAGGCAGCGCTGGCACTCGAGTTCAACCCCGAGTTCCACCTTGCCCTGTACCACAGCCCGCCCCTCGTCGTCGCGACCGAAGTCCAGTTCGGCCTCGGCAGCACTGTCTGCTGACACAACAACACCTGCCAACCTCGCCATCTGCTCGGTTGGAACGGATCCGCTGAACCTGGCACCCTGGACTGCTAATTTGCGAGGGTCCACCAGGCGTGGCAGAGGCTTGCGCTCGGGGGGGGTCGACATAGGCGCGCAATTCTAGGGATTGACAGGGGCGGTGTCAAAATTTATTGAGCGATTACAGTTGTTTTGGCGTGATTTTGCCAATTTTTTAGCTGCGACTGGGCAAACCTCCGGCTTCAAGGGGATAATCCAGTCTCTTTTTACCTTTTCTTCGCCATGTCATCACCCCTGATCCTCGCCTCATCCTCCCCCTACCGCAAAGTTCTGCTGGAGCGCTTCGGGCTCCCTTTTGTCGCCTTCAGTCCAGACTGCGACGAGCGGCCCCGCGCCGGTGAAGACCCCATTCAGCTCGCAGAGCGTTTGGCGACGGCCAAGGCCCGAGCTCTGACGACAAGATACCCACGACACCTGATTATCGGTTCTGACCAGGTGGCTGCCCTCGGCGCTGAGCTGCTCGGCAAGCCCGGCACCCCTGAGCGCGCCTTTGCGCAGTTGCGCCGCCAGTCCGGCCAGACTGTCTTGTTTCATACAGCCGTCGCGGTGCTGGACAGTGCTAGCGGCAGGCAGCAGGTGCACACCGATACGACCAGGGTTGTCTTCCGTGACCTTGATGACGACGAGATCCGCAGCTATCTGTCCCGAGAGCAGCCCTGGGATTGTGCCGGTAGTTTTAAGGTGGAGGGGCTTGGCATAGCTCTGTTCGAGCGGGTGGAAACTATCGACCCTACAGCATTGATGGGATTGCCATTAATTGCCCTGGCAGGGCTCTTGGCGGACTTTGGGGTTCGGGTTATTTAATCTTGCCTGCGAGAAAGCCGGAGCGGCGTCATATTGGACCGTGGGCGTTGCTAGAGTGTGGTGCCACCGAATCCGGCGCGGGGCGGGCCAGGCTCCCCATCGGGCGCATCAAAGGCCGAGGCCCCGGCGCTGCGGAACTCGCTTCGCTCAGACAGTCCTCGCGAAAACTCCGGGACCTCGGCCTTTGATAAGCGCGCCCTGATTGATGGGGAGCCTGGCCCGCCCCGCGCCTTGCATCCCTCTGTTTTAGTGACTTGTTGGGCTTAATGCTGCTGGGCCTAATTGAGAATTGTCCTGAGCAGCAGTGCCAACCTCAATTGCGGAAGCCTGTCCAGGGAGAAAGCCTCTCTTCATTCTTTTTTTCTCCTCTTTCTTCATTCACGGTGCATTCAGTGACTCAAGAGGTTCGCCGTGGGGCCCAGTCTGGCGGCCAATAGGACCCACGCTCAAGGGTTAACGGCTTTCCGGGGATGTCGCGAGGACTGTCTGAGCGCAGCGAGTTCCGCAGCGCCGGAAAGCCGTTAACCCTTGTGGGTCGGCCGCCAGACTGGGCCCCACGGCGAACCGGATTCGAAGCGCCTAACCTCCCTGCTGCTCCAATATCCTCCGCAACTCCCCAAAACGATCCAGACACCCAAGCAGCCCATAAGGCTCCAGTCGCGACGGGTGATGCGCCCCATAGCTCACTCCCAGCCGGGGAACACCTGCACTCACGGCCATCGCCATATCAAATTCCGTATCACCCACCATCAGCGCCTCCCCGGCCTCGAAGGACAACTCATCCAATAGCTGACGCAGCATCAACGGATCGGGCTTGGATGCCGTTTCATCGGCACAGCGGCTGGCATGGAAAAAGCCTCTCAGCCCGTGCCCCTCGACCACCCGATCGAACCCCCGCCGGCTCTTGCCTGTAGCCACCGCCAGTACAAAGCCTTCATCCCGCAGAGCTGCCAGGGTATCCAGCACATCGGGATAGAACGGCGCCGGCTCGCGATCCAAAGTCGTGTAATGACGGGAGTAACTCTCCCTCAGTGCCCCCAACTCAGCGCTGTCCAGCTCTGGGAACAACGCCGCCAGGGCTTCCCCCAACCCGAGGCCGATCACCTCTCTGCCCGCCGCATCATCCGGTGCCAGCAATCCTCTGTCACGCGCTGATATCTGCAGACACTCCACAATACGGGCCAGAGAGTCGGACAAGGTGCCGTCCCAATCAAAAACCAGCAGACCAGGGCTATCCATTACGTTTTCCTCTATTGACCACGCTTACCCCGACCGTTTACGGGAGTGTCGCCAAAAAATCCGCCAGCTCATCCGGCAAGGGCGATTCCACCGTCACCACGTTGCCATCCAGCTCTCTGAAGCACAGTCGGTGAGCATGCAGGAACATCCGTTTCAGACCGGCTGCCTTGGCCCGGGCGTTGTCGTCATCACTGCCGTACTTGTCATCTCCTGCCAGCGGATGTCCTGCCAGCTGGCAATGCACCCGGATTTGGTGGGTACGGCCAGTCTCCAACCCAACCTCCAACAGCGTATGGGCGGCGAACCGGCGCACGACCCGAAAGCGGGTGAGCGCCTGCTTGCCTGCCACATCCGGTCGCACAATGTGATCGCCAGAAGCCTGGGTAATCTTGCGCAACGGCGCGTCGATGCGGTCGAGCCCTTTGGGCCAGCTGCCCTTCACCAGGCACAGATAGATCTTTTCCACCTCGCCTTCGCGCAGTTGGCGCTGCAGGTCTCGCAGTGCCGAACGTTTACGGGCCACCAGCAGGCAGCCCGAGGTTCCCCGGTCGAGACGGTGAACCAGCTCCAGAAATGGATCCGGGCGGGAGGCCCGCAGCGCCTCTATCAACCCCAAACTGATACCACTGCCGCCGTGCACCGCCAACCCCGCTGGCTTGTCCACCACCAACAGATCAGCGGTCTCCATCAGAATACTGGCTCCCAGCAAGTTGCGCAGCGCGGCACCGGGCACTGGCACCACAGGCGCCTCTTGCTGGCGGACGGGCGGCACCCGCACTGTGTCGCCGCTGACCAAGCGGTATTCAGGCTTGATTCGCCCCTTGTTGACCCGCACCTCGCCTTTGCGCAACAGGCGATAGATCCGCGACTTGGGAACGCCCTTGAGGCGGGCCAGGAGAAAGTTGTCGATGCGCTGGCCGGCTTCATCGTCACTGATGACAAGAAAAGAGACGCCGCTACTGGCACTATGCGCATTGCCGGGCAAAGCCCCCATATCCACAACTCCCCTCAAATGACAGGTCAAATTCTACCAGTAGCAGCGAATTTATCGCCATTTCAAAAGGATTTTCTATGTCATTGATGGAAAAGAGAATCTTTGCTATGCTTTTTCGGTCGTGCAGACCGGACCCACGCAGTGGTCTCTATCGACGTCACGACAGGCATCACATGCCACAGATTTTGATTTCCGGGCCGCCGCCAACTGGTGCGGAGCCCTTCAGGCAACGCGCCAGAATTGCAGCGGTTGCCACCAGAGATACTGATATTTATTTATTAAGGTTTACCAAGTCCGAATGTCGGCCCGACCGGAAGCACGGAGTGCACAATGTCCTCCACACGCAACCCTCGCCCCGCATCAGCAATACAGGATGACATCGTAACAGCCTATTAATACTGGATATTTTCGATGCATAACGGTAGAACACAAGATAGCGCCCTACCCGGCCTGATGGCGGGTCCGGCTCTAATTCTGTCTGCCCTTAAACCTTAGCACCTCAGCTCCGGTGGCATCGGTGCGGTCCTGGCGCAACAACAGGACAACACACGATGAAAAGAATGCTCATCAACGCCACGCAGCCGGAAGAGCTGCGTGTAGCCTTGGTCGACGGCCAGCGCCTCTACGATCTCGA
>JALNZZ010000185.1 GCA_023229065.1 Porticoccaceae bacterium
CGTCGGTACAATGGCGGAGGCGAACTTCGCAATACTTTTAATACCACCGAGAATGACAACGCCTGTCAGCAACATCATCAACAGGCCGCTCCACAGCGTGGGAATTCCCCAGGTAGAAGCCAACTGACTTGCCGCTGTATTGGCTTGTACCATATTGCCGATCCCAAAGGATGCGGCAATGCCGAACAGTGCAAACGAACTGCCCAGCAGCCAACCAAATTTTCCGCCGATTCCTTCGCGCAAGTATTCCATGGGGCCACCGGTCTGTTCACCCGCGGCGTCTGTACGGCGAAACTTCACACCTAACAGGGCTTCCGAGTACTTGGTGGCCATACCCACCAGGCCGGTGATCCACATCCAGAACAAAGCACCTGGCCCGCCGATGCCAATCGCGGTGGCGACACCGGCGATATTACCGACACCTATAGTGGCCGCCAGAGCCGTTACCAGTGCCTGGTAGTGGGTGACATCGCCGGGGGAGTCACTGTTTTTGTCACGCTTGAAAAACGCCAGCCAAAACGCGTGAAAGAGCACTCGAAACTGCAAACCACCCAGGCGGATAGTGAGATACAGTCCTGTAAGCAGCAACAGTGGAAGCAGGAAATACGGGCCCCACACAAAGCCATTTAAGTTGTTCAAGATACCTTGTAACGATTCCATTCTACGTCCTGGAGATTCCGGTTATAGGGCGCGCTTCACTCCCTCTCAGATCTGCGCCGAAAACGTATCGCAGCTGTTCATGTCTCCGCTTTCGAATCCGCGCCGAAACCACTCCACCCGCTGCGCCGAGGTGCCGTGGGTAAAGCTGTCGGGCACCACTTCGCCGCCAGCCCGGCGTTGCAGCCGGTCATCGCCGATGGATGAAGCGGCTTGCAAGGCTTCTTCGAGGTCGCCCGGCTCCAGCATATTGCGATAGCGCTGGGCGGCATGGCCCCAGACGCCCGCCAGGCAATCAGCCTGCAACTCCTGACGCACCGACAGGGCGTTGACCACACTGGCCGACTTGCCTCTACCCGCTGCGCGCACCTGCTGGCTGATGCCCAGCAGGGTCTGGATGTGATGCCCCACTTCGTGGGCGACCACGTAGGCCTGAGCGAAATCGCCGGGCGCGCCCAGTTGCTTGTCCAGATCGTGGAAAAAGCTCAGATCAAGGTAGACCTGGCGATCGGCAGGACAGTAAAACGGCCCCACTGCCGAGCTGGCCGAGCCACAGGCGGATGAAACGCGCTGGCTGAAGAGCACCAGCACCGGCTCTTCGTAGCGCTTGCCGAGCTTGCTGAACTGAGCTTGCCAGGTTTCCTCAGTGTCAGCCAGCACAACGGACACGAACTCAGCCAGCTGCTGCTCTTCAGCACTGAACCGGGCGGTCTGTTGCGGCATAGGACCGCCCAGCTGCAACAGGTCGATGCCGGCCATACGGGCACCAACAAATACCACGACCCCCAGCCCCAATACCAAGCGGCCTGTCCGACTGCGCAACAGCCAGGGTAAGAGGCGCATCAGCAGCATCAAGCCACCGCCAGTGGATGCCTGCATCCCCTGTCCGCGTCGGTCCTCAATATTGCTACTCTGCCGTCTACCTCGCCAGTCCATACCTTCTCCAAGGTTATTTCGCGTTGCCTAGTGTAACGTTTCTGTCCAGGCAACGGCTTGATTTGCTGCGTGTAATTGTCCTGTCATTGGTTAACGGTATATTTGCGAAAGCCACCGTTTGTCCTAAAGTTAACAAACCTCTGGTCAAGCCGTTCCAGATCCTTCTCAACCTGTAGGGAGATGGCAATGCCACCTAGCTGGATCCCTTCTTGTATCGGTCAGAGTATCGGCCAGAGTTTTGACCAACGCTTTCAATCCAGGCCAATATCATCTTCAAGCGCTGGGTCTCCCCTTTCTTTGACACAGGAGCTGTCATGATTCCCTTCAAATATTCGCTGCTTTTTCTTGCCACTCTGGGCCTGTTAGCCGGTTGTGACGACACTGCCAGACAAGCGGCGCCCGCTACTAAGGACGAAGCTATCATGGACGACGCTATGGTCGCGCCAGAGGCCGATTCTGCCGAGCAGGACTCAGCGGTCGAACCGACCTCCGCTCCCCAGATTAACGACGGTCTGCCCTTTGAGGTGACCGAAGTCGCCCGCTTCGACTCACCCTGGGCCATGACTTTTTTGCCCGATGGTCGGCTGCTGGTCACGGAAATGGGCGGCGATCTGCACCTGCATGACCTGACCAGCAACGCCACCGGCACCATCAGCGGCGTGCCAAAAGTCGAGCATGTCGCTCAGGGTGGTCTCGGCGATGTGGTGCTACACCCGCAGTTCGATAGCAACCAGCTGGTCTACATCAGCTATGCGGAAGCCGATGACAGCGGGCTGGGGGCCGCAGTGGCTCGAGCACGCCTGGCACTGGATGAGAATGGCGGTGGCGCCCTGGAAGAACTGCAGGTGATCTGGCGTCAGACACCGAAGATGAGTGGTGACGGGCACTTCGGCTACCGCATCGCTTTTGACGGCGACGGCATGTTGTGGATCAGCTCCAGTGAACGCAAGGAATTTGATCCCGCTCAAGACCTGGAGACCAACCTCGGCAAAATAATCCGCCTCAACGATGATGGCAGCACTCCCGACGACAACCCATTCGCTGACCAGGGCGAAGTGGCCGCGCAAGTCTGGTCACTGGGGCATCGCAATATTCTCGGCATCGCCTTTGATGCCGAGGGTCGGCTCTGGGCCCACGAGATGGGCCCCAAGGATGGCGACGAATTGAACCTGATCGTAAAAGGAGAAAATTACGGCTATCCACTGGTTTCCAACGGCAATCACTATGACGGTACGCCGATCCCCGATCACGACACCCGGCCAGAATTCAAGGCACCCGTCATCACCTGGACACCCGTGATTTCTCCAGCGGGCTTGATCATTTACGACGGCGATCTGTTCCCCGACTGGCAGGGCAACGGCTTTATCGGCGGCATGTCCTCGCAAGCGCTAGTGCGCGTCGCTTTTGATGGCGAGAACGCGGAGGAAGCAGAGCGCTTTGACATGCAGCGCCGTATCCGCGAAGTAGAGCAAGGCCCAGATGGTGCCATCTGGCTGCTGGAAGACGGTACGCGTGGCGGTGAAAGTGCGCTGTTGAAGCTAACCCCACAGGAGTAAGAACATACCTCCTCCGCCCGTTTGCCCCTCGCAGGCTGGAGGACTAGACTGAAATCTGCTGCACCGACCCAGGTCGGTGCCAGGATCCACCAGACACCAAGGAGATGTCATGGGCAAGAAGAAAAGTACTGCAAGTGAGATCAACATCGGCATCAACCAAAGCGATCGCGCCAAGATTGCCGAAGGGCTTTCCCTACTGCTGGCCGACAGCTACACACTTTATCTGAAGACCCACAACTTCCACTGGAACGTGACGGGCCCCATGTTCAACACTCTGCACCAGATGTTTGAAACTCAGTACAGCGAGCTGGCTCTGGCGGTAGATCAAATTGCTGAACGCATCCGTGCGCTGGGCTTTCCTGCACCCGGCACCTATAAGGAGTACGCACGTCTGTCCTCCATCGAGGAAACCGATGGGGTGCCTTCCGCCCAAGATATGGTCGGGCTGCTGGTGGAAGGCCAGGAGGCCGTAATACGCACTGCCCGCTCCGTGTTCCCCAGCGTTGAAAAAGCCAACGACGAACCCACTGCCGACCTGCTCACCCAGCGTATGCAAGTCC
>JALNZZ010000245.1 GCA_023229065.1 Porticoccaceae bacterium
GATATGGTCGGGCTGCTGGTGGAAGGCCAGGAGGCCGTAATACGCACTGCCCGCTCCGTGTTCCCCAGCGTTGAAAAAGCCAACGACGAACCCACTGCCGACCTGCTCACCCAGCGTATGCAAGTCCATGAAAAAACCGCCTGGATGCTGCGCAGCTTGCTGGAAGAGTAACTTTATATCCGGTGGCGTTTAGATCCGCTGGTAAAGGGTGCCTGACGCTTGTCATTGACAAGCATCGGGCACCACTCCCAGGCTATCCCGGCAGGTTATTCCAACCGGCAATCGAGCAGATCTTGTTCCAGCTGCAGCCACGCATCGCGATCATTGCCGATCACCTCAACGCGGCTATCCGCTGTATCCCCCAAGCTCATTGACGTCAGTACGTCATCCACGCGATTGAATCCCATCACCCCTTGATCGGTAATGAATATCGCCTTGAGGCGCATAGCCTCAACGCCCAACAGCAGGGAGTAGAGCCGCTGATAGTCAAAGACAAAACTGGCATCAAATAACCAGCCACTGCTTACCAAGCCTTCTCCAGCACTGTCGAAACGCTGATATCCACTGGCCGGCAACTCGCGGCTGACCGGTAGTGGCTGCAACATGCCAGCTCCGGACGGCTGCTGGACAGCCAGGCTGGCAAGCGCAGGTTTGCGCCGCGGTGCTATCAGCCAGGTTGGATCAAGATCACCGCTACTGACCGCCGTCAGAGGTGTGTCTCCCAAGCCCAGGGTTGCCAGATAGCTCTTTAGCCGTTGCAAGTCGTCATCCCCATAAAGATCGGTCTTACTGGCGACAATCATGTCCGCCACTTGCAGCTGCTGGTTGAAAATATCGTGCTCTGTATAGCGGCTATCGCGCAGGTTGCGGGCATCCACCAAGGTCAAAGTGGCCTGCAATTCCAATACCTGGTGATAATGGGTGGCACTCAGGGTTTCGAGTATTTCCCGAGGGTGTCCGAGCCCGGTGGGCTCGATCAGCAAACGGTCAGGACGCGCCCGGGCAATCAACTGGTTGAGAGCCACCTGCATGGGCAGGCCGGAAGTGCAGCACATGCAGCCACCGGGGACTTCGCGGATAAAAACTCCGCCCTGCTCACTCTCTGTCGCTGCCAGCAGGCTGCCGTCGATACCGACCTCACCAAACTCATTGACCAGCACTGCCCAGGTTTCTCCTTCGGGCCGCCGACTCAGCAGTGACAGGATCGCGGTGGTTTTGCCGGCACCAAGGAAACCGGTAATGATATTGGTAGGGATCGGCTGTAAAGCCGGACTGGCTGACAATATTTTCATAGTGACTGGGAAACTCCTCCTGTCGTGCCTGCGGGTATTAGGTCGCGCTGTCCGCTTCCTCTAACCAGCGGTAAAGCGTGCGGCGAGTAATGCCGAGGATCATCGCTGCCTGACGCTTGTTGCCACCAGTATGTGCCAGTACCCGGGCAACATGACGGCGCTGCAACTCATCAATGGTAATCAGCCAGTCACCCGGTGACGAAGTCGCCGTGCTGGTATATTCACCAGCGGCTCTGGCGTCAGCATGATGCCCTGCTACAGCTGAGCTGGCCGGATATTCAACTATCCTGGCAGGTAAATGAGAAGGCTCAATCAGGGCTCCGTCGCAAAAGGTGACCGCACGCTCCACTGCATTTTCAAGTTCGCGGACATTGCCCGGAAATGGATACCTGGCAAGACAAGCCATCGCAGCATCGCTGAAGCCACGAATACGGTGACTGCGACGGGCGGCAAAGCGCGCCAGAAAAAAGTTGGCCAACTGCCGCAGATCATCCCCCCGCTCCCGCAAGGGGGGCACCTGCAGGGCGAAGGTTTCCAGCCGATAGTAAAGGTCTTCGCGAAAATCGCCCTCCGCCACAGCCTGACCGAGATTGCGGTTGGTGGCGGCAATAATTCGCACATCAACCTGATGCTCGCGATCGCTGCCCACAGGGCGGACCCGACCATCCTGCAACACCCGCAACAGTTTGGCTTGTAGAGCAACAGGCATTTCACCAATCTCATCGAGCAACAGGGTGCCGCCGTGCGCCTCCTGAAACAGACCAGCACGACTATTTTTTGCTCCGGTAAAAGCGCCACTGGTGTGGCCAAAAAACTCACTTTCCATCAATTCACTGGGAATACCGCCGCAGTTGACTGTCAAATACGGCCCCTGCTGGCGCTCGCTTTCCCGGTGTATGGCCCGCGCTACCAGCTCCTTGCCGGTGCCACTTTCACCCTGAATCAGCACCGGCCCAGCCGCGCTGGCCACCCGGCGCACCTGTCCAAAGAGATTGAGCATGGGCGCACTGCTGGCCACAATGCCGTGAAACTCCCGCTCGGCAAGTAAAGCCCGGTAACGCTGCACCTCGCTGTGTAGAGAGCGATTTTCCAGTAACTTTGCCACCGTGAGCAACAAGTGATCCATGTCGATGGGTTTGGTAAGAAAATCGTCGGCCCCGGCCTTAAGAGCCGCCACCGCCTGCTGCACGGTTCCAAAAGCGGTGATGATCAACAGGGCTGGCGGCGGTTGATGGCCGCGCACCAGCGACACCAGAGACAAGCCATCCGCCCCTGGCAAACGCAGGTCACTAAGCACCAACTCGACACTGTCCCTGGCCAGAAAAGCAGCGGCTTCCTCGGCAGTGGCCACCGCCTTCACCCGGTAACCTTCAGTCTCCAGCTCATCCTGCAACAGGGCACGCAAGCTGGCATCGTCCTCCACTA
>JALNZZ010000116.1 GCA_023229065.1 Porticoccaceae bacterium
TCCCTCGGGAAGAGGCCATGGACGCCGCCAACCTCTATCTGCGCGAAATCGGTTTCGCGGCCCTGCTGACAGCAGAAGAGGAGGTGTACTACGCTCGCCTGGTGCAGAAAGGCGACGAGAAAGCCCGTCATCACATGATCGAGAGCAATCTGCGCCTGGTGGTGAAGATTGCCCGGCGCTACGTCAATCGCGGGCTGGCCCTGCTCGACCTGATTGAGGAAGGCAATCTCGGCCTGATCCGCGCGGTAGAAAAGTTCAACCCCGAACTGGGCTATCGTTTCTCTACTTATGCCACCTGGTGGATCCGGCAAACCATGGAGCGGGCGCTGATGAATCAGACTCGCACCATTCGCTTGCCCATTCACGTCGTCAAGCAGCTCAACACCTATCTGCGCGCAGCCCGCCAGCTTGCGCAAGAGCTGGACCACGACCCCAGCCCCGAGGAAATTGCTCAGCTGTTGGAAAAGCCGGTGGATGAGGTGTCCCGGGTTCTGGAGCTCAACGAGAGAGTCACTTCCGTGGATCTCCCCTTCGGTCGCTCAGGGGACAAGACACTGGTGGAAACCATCGCTGACCATGGGCAGCTCGATCCCGAGGAGGTGCTGGAAGAGGACGATATGGCGATCGTGCTGATGAAGCTGGTCAGCGAACTCACTGACAAGCAGCAGGAGGTACTGGCTCGCCGCTTCGGGCTAAACAACCACAACCCGCAGACGCTGGAAGAGGTGGGCCGCGAAGTAGGACTCACCCGCGAGCGGGTCCGTCAGATCCAGGTGGAGGCCTTGCGGCGTCTGAAGTCTCTCATGTTGCGGGAGGGCCTGGACCCCTCGATACTGTTTGGTGAGCATTCATAAGATTGGTGAGTGCGCATAAAGAAAGTATCGCCAGCCACGTTTACACGACTTTGCAGGAGAATTGACAATGAATCACCCCAAGATTGGCAATATGGCACCGGCCTTCAGCCTTCCCAATCAACGTGGCGAAAAGATCAGCCTGAAGGACTTCAAGGGCAGCAAAAACGTTGTCCTGTACTTTTATCCCAAAGCCATGACACCGGGTTGTACCACCCAAGCCTGCGGTATACGCGACAGCAAAGAGGCTTTTGAGGCGCTGGACACCGTCGTATTCGCCGTCAGTCCCGATCCGGTGGCGCGCCTGAAAAAGTTTGAGGAAAAGCAATCGCTCAACTTTGATCTGCTGGCCGATGAGGATCATGCGGTTGCGGACAAGTACGGCGTGTGGGGACCGAAAAAGTTTATGGGCAGAGAGTACGATGGCATCCATCGCATGACCTTTATCATCAACAAGGAAGGTCGTCTCGTCCACCACATGCCCAAGGTCAAAACCAAGACCCACCATGAGGATGTGCTGGCCTGGGTTGGTGAAAACCTCGCGCCCTGAACCTCGCCTGCTAAGCTCACCTTCTGGAGACGGGCTTGCTGCGGGCCGAGTGCGGCGAAGAGGCTGTTCCCGGCTCCCCCTTTCTTCTTTTCCTCTGCTTTGCTGCAAGTTGTTCAGCGGGCGCTAACCAGTTAAAGTTCCGCCCCTTACACTTTCACCCGAGGTCACTGCATGAGTCTGCCCACTGAATTGTTTACCTTCGCCCAGGCGGCGCCGGCACCAGAGGCCAGCCCGCTGGTCACCCTGCTGATGTTCGCAGGTTTGTTCGTATTTATGTACCTCCTGATCATCCGCCCCCAGCGCAAGCGCCACAAGGATCATCAGCAGCTGGTCGCAGGCCTGGCCAAGGGCGATGAGGTGGTGATGACCAGTGGCATCATCGGCAAGATCGTCAAGCTCGAAGGGGATTACATCGAGGTGGAGGTCAATGACAACGTCAACCTCAAGTTTCAGAAGGTGGCTGTGCATGCCGTGCTGCCCAAGGGCACGATCAAATCTATCTGAGCCCGATTGTCGCGCGCGCTCAGCGCCAGTGGGGCTGCCTCAATGGCTGCCCCCTGCTCCCTCCAGCCGACAAACTCCTCTACTGATAACAGGGTGAACGGTTATGGCCGGCCTTGTGTTTCCACCCCGTCTTGCTCTGTCGCAAACGCCCACGCCTCTGCAGCCGCTCGACCGGCTGTCACGGCAGCTGGGTGGCCCCCGCATCTGGGTCAAGCGCGACGACCTCACCGAGTGTGCCGCCAGCGGCAATAAAATCCGCAAGCTGGAGTACACCCTGGCGGCGGCTCTGGCTGACGGCTGTGACACTCTGATCACCAGCGGCGGTGTGCAGTCCAACCACTGCCGCGCCACGGCGTTGCTGGGCGCACGGCTGGGGCTCAAGGTGCACCTGATCTTGCGTGACGAGGGGGATTACCAAAACCCGCCTGTCGGCAATCTGCTGCTGGATTATCTTGCCGGTGCAGAGGTATCGCTCTATCCCCGTCAGCAGTATGTGGCGGAGCATCAGCAGCTGGTGGCCGAATGGCGCGCCAGCTATGTGCGCCAGGGCCGCAAACCCTGGGTGATTCCGGTGGGAGCAAGCGATGGTTACGGCGTGTGGGGCTATATTGGCTGCATCCGCGAGCTGGAGGCGGATATCGCTGCCGCAGCCATTCACCCTGGGCTGATTGTGCATGCTACAGGTTCCGGGGGTACGCAAGCGGGTCTTACTCTGGGGGCGAGGCTGTTCAATATAGGCTGCCCTGTGCTGGGCATCGCTGTCTGTGACAGTGAGCAGTGGTTTCGCGACAAGGTGTGGGCAGATATTCAGCACTGGCGCCAGTTGAGCGGTAGCCGCGACGGTGTGGAAAAAACAGATATCCGCGTCAATGATCGCTATATCGGGCCCGGTTATGGTGTTGCTTCCGAGGAGGTGTTTGCCACCATTCGCGAGGTGGCTGCGTTGGAGGGACTGCTACTTGACCCCGTGTACAGTGGTAAGGCGTTCCATGGTCTGGTGAGCGAGATTCGCGCAGGTAATCTGACCAGTGCCGCAGATGTCATTTTTGTGCATACGGGTGGCTTGTTCGGGTTGCTGGCCCAGGGAGAGCAGCTCGGTTTTAGCAGGGGGCCGCGCTAGTGTTGTTGGGGCGTACCTCTCATGTATGACAAGTAATTGTGACCCTCTGGCCGGCAGCCCATAATCAGCGGGTATTCAACGGAGTCTACTATCTATGATCAGGCAAGCTATGACCAGGACAAGCAGCTTCGGCGACAAGCTGGTGATCGCCATCTCCTCCCGGGTACTGTTCGATTTGTCAGAGAGTGACCGCATCTTTCGCGAGGAGGGGTTGGCGGCCTATTCTCAGCATCAGATTGACCATGAGACAGAGGTTCTGCAGCCGGGAGAGGCTTTTCCGCTGGTGGAGAAGCTGCTGCGTATCAATGAAAAGCTCGGGGGTGAGCCGCGGGTAGAGGTGATTCTGTTATCTCGCAACTCTGCAGACACGGGCTTGAGGGTGTTCAACTCCATCGAACATCATCGCCTCAATATCAGTCGCGCGGCTTTCTGCGGTGGATCTTCGCCTTACCGCTATGTGTCGGCCTTTGGCTGTCACCTGTTTCTTTCCACTCAGGCCGAGGATGTGCGCAGCGCTCTGGATCACGGCGTCGCCGCTGCCACGCTGTTGCCTTCCAGTAAGGTTCAGCGCGAGGGCGATGAGCTGCGCTTTGCCTTCGACGGCGATGCGGTGATCTTCTCCGACGAAGCGGAAAAAATCTTCAAGAGCGAAGGGCTGGAAGCATTTACCAAGAGCGAGAAGGCATCGGCCCGGCAGCCGCTCAATGCCGGGCCATTCAAAAACTTTCTCGCTGCGTTGCACAGTCTCCAGGCCGAGTTCAACCCCGAGGAATGCCCGATTCGTACGGCGCTGGTGACGGCGCGCTCGGCACCCGCTCACGAACGGGTAGTGATGACACTGCGGTCCTGGAATATCCGCATCGACGAGTCGCTGTTCCTGGGCGGCTTGCCCAAGGGAGAGTTTCTCAAGGCCTACGGTGCCGATGTCTTTTTTGATGACCAGCAACAGCACTGCGAGTCCGCCAGCCCCCATGTCTCGACCGGCCATGTGCCCCATGGGATTGCCAATGAAAGGTGAATGCACCCCCTTCATATAAAAGTCGATCCGCTTACAGCGTTGTCATCTCATCTATTCTCCTGTCAGCCCACCATTCTATTGTCATCATCCCATCCCTGGTGTAGAATGCGCGCCTCTCGACAGGACCATAGCTCAGTTGGTTAGAGCGCTACCTTGACATGGTAGAGGTCGGCGGTTCGAATCCGCCTGGTCCTACCACTTTCCCGCCTCGTCGAAGTGGCGGAAAGTGTACAGGCCTATGAGCCTGCTCCCTGATTCACCCACGTGGCCTTTGGTAGGGGTCACCACTGGAAAAGGAACGCACAATGCCCGTCATTACTCTTCCCGATGGCAGTCAACGCAGCTTTGACGCCCCCGTATCCGTCGCTCAAGTCGCCGAAAATATCGGTCCCGGCCTCGCCAAGGCGGCTCTCGCTGGCAAACTCGATGGCCAGTTGGTAGACACCTCTCATGTCATCACTGACGACACCGAGCTGGCGATTGTCACCAGTCGCGATGAAGAGGGCCTCGACGTTATCCGGCACTCCTGTGCCCACCTGTTGGCCCAGGCTGTGAAAGAGCTGTTTCCCAGCGCTCAAGTCACTATCGGCCCGGTGATCGACGACGGTTTCTATTACGACTTTGCCTTCGAGCGCGCTTTTACCCCCGAAGACCTCGAAGCGATAGAAGCTAAAATGGAAGCCTTGGCCAAGGCCGATATTCCGGTCACTCGCCAGCTGATGGGTCGCGACGACGCGGTGCAGTTTTTCAAGGACATGGGCGAGGATTACAAGGCAGAGATCATTGCCTCCATTCCCGCCAATGAGCCCATCTCGCTCTATCGTCAGGATGACTTTATCGATCTGTGCCGTGGCCCTCATGTGCCCAGTACAGGAAAAATTCCCGCCTTCAAATTGACCAAGGTGGCTGGTGCCTACTGGCGCGGTGACTCCCGCAATGAGATGCTGCAACGCATCTATGGCACTGCCTGGGCCAACAAGAAAGATCTGACTGCCTATCTGCGTCGCATTGAGGAAGCCGAAAAGCGCGACCACCGCAAGATCGGCAAGAAGCTCGGTTTTTTCCACATGCAGGAAGAAGCGCCGGGCATGGTGTTTTGGCACCCCCGTGGCTGGACTCTCTACAAAACCATTGAGCAGTACATGCGCGGCCAGCAGCAGCGCCACGGTTACAAGGAGATCCGCACGCCCCAGATCGTGGATCTGAGCTTGTGGCAGAAATCCGGCCACGCCGACAAATTTGCCGCCGGCATGTTCACCCTTGAGGCCGAAGAGCGTGATTTTGCCATCAAGCCCATGAACTGCCCCTGCCATGTGCAGATCTTCAACCAGGGGTTGAAGAGCTACCGTGAGCTGCCTCTGCGTCTGGCGGAGTTCGGCTCCTGTCACCGTAACGAGCCCTCCGGCTCACTGCACGGCATCATGCGGGTGCGGGGTTTTACCCAGGATGACGCCCATATTTTTTGCACCGAAGAGCAGATCCAGCCCGAGGTAGCAAGTTTCATCGACTTCCTGCACGAAGTGTACCGGGACTTCGGTTTTGACGAGGTGATCTACCGCTTGTCGACGCGTCCCGAAGAGCGCGTCGGCTCCGATGAAATCTGGGACAAGGCAGAAAAGGCACTGGCTGATGCTCTGGACAGTAAGGGCTTGCCCTGGGAACTGTTGCCGGGTGAAGGTGCTTTCTACGGCCCCAAAATTGAATTCTCCTTGAAGGACTGTATCGGTCGGGTCTGGCAGTTGGGCACCATTCAGGTGGACTTCTCCATGCCGGGCCGCCTCGATGCCCAGTATGTGGCAGAGGATGGCTCACGCCAGGTACCGGTGATGCTGCACCGCGCCATTCTCGGTTCCTTCGAGCGTTTTATCGGTATCCTGATCGAGCACTACGAGGGGGCTTTCCCCACCTGGTTGGCCCCGGAGCAAGTGGTGGTGATGAATATCACCGATAATCAGGCTGATTATGTCCGTCAGGTCACGGAAACATTGCAAAACAAGGGCTTCCGGGTCATAAACGACTTGAGAAACGAAAAAATCGGCTTTAAAATTCGCGAGCACACGATTCAGCGCATCCCCTACCTGGTGGTAGTGGGTGATCGCGAGGCTGAAACGCAGACCGTAGCCGTTCGTACCCGCAGCGGAGAGGATCTTGGCACCCTGACCTTGGATGCCTTGATAGAGCGTCTCCAGAGCGACGAACAGGGCCGCGGTCGTTCTAATGGATAAGTGGGAGAAACACTATTAAGAAAGATTACGCCAAAGGGCGGGCCAAGAAGGCACGCATCAACGATGAGATTGATGTCGCCGAAGTCCGTTTAATCGG
>JALNZZ010000117.1 GCA_023229065.1 Porticoccaceae bacterium
AGGATCAGGTTTTTGAAGTTTTGGTCGTGCGAGGTGGTATCGGCTGCGTCCTTGGCCATGCTGAGACATCCTGTCTTGGGCTGGGGTATTGACTATAACGGTTTGGGCGGGGTTGGCAAAGGGCTGTGAATTTACTGCCGCGTCATTCCGGCCAATTACTTTGTCATCCTGAACTATGTTTGTCATCCCGACCGGGGCGGAGGGATCTTTACTCTTTATCCAACATCGTCAGGCATCGCGGGCAGGTGAAGGGTGAAGCAGCTGCCTTGCCCAAGTTTGCTTTGGCACTCCACGCGACCGGCGTGGCAGTCAGCTACCATGCCGACCATGGGCAGGCCCAGGCCGAGGCCGTCGCTGGTGCGGGCTGATGACAGGCGGCGGTAGAGGTCGAACAGGTGGGGCATGTCTTCGGTGGCGATGCCGTCGCCTTCGTCGCTCACTGCGCAGCTGACCCACCCGTCTTGCTGCTCCAGACGCAGCTCAACCCGCGATTCTGGCGGGCTGTATTTGATGGCGTTTTCCAGCAGGTTGAACAGCGCCCGGCATAGCAGTGCCTGGTCGGCCATGACCATGGCGTCGTCGGCGATCAGCACCTTGTCGATGTGGATTCCCTTGGCTTGCGCCTGAGCCCACACCTGGTCGCAGGCGTCCAGCGCCACGGCGGCAAACAGGGTGGGTCTGAGCTGGAAGGCTGCGGTGTCGGCGCGGCTCAGGTGGGTGAAGTCGTCGATCAGCCTCAGGGCTCTGTTGGTCTGGTAGCGGATTTGCTCCAGGGCCTCGTGATCACCGTTTTCCCGCTTGGCGGTGTCAAGCAGGGACAGGATAGCGCTGTGGGGAGCCCGCAAGTCGTGGGAGAGGAAGCGCAGCATATTGGTGCGCTGGGCTTCCATTTCGCGCTCGGCGGTGAGGTCCACCAGGCTGACCAGTAAACAGGGCGCAATCACACCGCCACCGGGCAGGATGGAAGCAACGCCAAGGCGCAGGCTGCGCCCCTCCGAGGTGCGGAACTCGACAGCATCGAGCGCCTCAATGCTGTCTTTGCCGCTCCAGTCGCGATAACCGAGGTCGAACAGGCAACTGCGCAGATCACTGCCCACCAGCTCGCGATCCAGTAACTCGCGAGTGCGCCGGTTGGCTACCAGAATCTGCTCGTCCGGCGTGCACACCAGAGTCGCCACCGGCAGGTGCTCCAGTCCGTCGGACATAAAGCGGCGGCTGTCCCGCACTCGCCCCACCGCCCGTTCGAGCGCCATCACCCGCTGCTGCAAGCGATCCCCTGGGCCGTTGGGTGCCGGGGCGCCGTATTCCGGCAGCACCTTGGGCTCGGCGTCCAGCCGCGCCAGCTCCCAGCCAAAGTAGGCGAGCACCGCACTGAGCCGCCGCCAGTTCCACAACAGGGTGGCCAGCAGCAGGCCCAGCAAGCTGGCGGCCGGCGGCCACCACCAGCCAAAACGCAGCAATACCCAGCACAAGACCAGGGTGAAGGCCGCCACCAGCAGCATCATCGGGATGGCATAGCGCAAGCGGGTCAGCAACAGGCTCAGCAGCAACAGCACTACTGGCACGGTCGTCAGGCTGGCAGCTGCAGCTCTGGAGAACGGCTCAATGCTGTGTCCGCCCAGCAGACTGTTGAGGATATCGGCCTGCACGACGATACCCGGCGTGAGTCCCGCGTAGCGTGACACCGGAGTGGCATAGCGGTCGCCCAGCCCGGCGGCGGTGGCACCAATCAGCACTACCCTGTCCTGCAACAGGCTGGCGGGCACCTCGCCACGCACCACATTGAGATAGGACACACTGGGGTAGCCCGCGGCGAAGGGAGTCCGGATGGCATGGTCGCGCTGCCAGTGCTCTTGCTTGCTGATCGCAATGCTGCTGGGGCCGGGTCTGCCGGGTTGGCCGGGTTGGCCGGGCATCAGTGCCGGACGCCCTTCAGCGATCATCAATTGTTGATACATCAGCCACGCCAGTTGTGGACGCAGCTCGCCGGGTGGCCCTTCGCGCAAATGAATCCCGCGTATCACGCCATCGAAATCGACCCGCACATTGATATGACCGATTTGCTGGGCGCAGCGGGCCAACGGCTCGATGGGCAGAATTTCCGCAGTGCGCTCGCCCTGACGAATATCGCTCAACACCGGCAGCATGATATTGCCAGCCTTGCAGACTGCAGCGCCCAACCGCTCGTCTACGGCGGGGTCGGCGTCGGGCTCGGTAAAGATCACATCAAACAATACGGCGGCAGGCTGGTACTCTCCCGACAGCTGTTCCAGCAGCTGGGTATGAATGTCCCGTGGCCAGGGCCAGCGCCCCAGCTCCGCCACGCTGCGGTCGTCGATCTCCACCACCAGAATACGCGGATCGACAGGCACCGGCAGGTAGGGCAACAGGCGGTCGTAGATCAGGCTGTCCAGAGATATCAGATGTCCGATAGACAGAAAAGCCGTCAGTGGCAGCAGGATCAGAGTCACCAGCACCCATTCGCGGACAATGCCGCGAAACAGGTGAAGCGACATGGAGAAACTGCCGGAGCGCTGATCGCTCCGCTGGGGAGAGCTGTCTTTTGAGCTGCTTTTTGAGTGGCCTTGCACGTTACCAGTGATCCCTTCATCGCGCCCCATGGCGCCTGCCTCCGTTCTTTAGATTTATCATTCGGCTGTCAGCCAGCGGTGAAGCCTGCTCGGCGGTTAATTTATGCGGCGCTCATAGTCTAGCTGTACCGCACCCAGGCCATAGCTGTCGCGCAGCTTGTGCAGCAGCTCATCCTCGGGGTTGATAGCCCAGTCGCTACCCAGGCGGATCTTGCCCTCGGCCCCCTGCCCCAGGTATTGAACCGTTACCGGGCAGCTGCCGCGCCGATAGGGTTCCAGCAGGTGAATCAGATTGTCGACGCCGGTGACCTGGAGTTTTTCCCGCGACACCGACAGGGTGAGGCCGCGAATGTAGTTGAGGCGCGCCTCGTAGAGTGTGCGCACGGTATCGGCGCGCATTTTCAGGCCGCCGCTGTAATCGTCTTCGCTCACTGCGCCCTCGATCACCAGCAGGGCATCCTTGACGAGCTTGTCGCGATAGTCGCGAAACTTGTCGGCAAAAATAGCCACTTCGAGGCGCCCTGAGCGGTCGTCCAGCACCACGAAGGCCATTGAGTCGCCCTTCTTGTTGCGCATGACCCGCAGGCCCAGCACCAGCCCCGCCACCAGCTGTGGCTCGCGAGACGGCTTGAGGTGGCTGATGCGATCGGGCACAAAAAATGCCAGTTCGTCGATATATTCGTCCACCGGGTGACCGGTGAGGTACAGACCGAGGGTGTCTTTTTCACCCTGCAGGCGCTGTTTGATAGTGAAGCGGCGCACCGAACCGAAGCCGTGGTAGCCAATTTCCGGGGCGCTGGCGGCCACGGTGTCGCCGAACAGGTCCGACATGCCGCTGGCGGCGTTGCGGGATTGCTGGTCGGCCAGCTTGATGGCTTCTTCCATAGCGGCGAGCATTACCGCGCGACCAAAGCTGGGATCGCCTTCCGGGCCGATGGTATCCAGAGCGCCAGAGCGGATCAGTGCCTCCAGGGCGCGCTTGTTGACCTTGCGAAGGTCGACACGGGCGCAGAAGTCGAACAGGTCGCGGAACGGCTTGGTGCCGTTATTGCCATCGCTGCGGGCGGCGATAATACTCTCCACCGGCCCTTCGCCGAGCCCCTTGATGGCGCCGAGGCCGTAGATGATCTCTCCCTCCGGCGACACCGTAAAGGCGTACTGGCCGCGGTTGACGTCGGGCGGAGTGATGGTGAGGCCCATGGCGCGGCATTCGTCCACCAGGGTCACTACCTTATCGGTGCTCTGCATATCGGCGGACATCACCGCCGCCATGAACTCCGCCGGGTAGTGGTGTTTGAGCCAGGCGGTCTGGTAGGCCAGCAGTGCATAGGCTGCGGAGTGGGATTTGTTGAAGCCGTAGCCGGCAAACTTTTCCATCAGGTCGAAGATGTTGCTGGCAAGCTCCTGATCGATGCCGTTTTTTACCGCACCGGTCATAAACAGGTCGCGCTGTTCAGCCATTTCTTCGGGTTTCTTTTTGCCCATGGCGCGGCGCAGCAGGTCGGCGCCACCGAGGGTATAACCGCCCAGTACCTGGGCAATCTGCATCACCTGTTCCTGATAGAGAATAATACCGTAGGTAGGGCCCAGCACCGGCTTGAGCAGGTCATGCTGATATTGGGGATGGGGGTAGGCCACCTCGGCGCGGCCGTGCTTGCGGTTGATAAAGTCGTCCACCATGCCCGATTGCAGCGGGCCGGGGCGGAACAGGGCAACCAGCGCCACGATGTCTTCAAAACAGTCCGGTTGCAGGCGTTTGATCAGATCTTTCATGCCCCGCGATTCGAGCTGGAATACGGCGGTGGTTTCGGCCCGCTGCATCAGCTCGTAGGACGGCTTGTCGTCGAGGGGAATGCGGTTGATGTCGATGGGATCATCGGGGCGCTTGGCATTGACCATTTTCACCGCCCAGTCGATGACGGTGAGGGTGCGCAGGCCGAGGAAGTCGAACTTCACCAACCCGGCTTGCTCCACATCGTCCTTATCGAACTGGGTCACCAGACCGCCGCCGGTATCGTCGCAGAACAGGGGCGCGAAATCGGTGAGGGTGGTGGGGGCGATTACCACACCCCCGGCGTGCTTGCCGACGTTGCGGGTGACGCCTTCCAGCTGCAGGGCCATTTCCCAGATTTCCTCGGCCTCTTCGTCGCTGGCGAGAAACTCCCTCAGCACCTCTTCCTGCTCATGGGCCTTTTGCAGCGTCATGCCGATTTCCATCGGAATCATTTTCGACAGTTTATCCGCCAGGCCGTAGGACTTGCCCTGCACCCGCGCCACATCGCGCACCACGGCCTTGGCCGCCATGGTGCCGAAGGTGATGATCTGGGACACCGCATCGCGACCGTAGCGGTCGGCCACATAGGCGATCACGCGGTCGCGGTTGTCCATGCAGAAGTCGATATCGAAGTCGGGCATCGACACCCGCTCGGGGTTGAGAAAGCGCTCGAACAGCAGATCGTAGGCCAGCGGATCGAGGTCGGTGATCTCCAGGGCATAGGCCACCAGAGAGCCGGCACCGGAGCCCCGCCCCGGCCCTACCGGGATCTGGTTCTGTTTGGCCCAGCGGATAAAATCCATGACGATCAGGAAGTAGCCGGCAAAGCCCATCTGGATAATGATGTCGAGTTCGAAACGCAGGCGCTCTTCGTAGAGCTTCACTTTTTCGTCGCGGTTCTCGACATCGGCGGGCAGGATGACAGCAAAGCGCCGGTGGAGCCCTTCAAACGACTGCTCGCGGAAAAACTCGTCTACCGTCTTGCCGTCGGGTACCGGGTAGTCGGGCAGGAAGTACTCGCCCAGGCGCAGGTCGAGATTGCAGCGGCGAGCGATGGCCACGGTGTTGGCCAGCGCCTCAGGAATGTCGGAGAACAGCTCCGCCATTTCCTCTGGTGTGCGCAGATACTGCTCGCTGCTGTAGCGCTTTTCGCGGCGGGGATCGTCGAGTGTGCGCCCCTCAAAAATACAGACTCGCGCTTCGTGGGCTTCAAACTGCTCTTCTTCAAGAAAGCAGACATCATTGGTGGCTACCACCGGGCACTGGTGGCGGGCGGCCAGATCGACGGCACTGTGCAGATAGTCTTCTTCATCGGGACGCCCGGTGCGGGTCAGCTCCAGGTAGAAACGATCCGGAAAGTCTTTTTGCCACTCGCCAAGCAAGGTACCCGCCAGCTCCTGCCGGTTGGCCAGCAGGGCTTGGCCGATATCCCCCAGCCGACCACCGGACAGGGCAATCAGCCCTTCAGCGTACTCGCTGATCCACTCCCGGCGCACCGTGGGACGCCCCTGCACCTGGCCCTCCAGGTAAGCGCGTGAAATCAGGCTGGTGAGATTGCGGTAGCCGGTGTTGTTTTGTACCAGCAAGGTAATCAGCGTTTGCTGCCCCTCATCGTCGACGATCTGCAGATCGGCTCCACAAATCGGCTTGATGCCGCCACCCACGGCGCTCTGATAGAACTTCACCAGCGCGAAAAAGTTGCACACATCGGTGACTGCCACCGCTGGCATGCCCATACTCGCCACTGCCTTGATCAGCGGCTTGATGCGCACAATACCATCCACCAGAGAGTATTCGGTGTGGACGCGGAGGTGGATAAAATCAGGTTCGGCAGACATAGTTTCTCGATATCAGGCAGTGGGCGGCGCGGGTGAGAGGGTAGCACCGAGGGAGCGATGTGGCCACATTGTCCTGCTTCCTGTCATCCCGATACTGCTCTGTTAACGCGACCGGGTTTATGCCATCCCCACCACTACTCTGTCATCCC
>JALNZZ010000119.1 GCA_023229065.1 Porticoccaceae bacterium
CGAAGTGATCGATGATGCCTTCCTTGAAGTTGGCTTCGCGGGGATGATGTGTGCAAACATGCTGGCGCTGCTCATCGGTGAAGTCATGATAAGCAATGCCGAGCACATCCATTTCAACTCCGGCAGTAACCAAAGCGATGGTCGGGCGCATATGCTCGGGGATCCCCGGCGTAGTGTGCAAGGCGATGGCGGCCCACACATCCTCGATATCCCGCTCGGCAACCCCGTAACTTTTCATAAAGTCCCGCGCGGCATTGGCGCCATCCACCTCGAAGCGCAGGTCCGGGCTGGCGTAGCGCTCGGTCAGCCCCATATCGTGAAACATGGCACCCAGATAGAGCAACTCCGGATCGAACGCGAGGCCGCGGCGCTCGCCAGAGAGAGCGCCCCAGAAAAACACCCGGCGGCTATGGTTGTACAGCAAGTCGTCTTCTGTATCGCGCACCAGCTCAGTGGCAGCGCGGGCCATGGCACTGTCGGGGACTCTGATACCCGCTATGATTTCGCTCATCGTAATATCTCCTCGGCGGCGCCTTTGGGAAAAGGCTCCCGCGGGCTGGAAGTGATTGAGAACAATGGAACAAGTGCCGTCAGCGGCTCCTGTCAATGTCCCTGTTATTCCAGCACTCCTTAGCCAATAGCACAATGAACACCGGGCAGCGTATCAAGACAAGAAGACCACTTTTTGGGACAACTGGCGAACAAAAGAGTCTCAGCTGTTGCTGCCAGAGTCACTGGCTGCCCCGGCGCGGCGAAAACTGGCTCGATATTGTGCCGGCGTCACACCGAGTCTCTCCGTGAACACCATGCGCATACGGTCACTGGAGCTGAAACCGCACTCATAAGCAATTGTTTTGAGCGGTTGTTCACTGCCCTCAAGCAATCGGCGGGCGGCGTCGATACGCACTCGCTGGATGAACTCATGAGGCGTAACACCGGCCTCCCGGAGAAAGTGCCGTGTCAGGCTACGCGTGCTCATCCCCACCTCCCCCGCCAACGCCTGCAAGGTATGCCGCTCAGCCAGGTGGGTCATGACATACGCCTGGAGCCGGGCTACCGGTGATGAGTCGTCTGTAGGCGCGGTTAAAAAAGGGCTGAACTGCGACTGGCCGCCCTGGCGCTGGGCTACGACCACCAAGCGTTTGGCAACGGCGACCGCCACTTCTGCGCCATGAGCCTGCCCGACCAACGCCAGGCTCAAGTCGATACCCGCTGTGACACCAGCGGAGGTGACCAGCCGACGGTCCTGTACATGAATGGCGTCCGGCTCAACATTGGCGCGGGGAAAGCGGGATGCCAGAGTTGCGGCGTGCTGCCAGTGAGTGGTCACTCGGTAGCCATCGAGCAGCCCAGCGTAGCCCAGCACAAAGGCGCCGGTACAGATAGAGCCGTAGAGTGTTGCACGCTGAGAGGCCTGACACACCCAGTTCACCAGTGCTGTGTCGGGCTCCAAATGGGGAAGCGCCGGGCCGCCCGCTACCAGCAGGATATCGAATTTGCCGATGGCAGCGTCGTAGTCGAGGTCGGCAACCATCTGCACCCCGTTCGAGGCCCGCACCGGCGCATAGCTGGACGCAATCAACAGTGTTTCGTAGGGGTCGGCCACATAGCTATTCGCTTCATTGAACACGTCCAGCGGCCCGGCAACATCCAGCGCCTGGACACCCTCATGAATCACAACCGCAACTTTTCTCGCCACCATTTGTGTGCGCCCATCCTCAGCAGACCGTCGGGCCAGGCCGCTCTCTCGTTCGGATTAGCAGCAGTTTAACAGGCCCCCGCTTTCGAAAGCCCGCTCTTCCGGGGATAATGGCCCCTTTTTGGCTAGCGAGGAAGAAACACTATGGCCCGCAAATATCATATCGTCGGCATGGGCGCCGCCCTGGTAGATACTGAGATCGAAGTCAGCGACCAGGACCTGGACACCCTTGGCGTGGATAAGGGCCTGATGACCCTGGTGGGCGAACAGCGCCAAAGTGAACTGGTGAGCCATCTCTCCGGTCACCTTACCGCCTCGCGCAGAGCCAGCGGTGGCTCGGCTGCCAATACCATCATCGCCGTCAGCGCCCTCGGCGGCAGAACCTTCTTTTGCGGTCGGGTCGCAGACGACGACAACGGTCACTTCTACCTTGCAGACCTCGCCGCCGCAGGCGTCGACCACCCCCAGCCGGACAGCCTGCCCGAGGGTACTACAGGCAAGTGCCTCGTGCTGATTACCCCAGACGCCGAGCGCTCCATGAATACCTTTCTCGGTGCCAGCGAAGGCCTTTCCACCGCCGACCTGGATCTGAATGCCATTGCCAGCGCAGAGTATCTTTATATTGAAGGTTATCTGGCCACTTCCGCGACTGGCTGCGCCGCTGCCGTGGCAGCGCGTGAACACGGCCAGAATAGCGGCACCAAAATTGCCCTGAGCCTGTCAGACCCCGGCATCGTCGCTCACTTTCGCCCCCAGCTAGATGAGATCCTCGGCGACCGCGTGGACCTGTTATTTTGCAATCTCGACGAGGCCATGACCTGGACCGACACCGACAGCCTGGAGAGCGCTGCCAAGGAGCTATCCCACTACGCCGACCAGTTCGCTATCACCCTCGGTGCCGACGGTGCCGCAATCTTCGACGGCAGCGAACTGCACCGCATTCCCGCTCGCCCCATCACTGCAGTAGACACCAACGGGGCTGGCGACATGTTCGCCGGGGCCTTCCTCTACGGGATCAGCCACGGCATGGACCACCCTACCGCCGGGCTCCTGGCTTGCACGGCCTCTGCCGCAGTCGTTGGGCAGTACGGGCCGCGCCTGCCGCTAGCGCAGTACAAGGGTATTCTGGATGGGTTTCAGTGACGTTATAAAGAAGTGATCAGAGGCACATCATCCTGCCTTTCCTGATATCCGGGGCTGGCAATGCCGCGACAAGGCAGCAGCGGGGATCATGGAGCCCCACTGCTGCTCAAACCCTCACCCCTGGGCAAGCAGCTCGCGCAAATCGATAATAGCGGCGTTGGCTCGGCTTATATAAGAAGCCATAGTGAGGGAATGATTGGCCACCAACCCGAAACCAGTACCGTTGAGGATCACCGGGCTGAACAGGGCGACCTGGGTAGCCTCCAGTTCGCGAATGATTTGCTGCAGGCTGACCCTCGCATTCTTACCGTCCAGCACGGGGCCGAAGTCACGCTCCACTGCACGCAGGAAGTGGATCAGTGCCCAAGCCGTGCCACGCGCTTCGAAGAACACGTCATCGAGCTCAGTCCAGGGCGTCTTGACCATCACTTCGCCGTTACCCGGGCGAGACTCACTGCCTGCACTGTCGCCAGCAAGGTCAATGTTGAGGCGCCGCTGGCCGACGCTGGCAGTCAGACGCTGGGATAAACTCCCGAGTCGCGACTCCACCGTCGATAACCAAAAACGCAGGTTATCCGCACGGGCGTAAAAGTTGGCGTTGTAGCGGTCATCGTCAGTAAGGCGGAACAAGTAGTTCTCCACATGACCGATCGCTTTGCGGTATTCCTTCTCGGTAGCGGGTAGCATCCAGCTATTATTATCAAAGTTGAACAGCGGCTCGGACAGAGCCAGATCTGGATCTTCCTGAGACTGGGACTGTGAGCGGCTAAAGCGGTCGCGCATGGCCTTCGACATATCGCGCACCTGGATCAGGACGCCGTATTCCCAGTTGGGGATATTGTCGAGCCACACACCGGGTGGCAAGCGATCATTGGAGAGATAGCCGCCAGGTTTGTCGAGCAAAGTGCTGGCCACCCCCACGAGTGCAGCAGTGGTATGGGCACCGGTCACCTTGCGCCCACCGGCGTACTCTGCCACCAGGGCATCGAGATCCAGGTAGTCTGGCTCTCGGCTCCAGTACCAGCTCAGCGCTAGCAGAATGACCACCAGCACACCAATCACGGCCGCTGCCGGTGTCAACCATTTGCTATTAATACGCGGGGTTACGGTTGCGGACTCAGGGGGCATGGGCTACTCCTTTTGATGGTTCTGTGATGGCTCTCGGTACTCGGCACTCTTTACATTATTGACGATCCCCCTGCAAAGTACAGCACTGAGCAGGTTCCTCAACAATGTTCAGAAAGGGCCAGCTGCACTTCAGCGGCGAGGATCTACCACTGAGAAAGGCACTGTCTGAGTACCACAGCCGCCAAAGTCGAGATTGACGGCCACAGTGTCACCCGCTGTTAACGGCGAGACACCAAAGCCCATCAAATGATAGCCACCCGGACGCAACTCCAGGGTGCCAGCGGCGGGCAGAGGCAGTGTCTCCACCTCGCGCATGCGCATCATGCCGCCCTCGTGGCGGTGCTCATGCAGCTCCAGCCGCTCAATGCCCGGAGCAGAGGCAGCGACCAGAACACAATCTTGCTTGCTGTCATTAGTGGCGACAAAAAACCCCGCAGTACGCTCCTGGCCGGGCGGAGTCTCGCGGAAGTAAGGATCGGTAATGACCACATCACCAAGCGCGGCTGGCGAGAGGGAAGCGACCAGCAGCAGTGCCAGCAACGCGAGAGACCTTGTCGACAAGCGGACAGGGGTGAAGCGGAAACAGTCGAGCAAAACAGACATCGGCAACCTCCAGCTAGAGGTACGCACTATAGCATGGAGCCCCCTATCATGACGCTTCCTGCCAACACAGGGGATACCCGAGGCAGTGTACCCAGCCAAGCTTGGAGGCACACCACCCTGCCCTTACAATGACCCAACGCACTCTACCGGGAGTTACCGCTTGAAGACTCTGCTCACCTGGCTCACCACCTGCTTGCTTATGCTTGTCACCACGGCTCATGCTCAGCTGGGAAATGGCAGTTTCGCCAACAATGTCGCCCTCCCCGGTCAACAACCCAGTTTTTTGCCAGTGGAAAAAGCCTACCAGATGGCTCCCAGTATCGAAGCTGGACGACTGGCGGTTGACTGGCTTATCGCCCCGGGCTACTACCTTTACCAGGAGCGCTTTACAGCGTTTCTTGAAGATGGCACCGCCCTGCCGCTGACCTTTGAAGAGGGGCAGATGCAGTACGATGAGTTTTACCAGCGTGAACTGGTGGTGCACTATGATCTCACCCGGGTGGTGTCCGGGCCCCTGCCACAAGGAGCCTATACCGTACGGCTGCAGTCCCAGGGCTGCGCCGATGCCGGTCTGTGCTATCCACCTCGAGACCAGTTCGTCGCGGTTGATACCACCGCCGGCACGGTAAGCGAGATTGATCCGCCAGCGCTCGCTCCTCCCACACTCCCAGCACCAAGCTCAGACAGTCCGGCTCCCCTATACCTAATCCTACTGTTCGCGATACTGGGCGGCAGCATCCTCAACCTGATGCCGTGCGTGTTTCCCGTCCTCTCTATCAAAGTCATGAGTCTGGCCGGCAATGATCTATCCACTGCCAGCCGCCACCGCCACGGCCTCGCCTATAGCGTCGGAGTGATCACATCGTTCATCGTCATCGCGGTGGTGCTTATCAGCTTGAGAGCCGGCGGCCAGGCACTGGGCTGGGGCTTCCAGTTACAGTCACCGCTGTTTATCACTGTCCTTATCTATCTGTTCTTCGTCATGGGACTGTGGTTTTCCGGGCTGTTCGAGGCCGGGGCCTCACTGATGAACCTGGGTCAGGCCAGCACCCAAGGGGGTGGGCTGCAACATTCCTTTGCCACCGGTGTGCTGGCTACCGTGGTAGCCAGCCCCTGCACGGCACCTTTTATGGGTACCGCTTTGGGCGCTGCTCTCACCCAGCCGGCGCCCGTTGCCCTCACCATTTTTGCCGGCCTTGGCTTCGGCATGGCATTACCCTTTCTGGTGCTGTCTTGGGTGCCAGCGCTGGCGGCACGATTGCCCAGGCCCGGCCCCTGGATGGAGACCTTCAAACAAATCCTGGCCTTTCCTCTCTACCTCACTTGCGTATGGTTGCTATGGGTACTTGGCCGCCAAGCTGGCAGTGATGCGATATCAGCTGTTCTGGTGGGCTTGGTACTCATCGCTTTCGCTATCTGGTTACTGGCACAGCGCAGCCTGCTGCGCTTGGTGCTGGCAGCACTGTCTGCGACCGTTGCCATTGCCCTTATCCTGGCACCTCTGGGAAAGGGTGACGACAGTGAAATCTGGGAACCCTACACTCAACAGCGTCTCGACCAACTCCTGTCCCAGCAACGTCCGGTATTCGTCAATCTCACGGCCGATTGGTGCATTACCTGCCTGGCCAACGAGCGGATCGCCCTCAGCTCCGACACCTTTGCCGCTACCCTGAAGCAGCGCGACATCACTTATCTGAAAGGAGACTGGACCAATCAAAACC
>JALNZZ010000120.1 GCA_023229065.1 Porticoccaceae bacterium
CGTTCCTGTCGAGCCAGGCGACGGGGAATTCTGCCTTGAAGCTTACCTTGGGAACCACCACTTGGTAACCCTTGTCGGCCTGTTCGGCGGCAATATTGGACACTTCGGACTCAAAACTGATCAAAACGTCGCCAATTTCCCGCTCTACAAAGGTATTGGTGGCACCGCGACCACCGGTATCGAAGACCGCGACTCGGGACAGAAGCGCTTTCAGAAACTCATGCTGTGCACTCTCGTCATCAGGGAAGGCTTTCTGCGCATGACCCAGCGCAGCCAGATAGGTGTAGCGGCCATTACCCGAGGTCTTCGGGTTTGGGAAGACAACACTGACATCGGAGCGGACCAGATCATCCCAGTCGACGATATTCTTGGGGTTGCCTTTTCTCACCAGAAACGCGGGCGGAGAAAAGAAAGGCGAGCTGGCATTGGGCAGGCGAGACTGCCAGTCGCTGGGCAACAGATTGCCACGCTCTGCCAGCACATTGATATCCGTGACCTGGTTGTAGGTCACCACGTCGGCCCGCAGGCCTTGCAGAATCGCCTGCGCCTGGGCAGATGAGCCGGCATGGGACTGGTTGATCTCCACCGTTTCGCCGGTCTTGTTGTGCCAGTGCTCGGCGAAAAGCTCGTTATAGGCAGCAAAAAGCTCTCTCGCCACGTCATAGGAGCTGTTGAGGATAGACCTGTCGGCGGCCAGCACCTGCAGGCTGGTGCTGACCAGGGCAACGCCCAAGGCAGTCTTGATAAATTTCCTGATGTTCATGAAATAACCTGCTTCGTAAGAGGAATAAAAAAGATCGTTTACAACCCGAGGGCTATGTGAGTTACAGGGTATAGCAATAAAGGAGGGAAGCAATGCATCACATGTGATGATTTTCTGCTAACAAATCCCGTTTACTTCATAACGGCCTGAACAGCGCTTCAAGGGCTGTCAGCATCGCGCAAAAACACCCGACTGATCACCGGCCTGATCCATGCATCTCCGCCCTGGACAAGCCCCAGACTGCGGTACTGGTGCTTTGACAACTCGGCATGTACGGCCTGGTCACTGGTATCCGTTTGCAACTCCAGGCGCACCGTGGGTCCAACCACCGACACCAGATCGATGCGGGCGTGCAGGGCATCCTCCTCGCGGCTGTTTAATACCTCCAGATCGTGGGGACGCACATAGGCGAGGGCCAGGCTGTCCTGTTGACCGGCGTATTCGGGAGCCGCTATCTGCACCGAACCAATTTTCGCCACACCATTTTGAACCCGGGCATGAAACAGGTTCACATTACCCAGGAACTGGTACACAAAGGGATTGGCGGGGTGGTCATAGACCTCTTCCGGGGTGCCATCCTGTTCCACCTTGCCGCGGTTCATCACCACCACCCGGTCGGACACCTCCAAAGCCTCTTCCTGGTCGTGGGTCACGAATACGCTGGTGACATGAATCTCGTCGTGCAGCCGACGCAGCCAGCGGCGCAGCTCGGCGCGCACCTTGGCATCCAGCGCGCCGAACGGCTCATCCAGCAGCAGTACCTTGGGCTCCACCGCCAGGGCGCGGGCGAGGGCGATACGCTGGCGCTGGCCGCCGGAAAGTTGTGACGGCAGCCGGTCGGCCGTCCAGTCCAGCTGCACCATTTCCAGCAGATGCATCACCTTGTCGCGGATTTCCTTTTTACTGGGGCGCTGGCTGCGGGGTTTGACCGTCAGTCCATAGGCGACGTTTTCAAACACATTCATGTGCTTGAAAAGGGCGTAATGCTGAAACACAAAGCCGACGCCGCGATCACTGACATGCAAGTCAGTGGCGTCTTCGCCCTGAAAGCGGATACGCCCACTGTCGGGTTGCTCGAGCCCGGCGATAATTCGCAGCAAGGTCGTCTTCCCCGAGCCGGACGGCCCCAGCAACGCCGTCAGCTCACCGTCGTTCAATGTCAGGCTGACATTATCGACGGCGATAAAATCACCGAAACGTTTATTGATACGGTCAATTTCAATACTCATGGTTCATTCTCTCAATGACTATCATTTCCGCAACAGGCATTTCCACAACAACAGACCTGTCACGGCGTATCGGCAGAGCGACGGCTGCGTTCAGTTTGCCACTCGACAACACTCTTGATGGCGACAGTAACCAGTGCCAACCCCATCAGCAGGGAAGACACCGCAAAGGCCGCAGTAAACATATATTCGTTGTACAACACTTCAATGTGCAGGGGCATGGTGTTGGTTTCGCCCCGGATGCGACCGGACACCACCGCAACGGCACCGAATTCTCCCAGAGCACGGGCATTACACAGAATGATCCCGTAAATCAGGCCCCATTTGATATTGGGAAGAGTCACGTACCAGAACGTTTTCCAGCCGCCGGCCCCCAGCGTCAGCGAGGCTTCCTCTTCTTCCTTGCCCTGTTGCTGCATCAGTGGAATCAGCTCTCTGGCGATAAAAGGCATGGTGCCAAAAGCAATAACGATAACGATGCCCGGCACCGCAAAAATGATCCGCAGATCGTGCGCCGCAAGCCAGGGGCCGAGCCAGCCCTGGGTACCGAAGAGGATCACAAAGATCAACCCCACCACCACGGGTGAAATGGCAAAGGGCATGTCGATCAGGGTAATCAAAATCGACTTGCCGCGAAATTCAAATTTGGCGATGGCCCAGGCCGCTGCGACACCAAACACCACATTGATCGGCACCACGATCGCCACGACAAAAAGGGACAGGCGAATGGCAGCCAGGGCGTCGGGCTCGGTGATGGCCGCTGTCCACACTGCGAGCCCTTGCTCAAAAGCGCCGTACAGTACCACAAGCAGAGGCAGGATCAGAAACAGGGCAAGAAAGCTCAGACTGATGCCAATCAACGTCCAGCGCAGCCAGTCCGGCTCCGAGGTGGCCCTGCGCCAGCGCGCTGCCAGGGCCGGGTTGGCGACATTGCCGAGAGTCTGTGTTGTCATTTGGGGTTCTCCACTATAAATCGTACTGCCCGGTCTATAGGCCGCGCCGCGATGTCCACCACTGAATACCATTGATCACCAGCAGCAACAAAAAGGCCGCC
This sequence comes from Porticoccaceae bacterium, assembly GCA_023229065.1. GTDB lineage: Bacteria > Pseudomonadota > Gammaproteobacteria > Pseudomonadales > Porticoccaceae > NAT127. Next base: position 3,044 of record JALNZZ010000120.1, read on the forward strand.
ACCAACATCACGGTGCCGATAGCTGCAGCCCCCTGGTAGTCGTACTGTTCTGCCTTGGCGACGATCAGCAAGGGGGTGATTTCCGTCCGGTAAGGCATGTTGCCGGAGATAAATACCACCGACCCGTACTCACCCACGGCGCGGGCAAAGGCGAGGGCGTAGCCTGTCAGCAGCGCCGGCAACAACGCCGGCAGGATCACCCGGCGCACAGTCGTCAAGCGGCTGGCCCCGAGACTGGCCGACGCCTCTTCTCGCTCTGTTTCGAGATCCTCCAGCACCGGCTGCACCGTGCGCACCACGAAGGGCAGGCCGATATAAGTGAGCGCCACCACCACCCCGAGTTGGGTATAGGCCACCTTGATACCCCACACCTCAAGATTCTGTCCCACCCAGCCGGTGGACGCGTAGAGCGTCACCAGGGCGATACCGGCAACCGCTGTGGGCAAGGCAAAAGGCAGATCCACCAAGGCATCGATAACACGCTTGCCCGGAAACTCATATCGGACCAGCACCCAGGCCACCAAAGCGCCGAACACCAGGTTGATACTGGCGCCGATAAAAGAGGCTCCGAAGGAGAGCTTGTAGGAGGCGACCACCTGCGGATGGCTGACCGCCTTCCAGAACTCCTCCCAGCTCATCAGCGAGGTGTAAAGCAACAAGCCTCCCACCGGGATGAGAAACATGAATCCGAGATAGAGCAGAGTGAAACCCATGGTCAGACCAAAGCCGGGAATGACCCGGTTGTTCCTCGACCCGAACCGTTTTCTTTTCACACTGTGTGCTTGCAGCGCTGCCGTCATCATCACCTCAACATCAGAAAGCCCGGGCGCCTGGCACCCGGGTATTGTCGCGTTTTGCCAACCTTTATCAGCGTTTGGCGATAGCTTCGAGGATGGCGTCGAAATGACCGCCATCGTTGAAGTGGATTTCCTGGGCCTTGTTCCAGCCACCGAACACCTCGTCGATGCCAAATAGCTCCACATCGGGGAACTTGTCGGCGAACTCGGCGGCGATGGCGGGGTTGCTGGGGCGGTAGTAATGCTTGCCTGCCAGGCGCTGGGCCTCGTCGCTGTAGAGATAGTCCAGGTAGCCTTCGGCTACAGCTCGCGTCCCCTTGCGGTCAACGTTCTTGTCGACCACCGTCACTGGCGGTTCGGCGAGAATACTCACCGACGGCACCACGATTTCGTATTCACCCTTGCCCAGCTGCTCAACAGAGAGGAAAGCCTCGTTTTCCCAGGCGATAAACACATCGCCCAGGCGGCGCTGTACAAAGGTATTGGTGGCACCACGAGCACCGGGGTCAAGCACCGGCACATTGGCGAACAGCTTGCTGACAAAGTCGTAGGCCTTTTGCTCGTCGCCGCCGTATTGCTTGAGGGCATAGCCCCAGGCCGCCAGATAATTCCACCGGGCGCCGCCAGAGGTCTTAGGGTTGGGCGTAATCACTTCCACATCGTCGCGGATCAGATCATCCCAGTCCTGGATATTTTTGGGGTTGCCTTTGCGCACCAGCAGCACAATGGTGGAGGTATAAGGCGAGCTGTTACTCTCCAACCGCGATTGCCAATCTTCCGGAATCAGATCGGCGTTCTTGCGCAGGGCGTCCACATCGTAGGCCAGGGCGAGGGTGACCACATCGGCGTCGAGGCCATCGATCACAGCGCGGGCCTGAGAGCCAGAGCCGCCGTGGGATTGACGCACCGTCACATCCTGTCCCGCCGTGCCTTTCCAGTGTTTGGCAAAGGCTTCGTTGTACTCCCGGTAGAACTCCCGGGTGGGGTCATAGGACACATTGAGGAGGCTAACACTCCCTTGGGCGACGGCCTCGGCACCCAGGGCCAAGGCCGGCACCAGGGCGGCGACAAGTTTCAGACGTTTTACAAATTTCATGAGTCGTGTTCCTGTATCAAGTCAAAGTAAGGTTGTGCTTTTTTAGGTGGGGGGTTAGAAATCGATCTGGGCACGCACTGTCAGGGTGTTCAGGTCCAGTCCATCAAGGGCATGTCCAGGCCTGTCCACATCCAGTACATGGGTGTAGTTAGCGGCAAAGCGCAGATTGTCGAGGGCGTACCAGTTAAGGCCCAGAGTGAGGTTCTCCAGCTCGCCACCGATGACGCCGCCATCGGTCAGGTCGGCACTGCTATAGCGCAATCCCACCTCCCAGGCACCGATACCACCCTTGTTAACAGGGTTGGCAACCCGCGGCCGATCAAAGACGCCTGTGCTGGCGCGATAGGTGCGCGGCTCGCCGGTCAGGGTGTAGCTGGCGTAGGCATACCAGGCATTCAGATCGACATCGTCGAGGCCGCTCTCGCGGTTGAGGGTCGTGCCGATGTACTCACCCTGCAGTGAGAAGGGACCAAACACGGCGCCAGCTTCCAGACCGACGGAATAAAAATCCTCGACGCCCTGGATGGTGCTGGTATCGACCACCCGCACACCGGTGACATTCGTTTCCGGACGCGATGAGAAGCGCAGCTCATTGGTGGAATCTTCCGGCTTGTGGAAACGACCGGCGATACCCAAATGAACGATATTGTTGCCATCGTTGACGGGGGCAAAGGTGAAGCGCCCGTTCAGATCCCAGCCTTCGTCACCCTCGGAACCGACATCGCCCTCGGCGCGCTCGCCAAAAACACCAAGCGCCGTCGACCAGTTGCTGCCCGCCGTGTTGTAGCCAATACCGAGCCGCCGATCGGGGCTGAACAAATCGGTGACGCCGCGCTCGATAAAGGTGGTGGCCAAACCGCTGGCGAGATGCTCCAGACCCAGCGGCGCCTTGAAGTTACCGACGGTAATATGATGGGGACCAAAGCCTGTGTACTGAATCCAGGCATCCCGCAGGCCGCGACTGCCGCTGTCGGAGCCGCCGGGGCGGGAAAAGTCATACTGATAGCGATAACTCCAGTGCTGACCCACAGTCCCCCGCACGTCGAGAAACAGGCGGCGAATGGCCGTGCCATCGCCAAAATCCGCGCCGCTGCTGGCATCGTGGAAGGCAGCATCCGCTTGCAAACGACCGCCCACCTGGAAGGAAAAGTCGTTGTCCACGGACTTGAAGACCAGGCTGCGCCCATTGGTGGTGGCAACCACATTACCCTTGGGAGCCACTGCGGTTTCCTGTATCTGCGCCTGCTGCTGGCCCGGGGCCGCTTTTTGCTGTTCCAGTTCCTGCAGCAGGAACTGCACCTGCTGCTCCAGCTTCTGAATACGGACCTCAGCCTCACTGTCGCCCTGCGCATGGC
>JALNZZ010000121.1 GCA_023229065.1 Porticoccaceae bacterium
GATCGAGCTGGGCAGCTGGCTGCGCAATTATGTGCGCGACTACTGTGAGACCCGCGACCCACCACCGGCAATCGAAGTGGAAATCGAGGGCGATGGTATCGACATTACCTTCGATAATAGTCATCTGCAGCAGGTGCTGGACAATCTGCTGGACAATGCCGTGCGCCACAGCCGTGAACACAGCGGTGCGGCCTGGGCTAAACTGCACGCCTTCCGCAGCCATATTGATACTCTGCCGCTGCTGGATATTATCGACAGAGGCCCCGGCGTGGCCGAGGAAGACCGGGAAAAGCTGTTCGAACCTTTTTATACCACTTCCAGCGATGGCTCCGGCCTCGGCCTGTATATCGCCGGTCAGCTGTGCGCCATCAACTACGCTACGCTCAAATACCAAGCCCGGGAGCCGAGAGAAGCCGGCTGCTTCAGGATCAGTTTCGCTCATCCCGACAAGACAATGGATAGCACCAGGGCCTGTTAACCTATGAATGCTCATCAAGCTCTGATCGTCGATGACGAAGCGGACATTCGCGAATTACTGAACATCACTCTCAGCCAGCTAGGGCTCGGGGTCACCGAAGCCGCCAATCTCAGCGAGGCCAAGACACTGCTCGCGGCCCAGGCTTTTGATTTCTGCCTCACCGATATGCGCATGCCAGACGGCAGTGGGCTGGAGCTGGTGAACTATATCCAGCAGCACTGCCCCGCCATGCCAGTGGCTGTGATCACCGCCCACGGCAATACCGAACTGGCCGTGGAGTGTCTGAAAGCCGGTGCCTTTGATTTTGTTTCCAAGCCAGTGGAGCTGACGCGCTTGCGCAGTATGGTGAAAACAGCCCTGCAACTGCGCAGTGAGCAAGCCGTACCCGTCGACGAAGCTGGACTCACCGGCAGCTCGCCAGTTATGAGCCGGCTGCGCGAGCAAATTGGTCGTGTCGCCCGCAGCCAGGCGCCTATTTTTATCAGCGGCGAGTCGGGCACGGGCAAAGAGCTGGTTGCGCGCGCCATTCACTACCTGGGTCCGCGGGCCAATGGCCCCTTTATTCCCGTCAACTGCGGTGCCATTCCCGCTGAACTGATGGAAAGTGAGTTCTTCGGTCACCGCAAGGGCAGCTTCACCGGGGCCATTCGCGATAAACAGGGGCTCTTCCAGGCTGCTGATGGCGGCACCTTGTTCCTCGACGAGGTAGCTGACCTGCCACTGCCCATGCAGGTGAAGCTGTTGCGGGCAATCCAGGAAAAATCCGTGCGTGCCATTGGCGACTCGGAAGAAAAACCCATCGACGTCCGCATCCTCAGCGCCACCCACAAAAACCTGCAACACGAAGTGCAGGTGGATCACTTTCGTGGCGACCTGTTTTATCGCATCAATGTGATCGAAATTGCGGTGCCTCCCCTGCGTGAAAGACACGAGGATATCCCGGCTCTGGCACAGATATTTCTTGCCCGTTTTGCCAGTGAGGCGGGCAGTTCAGCACCCCGTCTCGACAGCGAAGCGGCAAAAATATTAGCCGCCTACCCCTTCCCCGGCAATGTGAGGGAGCTCGAAAACATTCTGGAAAGAGCCTTTACACTATGCAGTGGCAATGTTATCAGTGCCACTGATCTCGGCTTGACCTCCCCGGCTCCGACACCTCAGGCTCAACTCACTGAACCCACCTCGGCTGCATCAGCGGTCAACACCTTTGTATCCGATGCGGGTATTTCCCTTGACCAGCACCTTGCCAATATCGAGCGCGCCATTATCGAACGGACACTGGAAGAAAACCGCTGGAACCGCTCCGCCAGTGCCACCAAATTGGGGCTGACGTTTCGACAGCTGCGCTACAAGTTGAGCAAACTGGGGATCGAATAGGCGAAAGCGGACGAGGCAAATAATACTTCGTCCGCTTTGTTTCAAACGTAGAAAAGAGTGTACTAGCGCAGCTCTCTTGGCATCGAAAAGCTGATGTTTTCCGTTCGCCCGGCCATCTGCCGGGGCTCTGCTGCCCCCATCACCCTGAGCCGCTCCACCACGGCCTGCACCAGTACTTCAGGCGCAGAGGCACCGGCGGTAATGCCGACCCGAGGTTTGCCTTGAAACCAGTCGGGACGAATATCTTCGGGGCCATCAATCAAGTGGGCAACGGCGCCACAGCGCTCCGCCAGCTCCCGCAGACGGTTGGAATTGGAGCTGTTGGGAGAACCCACCACCAGCACCAGATCACTCTCCAGCGCCAGCTGCTTCACTGCATCCTGACGGTTCTGAGTCGCGTAGCAAATATCGTCTTTGCGCGGTCCCTGTATCGCTGGGAAGCGCTCCCGCAGTGCCTCGATCACCCGCGCCGTGTCGTCTACAGACAGCGTGGTCTGCGTCACATAGGCCAGCCGATCCGGATCGCTCACCTGCAGGTTGGCGACATCCTCAAGAGTCTCCACCAGATGAATGCACCCGCCCGTGCTGGTGTCGTACTGGCCCATGGTGCCTTCCACCTCCGGGTGCCCGGCATGGCCGATCAGCACACACTCACGCCCCTCGCCACTGTAGCGGGACACCTCGATATGCACCTTGGTCACCAGCGGGCAGGTGGCGTCGAAAACCCGCAAGCCGCGTTGAGCTGCATCGCTGCGCACTGCCTGAGACACGCCGTGAGCGCTGAAAATCACAATACTGTTGTCGGGCACCTCGTCGAGTTCATCGACAAAAATTGCACCGCGCTGTTTGAGGGACTCCACCACAAAGCGGTTGTGTACCACTTCGTGACGCACATGAATCGGCGCACCAAAGATATCCAGAGCGCGATTGACGATATCGATGGCACGGTCGACACCCGCGCAAAACCCGCGCGGATTGGCCAGTACTATCTTCATGGGAGGACACTCCACAGGTTGAGACAGGGGCGAGTGCACAGCCACAAAGCTGCCTTCAGCTTTGCCCCTCATCAATGGGTCACCACCGGCTCCACCGCCAGGATGGATACCTGAAAGGTGATATCACGCCCTGCCAGGGGGTGATTAAAATCCACCGTTACGGTGTCGTCATCGAGAGCGATGATCACCCCGGGCAGCTCAGCGCGATTGGCATCGGCAAAAGACAGCACCAGCCCTGGCTCCAGGGTCATACCGGCATCGAAGTCCGCCCTCGGCAGCTGCTGAATATTGACGGGATTGTGCTGGCCAAAACCATGTTCCGGCTTCATCTCAAAACTTGATTCGTCACCACTGCGCAATCCGAACAGCATCTCTTCATAACCCGGCAGCAAGCTGCCGTCGCCAACCTCAAATACCGCAGGCTCTCCCTCGAGAGTGGAGTCAACCACAGTACCGTCATCGAGAGCGAGGGAAAAATGCAGGGTCACCCGAGTACCGGGGCCAATCGTCAAGTCACTCACCGTAGCGTCTCCCATCTCATTACTCTCCACCTGTCAGGGCTCGGCACGTTCCCTGCCGGTAAACAGGGAGTCGATAATAAGGATAGCTGCTCCCACACAAATAGCGGAATCAGCGATATTGAAGGCGGGCCAGTAATAACCGCCGTAGTGGAGCTGAATAAAGTCCACCACAAAACCATACGCCACACGATCCCAGAGATTGCCCACCGCACCTCCCAGCACCAGTGCCAGGGCGAGGTGTTGGCGACGGGCCGCCGCTGGCAGGCGCGCCATCCAGATCAGAATCACCAGGCTGATCGCCGCCGATATAAGGACAAAAAACCAGCGCTGCCAACCGCCGGCGTCACTGAGAAAACTGAAGGCAGCACCGGGGTTGTGCAGCAGTGTCCAATTGAAAAAAGAGGTCACTACCACGGGTCTGGCATAGTCCAGTGCCTCGCTAGCGATCCCCTTGCTGAGCTGATCGAGCACCAGCACTAACAGCGCCAGGCCGTACCACAGCCACGGCAGGGCCCCGGCTCGCCAGCCAGTCGCACGCACATCCCGCTCCATCAGGCAAAGCGCCGCGTTTCACCGGCGCCATCGACGTTATCGGCACAGCGGCTGCACAGCTCCGGATGTTCCGGTTGACTGCCCACATCGGCGCGAAAGTGCCAGCAGCGTACGCACTTGGGATCATCAGATAGACGCAGCCCGACCCGCAGGCCTTTCAGAGGACTGTCGACACCCTCGCTGCTCTCACCAGTTTGGCCTGCGTCCACCACAGTGGCCCCGGAAGTGATGGTGACAAAACGCAATTCATCACCGAGCCGCGACAGGAGCGCAGCGATTTCCGGAGCGGCGTGAAGGGTCACCTCTGCCTGCAGGGCACCCTTGATCTCACCGGCCTTGCGGGCATCTTCGATTACCTTGTTGACGGCTTCCTTGACCTCGGCGATCCGCTCCCACTCACCAGCGCCGAGGACGGCATCAGCGGGCAGGCGCGGCAGCGGGTGCCACTCGGCGGTAAAGACGGTGCCGTCTCGCTCACCGGGCATAAAGCCCCAGATTTCATCGGCAGTAAAGCTCAGGATCGGTGCAATCCAGCGCACGAAGGCTTCCGCCACCTGGTGTATCGCGGTTTGTGCTGAACGCCGCGGCAAGCTGTCGGTGCCGCAGGTATAGATTCGATCCTTGATGATATCCAGATAGAATCCGCCCAACTCGTTGACACAGAAGTTGTGCAGCTTCTGATAGATCATGTGGAAATTATAGCCGTGGTACAGGGCTACGATCTCGTCCTGCAGCTGTGCCGCTCGATCCATTACCCAGCGGTCGAGGGCCACCATGTCGTCCACCGCCACACTATGGGTCGCAGGATCGAAACCATCCAGATTGCTGAGCAGAAAGCGGGCGGTATTGCGGATGCGGCGATAGGAGTCAGCGGTCCGCTTGAGAATCTCGTCGGATACGCTCATCTCCCCACTGAAATCGGTAGCCGCCACCCACAGGCGCAGCACATCGGCACCGAGTTCATTCACCACTTTCTGCGGAGACACCACATTGCCCACGGATTTGGACATCTTGCGGCCCTGAGCATCCACGGTGAAGCCGTGAGTGAGCACTGCCCGGTAGGGGGCGTTGCCATTGATAGCAATAGCGGTCTTTAGCGACGACTGAAACCAGCCGCGGTGCTGATCGGAACCTTCCAGATAGAGCTCTGCCGGATAGTGCAGCTCCTCGCGGCGACCCAGCACGGAAAAGTGAGTCACGCCGGAATCGAACCACACATCGAGGGTATCAGTCACCTTGTCGTAATGAGCAGCATCGCTTCCTAACAGCTCTGCCGGGTCCAGGTCGAACCAGGCATCGATACCGTCGCTCTCCACCCGCTTGGCCACTGCCTCAATCAGGCTGGCGGTATCGGGGTGAAGCTCACCCGTCTCGCGATGCACGAACAGGGTGATGGGCACCCCCCAGGTACGCTGGCGGGAGATACACCAGTCGGGGCTGTTGCCCAGCATGGCCTTGATGCGCGCCTGCCCCCAGCCGGGGTACCAGGCCACGTCCTGCACCGCTGCCATCGCGCTGTCCAACAGACCGTTGGCTGTCATGCTTACAAACCACTGGGGGGTGGCGCGGTAGATCAGCGGTGTTTTGGTGCGCCAGCAGTGCGGGAAACTGTGGGTAATACTGCTCTGCGCCAACAGTTTGCCGCGCTCACGCAGTACTCCGATGACCTTTTCGTCTACTTTGTAGACGTGATCGCCAGCAAACAGCTCGACGCTGTCCCTGTAGACACCGTGATCGTCTATATAGTTGAGGGTACCGATACCGTAGCGACCCGCTACTACAAAGTCGTCCATACCGTGGTCTGGGGCCGTGTGTACACAACCTGTCCCTGCCTCGGTGGTCACGTGGTCACCAAGCAGAATCGGTACCTGGCGGTCGTAAAAGGGGTGCTGGAGAAGCAAGTTTTCAAGAACCTCGCCACGGCAGCGCGCCACTACCTGGTACTCATCGATACCCCAGGCGGCCAGGCTTTGCTGCAGCAGCGCCTCAGCTAGCAGCAGGCGCTGATTGCGCCCCTCTACAGAGCAGGCCACCACCACATAGTCGAGCTCCGGGTTGACCGAGACCGCCTGGTTGGCAGGCAGTGTCCAGGGTGTGGTGGTCCAGATCGCCACTGCCAGCTCGCCACTGCCAGCAATTGGGCCTATTGCCGCTTCGAGAGCAGCGGGCTCCGCCACCGGAAAGCTCACATAAATGGAAAACGAGGTCTTGTCCTGATACTCCACTTCCGCTTCGGCCAGGGCCGACGCCCCCACCACACTCCAGTACACTGGCTTGTAGCCTTTCACCAGATGGCCGTTGTCGATGATGCGACCCAGAGCACGAATAATATCCGC
>JALNZZ010000122.1 GCA_023229065.1 Porticoccaceae bacterium
CGAGCTGCTCGCGCCTTCGATGGCGGTGACCATGCTCTCGGCCAGCGACTCTACGACTACGCGTCCAAGCAGTGGTTCATGTTCGCCACGCCTCTCCTCGCAAATGGTGGAACCAATCGCGGTCTCCCCATCTCCTGCTTCCTCAACCACGTCGAGGACTCCATTGAGGGTCTCGTCGCCAACTTCGGTGAGAATGCCCTGTTGTCGACCAACGGCGGAGGCATCGGAACCTATTGGGGTGACGTGCGCTCCATCGGTCAGGTCACCAGCAAGGGAGTTGATACTCCCGGCGTGATGGCCTTCATGCACGTCCAGGACGCCCAGGCAATCGCCTACCACCAGGGCTCCACTCGTCGCGGCGCTCATGCGACCTACCTCGATGTGTCCCATCCGGAGATTGTCGAGTTCATCAACATGCGCTCCCCGACTGGCGGCGACGTCCATCGCAAGAATGAAAACCTCCATCACGGCGTGAACATCACGGATGCCTTCATGGAAGCGGTTGAGACAGACGGCGCGTGGGACCTGATTGACCCACACTCCGGCGAGGTGACTGACACCATCCAGGCGCGTTCCCTGTGGGCTCAGATGCTCCAGCAGCGTGCTCGCCTTGGTGAACCCTATCTCTTCTTCATCGACGCCGCCAACCGTGGCCTCAACCCTGCACTCAAGGCGAAGGGCTACAAGGTTCGCCTCTCCAACCTGTGCACGGAGATTACCCTGCCGACTTCGCCGGACCGCACTGCCGTCTGTTGCCTGTCCTCCCTCAACATCGCCACGCTTGATGACTGGTGGGATGTCCGCGAGCAGCTCGTGGCCGACCTCATCACTATGCTGGACAATGCACTGGAGGTGTTCTGCGAGAAGGCTCCGGCAGGGATGTGGCGTGCAGTCGCCTCGGTTCGTGGGGAGCGTTCTGTCGGCCTCGGCACTCTGGGCTTCCATACCTACTGCCAGCAACGCGGATGGCCTCTGGGCTCACCTGAAGCGGCCCAGTTCAATCTTGAGCTCTACTCCGAGGTGAAGGCTCACGCTGTCGCAGCTTCGATGGCCCTGGCTGTCGAGCGTGGCGAGCCGGAAGACCTGAAAGGGACTGGTTTGCGCAACGCCCATCTCCTGGCAATCGCGCCGAACGCTACCAGCTCCATCATCTGCGGCGGAGTCAGTCCGAGCACCGAGCCGATGGTCGCCAATGCCTTCGCCCAGAAGACCATGGCGGGGACTGGCATCATGAAGAACCCTGCCTTGCAGGCCAGGTTGCGCGTGCTCGGCCACGACGATGAAGATACCTGGCGCAGCATCTTCCTGGAACGTGGTTCGGTGCAGCATCTGGCGTTTCTGTCGACCGAGGACAAGGAGCTGTTCCGTACGGCCGCGGAGACCGATCCGGGCGTCCTGGTGGACCTGGCGGCACAACGTCAGCCCCATATCTGCCAGGCGCAATCGCTCAACCTGTTCCTGCCCGCTGACGTCTCGACCCGCACCATGCACCAGGTCCACATGCGGGCCTGGAAGCTGGGTCTGAAGTCCCTCTACTACCTGCGCTCCAGTTCTGTCAAGGCGACGTCGGTCGGTGTGATGCCTGACATCATGCGTGAGCCCGCTGTTCGTCCTGTGACGGTCGACGAAGCCATCCCGGCTGGAGCAGTATGCAACCTCGGTGAGGCTTGCACCTCCTGTGAAGGCTAAGGAGGCCATCATGACTTTGACACTACCTACCAAACCATCACTCTTCTCCAAGCGGACAGAGTACAAGCCCTTCTGGTATCCATGGGCCTATGAGGCCTTCGTGGCTTCGGAGCAAATGCACTGGCTGGTGCGTGAGATTCCCATGACGGAAGACGTGCGGACCTGGCGGTCCGTACTGACCGACCAGGAGCGGCATCTGCTGACTCACATCTTCCGCTTCTTCACGCAAGCCGATGTGGATGTCGCCTCTGGCTACATCGATCGCTACCTGCCGACGTTCAAGCCGACCGAGGTGCGCATGGCGATGGCTTCCATCGCCGCTCGTGAGGGCGTCCATATTCAGGCTTACTCCACGCTCATCGATGAGCTGGGTATCCCTGAGGTAGAATACTCGGCCTTCATGTCCTACAAGGAGATGGTCGACAAGCACGAGTACCTGTTCAGCCGTCGCGAGGGGCTCAGTGAGCTCGAGCATCTTGCCCTTGACATCGCGGTCTTCTCTGCCTTCGGTGAAGGCCTGCAGCTGTTCAGCTCGTTCGTCATGCTGCTCAACTTCACCCGCTTCGGCAAGATGACCGGCATGGGCCAGGTCGTCAGCTGGTCCATCCGTGACGAGACCCTGCATGTCGAGTTCATGGTGCAGGTGTACCATCAACTGCTGGCCGAACACCCCCAACTCCGCACTGCCGAGCACTCCGAGCGGGTTCGTGAGGTAGCAGCGAGGATGGTGGAGCTCGAGTTCGCCTTCATCGACCTGGCCTACGCGACTGGCGCCAATCATGGCCTGGAAGCGGAGGACGTCAAGCAGTATATGCGCTTCACCGCTGACCAGCGTCTCGGTCAGCTCGGCGAGCGTCCGCTGTTCGGTGTTGACCGCAACCCTCTCGGCTGGGTCGATGCCATCGTCTTCGGCAAGGAGCATACCAACTTCTTCGAGAACCGTGCAACGGACTACTCGAAGGGCGCGATGACCGGGACCTGGGATACTGCGTTCGATTGACCAACATCCCAGCTGGGCAATGATGGTTTAACCTGATAAGGGGCGACGTTACATTGTGAACGTCGCCCCTTATCGTATCCGGGCCTGGCGGCACCCGGTCATAGGAGAATCATCATGCAACAGTCTTTGCTTGGGGCTCATGCTCCCACCCATGTCCCGCGCTTCGCATCCAAGTTCGATGACGTCGTGCGCTCCTGCCAGCGCGCTCTCGACCGTGCTTCGGATGCCGGTAGCGGTCCGCTGTTCCGGGTCAACGCTGGTGACTTGTTCGCTCGCTACCTCGGCGCGTTCCGTCACGAGGATCGCCAGTATCACAACTGCAACTGCTGCCACTCGTTCCTGAGCCATTACGGCTCGCTGGTATGGATGGCAGATGACGGCACCACGCGCTCGGCACTGTGGGACGAAACCCTCTTGCCGGCTCGCCATCCGTATCGTGCTGCTGTCAAGGCCCTTCGTGAAGCGGTCGAATCCGGTCGCATCATTGACCAGGCCTTCTGGGATCAGCAGGTATGGGGTCACCATGAGTCGGGCGGCTTCACTCACCTGGCAGCACGTGTTGCCAATCGTTCCCATGGCAAGACGCGTGAAGCCTCTCAGGCAGCAGCTGCGGCACGGGAAGACCGTCGCCATCTCGAGCGTGCTCTCGGCGACTTGACGGAGAACCTCGTCGACCGTGCGGCTGCGATGCTGCGCGCTGGGTCGCTCTCTCGCGGGGACAAGCTTCTGCCCATGGCAGAGTTCCTCGCTCGTGTCCATCGCTCGGTGGATGGTCTCCGCGGCGAGGAGCGCAATCGTCAGCTCTGGCTGGCGGTCTCCAAGGCTGGAGCTGGCTGGTGCACTCCGCGCTCGTCTGCCCTCGGCGCGCTTATCGATGACATCCGGTCGGGTGCTTCAGCAGCGACCATCCAGCGCAAGCACGACGAGCGGATGGATCCGCTGAAGTACCAGCGTCCGACTGCTCCGACGTCGGTGGGCAATGTGCGTGAGGCCGAGAAGCTGTTCGACAAGCTGGGTCTCGCTGCGTCCCTTCGTCGCCGCTTCGCAACGGCCGACGAGCTGGTCCATCTGTGGAAGCCCCAGCCGGTTCCGCGCAACCAGGAAGCGGGCATCTTCGGCCACCTGTTGCCTTCTCGCAGGGCTTCAGCCGAGGCAAGCCTGACTGCCCAGCCGGTGCGGATGACGTTCGCCAAGTTCCGGCGGGATGTGTTGCCGAGGGCCTTGGAGCTCGAGGCTGTCATCCCGCGTCATGGTCAGTTCTGCGCGTTCACCGCGGCGGTCGACAGTGAGGCACCTCCGCTGCTTGCGTGGGACTCCGAGGAGTGCCGTAACCATTGGGCCTGGTATGTCTATCATCAGGGCTCGCCGGCAACCCAGTGGGGACTCGCAGGCGGTCGTCGTGCTCGTGTCGAAGCCATCTCGCTCATGCCTTCCTCGTGGGGCAATGAAGAGGGACGCTTCGCAGAGCTCGGCAAGCGCGCCTTGCTGGTCATCAAGGGCGCCCATGACACGGCGAACCGCTCTCTGGCGCTCTTCCCCGAGTGCCTGAGGGGTGAGCTGCATTCCGTCCGCCGTACCATCGAGGCCCACTCCCGCAGTGGCAAGCTCGAGCTACCGGCCAAGGGCGTGCAGCATGCGTCGGGCCTCCTGGTTGGCGACAACTCGGAGGCACAACTCGTGGTCCGTACGGCTGAAGGTGTGGCGAGCTACATCATCGACCGGTGGGAATAACGGCTGACTGATGAAGGGGACGGCGGCAAGATGTCATCGTCCCCTTTATTTTACCTGGACTAGGAGAGAAGCATGGCGATCCATGAAGATGGCACCATGGACGTGTGGATTGATGGCAAGCTGGAACGCCGTCGGTATCATGTCCAGTGCGGAGGCACAGACCTGATGGGCAGAGGCGTCTTGCCGATGCACAAGCCCGAGACATACGATGGCGAGATGGTCATGAGGACCATCGGCGACATTACCCCAACAATCATCAAGGTGCGGGAACCTGAACACGAGCAAGAGCCCGAGCCCGACACCTTCAACCCAAACTGGGAGCAATACTAATGAGCAAACCCCTCTACATCTTCGACCTGGACGGCACGCTTGCCGAGGTCGAGCATCGCCGTCACCACGTGGAGTCTACTCCCAAGCGGTGGCGAGAGTTCTATGCAGCTTGCGCTGACGACACGCCTTGCCAGGCGGTCACCCGTACGGCCTCCGCCCTGTTCTTGGCAGGCGCCGATGTGTGGGTCTGGTCCGGTCGCTCTGACGAGGTGCGGGAACAGACCGAGCGCTGGCTGACCAGCCATCTCCCGTGGTTCTTCAGCAACCTGGGCCAGGAGCCGATGTTCCGCATGCGCCAAGCGCGTGACCACCAGCCGGACGTCAAGCTCAAGCGGCAATGGCTTCACGAGCTGAACCCAGTCGACCGCGCCAGGCTCGTGGCCGTGTTCGACGACCGTGCATCAGTCGTGGGGATGTGGCGTTCCGAGGGCGTGGCTTGCTTCCAAGTCGCAGAGGGGAACTTCTGATGGCACAGTTCAAACCCATGCTCGCTGGCACAGCAGACCTCGCGAAGCTGAAGCTCCCTCTGCTTGGCAGTCCGAAGCTTGATGGCATTCGTGCCGTCATCCTTGACGGGGTCGTGGTGAGTCGCAACCTCAAGCCCATTCCCAACCGCCGCATCCAAGCCCTCTTTGGCAAGGACTTCCTTAATGGTCTGGACGGGGAGCTCATCGTCGGCGACCCGACGGCGAAGGATGCCTTTCGCCAGACCTCCTCCGGTGTCATGTCCATTGAAGGCGAGCCTGACGCCATGTTCCATGTGTTCGACTGTTGCCGCAGGCCTGATGCGCCTTACCTGTCCCGGCTGCAGGAGGCTCGTGATGTCGTGACCGGCTCGGAACGGAGCTTGATTGTCGAGCAGGAGATGCTGACCACCATGATGGAGCTAGATGTCTACGAAGCCGAGCAGTTGGCTCTAGGCTTCGAGGGTGTCATGCTTCGTCATCATGCTTCGTCCTACAAGCATGGTCGTGGCACAGTCTCCAAGCAAGACCTGCTCAAGCTGAAGCGCTTCGAGGATGCCGAGGCCATTGTCATCGAGTTCGAGGAGCTGATGCACAACTCCAATGAGGCTACGATTGGGTTGCTCGGGCAGACCGAGCGCGGCCACTCGAAGGAAGGCATGGTCGGCATGAACACGCTGGGCGCCTTGAAGGTTCGCGGGTTGAATGGCCCCTTCGCGGGCGTCGAGTTCAACATCGGCACGGGCTTCGATGCTGCAACCAGGGCGCTCATCTGGGCAGCAAGGGAGTCCTGGTTGGGACGTGTCGTCAAGTACAAGTTCTTCCCCATCGGGTCCAAGGACGCTCCGCGCTTCCCTGTATTCTTGGGCGAGCGCATGCCGGGAGACCTGTAGTAGAGACACCATTGTTGGCTCCCGGGCGGGACAAGACAGCGTACCATCGCGAAGTACGCAAGTCAACAACCCGAGGAGCCGACGATGACCGACGGACAGAAGAA
>JALNZZ010000123.1 GCA_023229065.1 Porticoccaceae bacterium
CGGCGAAAGGCACTCAGCGGAGCAAGGTTCAACACCACAGGAGAAAACCGACATGAACAGCCAACAAATTCAATCAAAAGCCCCGGCTCAAGCATCTAGCAGAGCAGAGGTTGAAAAGCAGAAAACCGAGCGTGAAGCGGCTTTCAGAAAAATCTGGAGTGACACGCACAAGGACTACAGGGGCCGTCTGCCTGATGGCACTTATACCGTTATGGGCTGGGCGAAGTATGGCGGTGGCCTTGTCAGTGCGTCGAGCATTTCCGATGCCGAGCTGGCCGAGCGCCTGGAATCCATCAAGCGCCGCACGCGCTGAAACTGTCTTGCCCTGGGGAGTGATGACCATGATGAAAAACACCGTGACCCGTACCGAATACAAGCAAGCCCGCCGCCTGATCCGCGACAACGGACGCTATGCCCTTCGCTGGATGCCGTCGCATGTTGCCGAGGTGATGGATGTTTTGACCAACGGCCAGCAGAAAGACCGGCTGGCCGAGCGGGCCGACATTGTGGGCTGGTGCCGCCGTGAAGGCATCCAGTGCAACCCCCGCCAAACCGCCTAATTAAACAGGAGTAACCGACATGAATAATTTTTTTGCAGACGCCGAAATCATCCACACGCACACGCGGGCGCAACTGATCGAGGACGGCGACCTGATCGACGTTACCGAAACCGCGAAGGAGGCCGGTTTTACCGTGCCGGTGGCCTTGTCCCGCGCCGTGTGGGCCGATTGTGTGGAGTGGACAGAGGAAACCGACAAGCGCAAGGCCACGATTCAGGACGAGAGCGGGCGGCTTTGGGATGTCGTTTATATGGCCCGCCTTGCGGCCAGAGTGCGGGGCGATTCGCAGCGCCGCATTTACGAGCTGTACCGCGTGCCAGTTCAGGGCCGGGGTATTAAGCCGCGCCGGGTAGCGCTGGCAATGCACATTGGCCCAGGCGATGCGGGCGAGCCGGTAATCACAATCATGATGCCGGACGAAGACTAAACACCAGACAGGCAAAGGGTGCCCAGGGGCACCCTTCCAGAACACGACCAGGAGCGCAGACCATGAACCGATACATTCCCGAAAACGCCGAAACCCGCAATTTCCCCGGCGCGGCCATCGTTGCCTACTGCTACGACACCGGGCGCGGCGCGGCCTTTCTGGCGTACAAGGGACGCCAGAGCAAACCGAAACAGCACGCCGCCTTTTCGACTGTTGAAGGCCGTGACCGGGCGCTGGCTTCGCTGGTCGAGCAGCACGAGAGCATGGAGGCATGGAAGCGGGAGCGCAAAGAGGCGCAGCACGGCCTGGAGGTGGGCGACATTGTTTGTTCAGTGTGGGGCTACGAGCAAACCAACGTCACGTTTTTTGAGGTGGTGCGGGTGCCGTCCGGGCGTTCGGCCACGTTGCGCGAGTTGGAAGCCGAGCGGGTGGAGGATGCCCCGCACAGCATGACCGGGACAGCCACGCCAAAGCCCGGCCAATACGCCCAGGGGGCCAAAGACCAGACCCGCCGAGCTACCGGCCTGCATAAGTTAAGCGGCCTCAAGAGTTGGCACGGTGACGCTCAAAAGTGGAATGGGAAGCCGTGCCGGGTGAGATGGTACGGATAAGGCGAGCGGCGGTTGCCGCCGTGTTTTTACAAATTTATAGCCGTGTTTAGTTGTTTTTGTTTGCCAATGTGCTATATTTTGGTTGTCTGCATGATCTTTTGCAGATACCAAAAAAGCCCTTGAATGGCTGCAACCACTCAAGGGCTACACCGCTAACCAATTAGAGGAAGACTAGCGATGAAGAATGATCTTAACAGAGTGGCCGAGGGCATTCGAGGCGCGTTCACAACAGGAACGCCGTACACCATGCCTTTGCTTACCGTGCGGGAGCTGGGCCAAGTCCTGGACATGCTGCGAGCCAGCGAACAGAAGAAAGCCGCTTAACTTTAACCAGAGGCATAAGAATGAATACTTATCAGCAAGTACATGACTTCACACCGGCAGGAGCCGGGAAGTTTGCCAACTGGCTGGCCGAGCGGGTCAAGCCAGAGCAGGAGGCCAGCGAGTGGCACCGTATGGAGTGCCTGGGTGTCATTGAAGACAACCTGAACAGCCCGAGCGGCGGGCCGTTGACGTGGGAGCTGTCAGCGATCAGCAGCCGGGACGGCAACGCGCACACGTTCAGCGCCGAGCTGGAAGACCTAATTATCGAACACGTCCAGCCGGGCGAGTAAGGCCGAAATATGAACATGCACAGCATGACGCTTGACCAGCTTCGCACGACGCACGAAACCGGCGGGCTAACCGCTGTCACGATTCGCGCCCAGGGCAACGCTTTTTTCATTGTCGCGGATTTCCGCTCAGGCGGGCAGGTTGTTCTGGTGCGCTATTCCGACCGGAAGCCGCGCCAGTTCGTTGACCCTGGCACCGCCTTGAAGTTGGTTCGATCAATCGGCTTTGGTTCCGCAACCGTGGAAATGATCGACTGGCAACCAGATCAGCAGCAGGCCAAATTGTAGGCCCGGAGGTACACATGAAAATTTTTCGGCTTCCCTCCCTGTTAATCGCTCTGGCCTTGCTGGCCGGTTGCGCTAACAACAGCCCGTATTACTACGGCGGCACAAGCTACCGAATGCACAACATAGGCGGTCTGCCTGTTTCCGGCTCTATCGGTGTTCACGCCACGCCGAAAGGTCTGATGCTGTCGCCAAATATCGTGCTTAGCCCGCAATATCTTGACTGGAAGCGATAGGAGTATTTTGAACATGGGTACTCAACTGAAAACAAACCGCTGGTTTTTCTTGGCTGCAATCTTGTACGCCTTCGCCGGGCTTGTTTTTATGGAGTATTGCGCGGCAGTGTACGGAGCTGAATCAGCGGTTTTTGAGTACATATCAGCCGCATTACTGCTACCAGTTTGGGCAATTGGTGGCTGGGCCGTTTTTTTTCAGAAATAAAAAAAGCCGACAGATGGGCAACCTGTCGGCTTGTCATCTTCACCATTTTTAAGGGACAGGATCAGATGAGTTCAGACCAGAATATCACAAAGCGAGGCCGGGCGGCACAACCGCCCTTTGACGAAGACGCTTACACGCAAGCGCTTATCAAGGCGGGAATGCCCGCCGAAGACGCCCGGAGCCTTGCCCGGCGCACCGCCGAAGCCCGGAAGGCTTCGGAAGCGGCTTCGCTTTCGGCTTCCGATATTCTGGGCACCCCATCCATGACCGCCGACCAGGACGAAGCCGAAGACGACCAGCCCGACGAGGTGGAAGCCGATCAGGATTCAGCAGGCGACACGCCTGCCGGTTCCGGGTCGCGCCTTACGGCCCGTCAGGAACGTAGAAAAGCCAACCTCACCAAAGAAAAACCCATTGCAGCAGTCTTCGACTACCGCAATGGGAAGATACCCGACCGCGTGCGTGATCTGATTGAAGCCCACCTTGCCATCGAGCGCGAGGACGCGAAAAGCGCGGGCAGCTTAGGCTTTATGACCCGCGCCCTTGCCATTGCCACCCTACCCCACAGGCGGCAAAAAGATTTCCGCTTTGTGCGGAAAAATGGCGATTTCACATTGACCATGATGACGGCCCACCCGGAGGGCTTGCCGTTTGGCACCGTGCCCCGGATGTTGCTTACGTGGGTATGCACGGAAGCAGTCAAGACCGGCGACCGTGTTTTGCACCTTGGCAACTCGCTGGCCGACTACCTGGACGAGCTGGGCTTGCATTCATCGGGTGGCAAGCGCGGCGACATAACCCGGCTTAAACATGCAATGACAACGCTTTTCAGCACTATCATTTCATGCCACTACGAAGGTAAAGACACCTGGGCGCTATCTAACGTATTACTGGCCGACCGCATCGAATGGTGGCAACCGCAGGACGAGTGCGAGGCCGGGCAGTGGCATTCATCGTTGCAGCTTTCTGAACCGTTCTTCAAGGAGTGCATTGAGCACCCCTTGCCTATTGATGTTCGCGCTATGCGTGCCCTGGGGCAATCGCCTTTGGCGCTGGATATTTACGTCTGGCTTACCCATCGCATGAGCTACCTATCCCGCAGAACAATCATCCCTTGGATTTCATTGGCAGGGCAATTCGGGGCAGGTTACGCGACGAATGAACAGGGCTTGCGTGACTTCAAAAGGGCTTTTTTGCGCGAACTAAAACACGTTTTAGTTGTGTATCCCGAGGCCCGTCTGGCCGAGTCAGCTAACGGTCTTGTTCTTCACCCAAGCCCTACGCATGTTCCATTTGCACCGGGCGGGCCGAAGCAAAGAAGGTTGCCAATTTAGGAGGTCGTGACTTTGCTGGAATTATTGTTTCACGGAGAAATTAGGCCGAGCAGGATTCTAAAACTAGCGGTATTAATTACCCCTTTCTTTTTTTTGTTGGTGGTTCTTGCTTTTGTTTCCTTTGCAAAGTGGAAAGATAGGGAAAAAAAATAACCGGAGCCGAGTCTATGAAAATTCGCATGATGGGCAGCCCTGATCTTATCGAAGCCTGGGCAGCAGAGTTAAAAAAAGCGTATGGCGTTACCGGGCGGGTTTATCCATGCCGGGGCGGAAATAATGAGGTTCGCTTGTATGTTGACCTGGACGACCGAAAGGCAGCGGCTTTAGTTGGCCTGGGCGACACTGTTAAAGCCGGTGATGCCGGAAAAGAAATCAGAAAACGAGGTGATTGATATGACAGAGAAATTTGAACCGGATTTTTATACCGTTAGGCATGCCGAGCTGGTCGAACTGTTGGACGTAGAGCGAACCCCGGCAGTTAAATCAGAGCTTGAGCGGCGGGCATTGGATGAATTGAAGCGTGTTTTTCAGTTGTACCGGGATGTTTTTGACGACAGCGCGGCAGAAAGATTTTCCGAAGATGCCGCAAGTTTGTTTGTTGACAAATAAAAGAACGTGTTTTCATGCGTTCCCCTTCGCGTTGCTCCGGGTCGTTCAATCGTGCTGCGCATCGAGCCAGTCCGTTCCGGCCCGTCTCGCCCCATGCGGGCTTCAATCACTAACGTCTTCGGCCTGTCGGCCTGCGCGCTCCGCTTGCTAACACGCTGCGCGGTTTGGGTTAGATTGCCTTATTCCCTTCACCGTATCACACCGTTCTCGCCGTCAAGGGCTTCGCGTTCCGCTCGCGGCCTATGGCCGTTTCACCCCTGACGGCTGCGCTGCGGTGTGGTGCCTTCGGTCACAAAGGGCAATCCAGCCCAAGTTCAACCGGAGGTTTCACATGGTTCAAATGAAGCTGTCATTCGACAACATCAACAGCGTTGAAACGCTGTTCGTCAAAGACTCGCACGGCGAATATCAAATTGCCAGCGCCGCTCAAATTCTCGCGGGCGCACGCAAGGCTGCCGACTCCCTGACCCCCAAGGGCCAAGCGTTCACCAGCCCGCAGATAGTCAAGGACTATCTGGTCGCAAAGCTGGCAGGCATCGAACACGAAGTGTTCGGGATCATCTTCACAGACAATCAGAACAAGCTGATTGCCTATGAAGAAATGTTCAGCGGAACCATAGATTCCGCAGCAGTGTATCCACGCGAAGTTGCAAAAACAGCGTTGCGCCTGAACGCTAAAGCGGTCATTTTCACGCACAACCACCCTAGCGGGTCTACTGAACCAAGTGCAGCAGACAGAATGCTCACAAAAAGACTCAAGGAAGCCTTGAGCCTTATTGACGTTAACGTACTCGACCACATTATTGTGGCCGGTACTCAAACAACGTCGTTTGCCGAACGCGGCATCCTATGAAGAATGGGGCATAGCCCCATTCCTTCAAACGCTGGTGACAATACTTGCCACCAGGTACACCAGATCCGTCACCAGCCCAGCGGCAAAGCCGCCTTTTGCCCAGCCCGCGCAGCGGGTGGGGCGGCGTGCTAATCATGGCTGGATTGCCCTTGGTGACGCTTCGGCGCGATCGAGGACGGGCAACTGTCACCATTCCAGCCATGCACGCGCCCCTGCCCTTCGGGCACGGTAGAAAGGCGTCTTCGACGCTTTGGCGACAAATGGCCGTCCTGGCCAGCTCCTGAACGTCACCAAATCAAAAGCCCATTCCCGGCAAGCCGGGAAGATTACATGGACACCGCGACAAGTCGCCGTGTTTCAGGCAAAGCCAGTCAGCCGTTGCACGGCAGACTGAACGCAGCCGGTGAACCGGCTGGATGT
>JALNZZ010000124.1 GCA_023229065.1 Porticoccaceae bacterium
ACTTCGGCAGAAATCTGCGGCGGCGCACGGCGCTCGCCCTTGACGCTCACCCAGGCATCACCGTTGTCGGCCTCGACGATCTCATAGGGCACCATCTTGATGTCCTTCTGCACCACGTCGTCGCTGAAACGGCGACCGATCAGCCGCTTGACAGCATGGAGCGTGTTTTTCGGGTTAGTGACCGACTGTCGCTTGGCAGACTGGCCCACCAGCACCTCACCTTCGTCGGTATAAGCGACGATGGAGGGGGTGGTGCGAGTGCCCTCGGCGTTCTCAATCACGCGAGGTTTGTCACCTTCGAGCACCGCCACACATGAGTTGGTGGTACCCAGGTCAATACCAATAATCTTTCCCATTCCGGTTTCTCCACAAGGGTTTTGGGGTTGCTTGCAGGATATATGGTTGCGCCAAGTGGTTTTTCAACCCCACCCGGCGGGTTCTTGTCAGTTATTGCCGTTGCCGCTGGCCACTACCACCATGGCAGGACGTACCAAGCGGTCGTTGAGCAGATAGCCTTTCTGGAACACCTCGATAATAGTGTTCGGCGCAGCGTCCGGGTTAGGCACCATGGCCATCGCCTCGTGGCGCTCCGGGTTGAAGGGCTCGCCAGCCGGATCGACTACCTCCACATTGAAGCGACGCAGCACATCCAGCAGGCTCTTGAGGGTCAGTTCGACTCCCTCAATCACGCCCTTGTTTGCTTCGCTGTCGCCCTTGGCAGATGCCAGGGCTCTTTCCAGGTTGTCCACTACCGGCAATAACTCGGCGACAAATTTTTCAAGGGCAAACTTATGGGCGTTCTCCACATCGCGCTCGGCGCGACGGCGCAAGTTCTGCATATCGGCATGCGCTAGCAACAGCTTTTCGTTAAGAGCGGCAACTTCCTCGTTGACAGCAGTTTCAGCGGTACCGGCCTCGTTACCGGCAGCGGCTTCGTCCGTCTCTGTGCCAGGCACTGCCTGCTCGGTGCCGGGCTCCTGGTCATGGTCGTGGGGATGTTGATCTGTGGACACGGGCATACTCCTGGTGGTTGGCAATCGGGGCCGGACAGCGGGCCACTGTTATCGATACCCACTCAATATTGGGCCGTGACAATATTATTCAAGGGATCACAGATTGAGATTGGAAACGAAGTTAAGGAAGCCTGCACTGTGCAGCTCTCGTCTACGGCCAGCACTATCGCTCCCGATGACAGTCACCGCTCTAATCCGGTATAAAGGGCGACACCAAAGTCTCATCAGGACACTTGCCGCCGTGCTGACCTCGCTGACTATCAAGAATTTCACTCTGGTGGACCAACTGGATATCGAGTTTGCCTCCGGTATGACGGCCATTACCGGCGAGACCGGAGCCGGCAAATCACTGGTCCTGGGCGCCCTCGCAATGGCTCTCGGCGATCGTGGAGACACTGACCGTATTCGCGCCGGCAGCGACCGTGCCGACGTTACCGCTGCCTTCAGCATTGCCGGCAATCCCCTCGCCAGCCAGTGGCTAGCCGACCAGGATCTCATCGACGGAGACGAGTGCCTGCTGCGTCGCACTCTGTCGGCTGAAGGGCGCTCGCGGGGCTTTATCAACGGCCAGCCCGCTACCATGCAGCAACTACAGCAGCTGGGCGAACTGATGATCGATATCCATAGCCAGCACGAACATCAGTCTCTACTCAAGCGCGACACCCATCGCCAGCTGCTGGATGTCTTTGCCGGCGCTGGCGAGCTGGCCACCAGAGTGAGCGCCCTGCACCAGGACTGGCGCCGCGTCTGCCAACGCCTCGAAGAACGTGAAAGCCGCCTTGAAGAGCTGGAAGCACGGCGGGTGCTGCTACAGTTCCAGCTGGAAGAGCTGGACGCTCTGGCCCTTGAAGACGGCGAACTGGAAGCACTAGAAAAAGAGCAGTCCCTGCTGGCCAACGCTGAGCAGATTCTGCGCGACAGTAGCGCTGCTCTGGCGCTCTGTGCAGAAAGCGACCAGGGCGACATCCTCAGTTTGCTCACCCAGGCCCTTCACCTACTGCAGGCCATGCCCGACAAGACTCCCCCGCTCGCAGAAGCTGAAGCCCTGCTGGACAGTGCCCGCATCCAGGTCGACGAGGCAGCCCGCGAATTACAGCATCACCTCAACGGCTTTGATCTCAATCCCGAGCGCCAGCAAGAAGTAGAAGAGCGCCTGAGCCTCACCTACCAGCTCGCCCGCAAACACCGGGTACACCCCTCTGAAATCAGCGAACTGCATCGCCAACTCAGTGCCGAAATGGCGGAGCTCAGCGATGGCAGCGGTGGCCTCGACAGCCTCCGCCGGCAGGCCGACGACCTCCAGCAGCAGCTCAGCGAAGCCGCTCAGCAGCTCAGCGCAAAGCGCCGGAGCGCCGCTGAACACTTTGCCGCTGCGGTCAACGAACAACTGGCCAGTCTCGCCATGGCCAGCGCCAGTCTGGTGGTCGACCTGACCCCGCTCAATGAGTGCAGTCCCCATGGAATGGAAGCCGTTGAGTTCCTGCTCAGCACTAACACAGGCCAATCCCATCGCTCACTGATCCGCATCGCCTCTGGCGGTGAACTGTCCCGTATCAGCCTCGCCATTCAGGTAGTCGCGGCACGGCACACCCAAATTCCCACCCTGGTCTTCGATGAGGTGGATGTCGGTATCGGTGGCGCTGTGGCAGAAGTCGTGGGCAAACTGTTGCGAGAGCTGGGAAGCAAGGGCCAGGTCATCTGCGTCACCCACCTACCCCAAGTGGCGAGCTGCGCTCACCACCACTTCCTGGCCAGCAAGGTCGACAACGGCGAACAGGCGGCAAGCCACCTGGTCTCTCTCACTAGCGACGAGCGAGTCGGAGAAATCGCCCGCATGCTGGGGGGCGCTACTATTACCGCCCAAACCCTATCTCATGCGCGGGAAATGCTGACCCTGTCCGGCCAACATCCTCGCCGCAAACGAAAATAAGGGAAGCACCAACGACCGAGATCAAGTGGAGCATTAAAAAACGTAGATGTAGATGAAGTGTCGCGAGAGTGGGCCCCGCTTACACAGTCAGTCAGCCTTGCGGGGCTTTACGTAGAGCACCAGACTATGCCCCACGATCTCATACCCTCTCTGGGCAGCCATTTCTTGTTGTAGAGCCTCGATTTCTTCACTGTGGAACTCAATTACCTCGCCACTCTCGGTGCACACCATGTGATCGTGATGGTCACCGCTATCGATCTCGTAGATCGCTGGGCCGTTGTCAAAATTGTGGCGCATTACCAGCCCTGCCGACTCAAACTGAGTGAGCACCCGGTATACCGTGGCGATACCTACATCCTCTCCAGCATCCAACAGGGTGCGGTAGATATCCTCAGCAGTGAGGTGACGCTGCTCAGAGTTTTCGAGGATTTGCAGGATTTTTACCCTTGGGAGTGTGACCTTGAGACCCGCCTTGCGCAGCTCTTGATTTTCACTAGCCATCATTAACCCCCCTTCTCTATGATCCGGCGAGGGGGTATTATCCCCTTTCGCGACCGATACTGGAACCCCGCATGCTTTCACGACTGACAGCCACTCTGCTGCTCGCTATGACCTTTGCCACAGGGTGCGGCTATTTTCAATTTCCCGGCATTCACCGTGTGGAAGTCCAGCAGGGCAATATCATCACCCAGGACATGGTGGACCAGCTGCGTCCAGGCATGACCAAATCTCAGGTGCGCTACATCATGGGCACCCCCCTGCTGGCCGACAGCTTTCACCAAAACCGCTGGGACTACTATTACAGCATTAAAAAAGCAGATGGCAAAGAAACTCAGGAACAGGTTACGCTGCTGTTCAGCGACGACCGTCTGACCACCATTCGAGGCGATCGCGCTCCTGGGGTTAGCCCACCGGACGAGACCTGAGCCAGGTACCCAGGCTCCTTCCGGCCACCTTTACTGAGCCCGCTTCTCCCGGGCTTTCTCGGCCCGCTGCTTGCGAACCTCCTTGGGGTCAGCCAATAGGGGTCGGTAGATCTCCACGCGATCTCCAGCCTGCAAGACATACTCTTCAGCACTGGGGAGCCCCTTGGTACCCAGTGCTTGACCAAACACGCCCAAAGGCGCACTGCCCACCGCCACCTCAGGAAACTCACCAGCGATGCGCGACAGCTCTACCGCCTGTCGCGCCGTGGTGCCCTGCACCACTGTCAGTGCCACAATCTTTTGCTTGTCCGGGAGCGCGCAGGCGACTTCCACCGTAATTGTTTCCGTGCTTTCAGTCATACCGTGCACTCAATCAGACTACTGTTCACAATCGCCATTAGTATTCGCAGCCACCACTAGGCAGCGCCGTAGAGGGCCGCTGCTCGCGCCGTAAGCGCGGCCACCAGATTATTCGCCACGGCGCTAAAAAGACGGCTGGCAGCTACACTAAGCAGGCCGCTGTTGATTTCAAACTCTAGCCGCAGACTGACCTTGCAGGCAGTCGGTGAGAGGGCCTTGAACTCCCACTCTCCCCACAAGCGCCGGAAGGGGCCACTGTGTAACTCCATGAGGATGGCTGAAAATGGCTTGAGCGTATTTCGGGTAGTGAAACTATAGCTCAATCCCGCCTTGCGCAGGTCGAGACGCGCCACCATGTAGTCCTCGCCTCGCTCGAGAACCTCCGCCCCCTGACAGTCCGCCATATAGGCAGGGTAAGCCTCCACATCGTTGACCAAATTGTACATCTGCTCAGCAGAATGCAACACCAAGGCACTGCGCTGGATAGTTGTGGTCATATTAACTTGCTGTAGAGGCCAAAAAGAAAAATTCCCCCAATAGCCACTGGTGCCACATAACGCAACAGCCAGTACCAGAGAGCCAAAAGACGCGGTGCCCGATCGCCAAGGGCTGCCGTCGCGACCTCCTTCCTCATTACCCAACCGGCAAAAATCGCAATAAACATGCCGGTCAAAGGCAGCAATATGCTAGCTGTGAGGAAGTCGAGAACATCAAAAAAAGTACTGTCGCCAAGAGTGTAATCCTGCCACAGGTTGAAGGATAGTACGGTGCCGATTCCCAGCACCCAAGCAATGCCCCCCAACAGCAGATTGGCAGTTATACGGTTAAAGCGATGCGTTTCAATCAGCCAGGCCACACCGGGCTCAATCAGAGATATAGATGAACTCCAGGCGGCCAAGGCCACCAGCATAAAAAACAAGACACCAAACAACAAACCACCCGACATATTGCCAAAGACAACCGGCAAGGTCTGAAACATCAAACTCGGGCCGGCGTCTGGAGCCAGCCCAGGAACAGCAAATACCATGGAGAAAATTGCCAGCCCCATCATCAACGCTACCAGGGTATCAAAAAAAGCTATGGTCACCACCGACTTACCGATCGGCGCATCCTCGGGCATGTAAGCGCCATAGGCCATAATCGCCCCCATCCCGAGGCTAAGGCTAAAAAATGCGTGACCCAGCGCCTCCAACACACCTTTCCATGTCAACCCATCAAAGCGAAAGCTGAACATAAAATCCAGTCCAGCGGCAAAGTTTCCGCTGTCAGCCCCGTAGAGGAGCAACACAACCAGTAGCAGGAACAGCAAGGGCATCATAGTCCTCACCGCCACACCTAGACCGTGGGTAACCCCACCAATCACCACCCCCATGGTCAATAGAATAAAGACCGTATGCAACGCCATCAGTCGCTTTGGGTCTGCCAGTAAGCCGGCAAAACGCATCGCTGAGTCACGACCGCTAGCTCCCTGCAAGGCGCCACCAGCCATCTCACCGATATAGTGCAGCGCCCAGCCAGCAATGACGGAGTAGTAAGACAGGATAAGCACCCCCACCACCATCCCCACCCAGCCGACAGCACTCCAGGCGCGATGCCCACCCGCCTCTTCCGCCAGGTGACGCATCGTGTTGATAGGACTCATACCACCCTTACGCCCCAGCATCACCTCGGCCATCATCACCGGCACCCCCACCAACAGAATGCACACCAGATAGATAAGCACGAAGGCCCCGCCGCCATTTTCACCGGCGATATAGGGAAATTTCCAGATGTTGCCGAGCCCTACAGCAGAGCCTGTCGCCGCAAGAATAAAGGTCCAGCGGCTCGACCAGGTCCCGTGGAGGCGCCGGTTTGAATCATTCACGGCTCAGTTCCCATAATTTTTGCCGATTGTACCCCGCAAC
>JALNZZ010000125.1 GCA_023229065.1 Porticoccaceae bacterium
TCGCGATGACATGCATACCCACACCGGAGGTGAGAGAGGCCTGATATTCATAACCACTGAAACGGTTATCTTCGTAGCGTCCATTGCCAAAAGCGTAATAGCGCTCGCCAAACTCATAGGAAGTCTTGCCTCTCAGGGTGTAGGCCTCAGCGCTTCGAGCATCGTCCTCAGAGGCATTGATCGCTTCGATATTGCCCACATGGGTCCAGCTGTTCTGGGTGTAAGTCAGCATCAGCTTGGCCAATAAGGTTTCGTTACTCGAGTTACCGGAAGACTTGCTGAACGCGAGGTCTCCCTCGCCACTCCATGGGCTGTCATCGTTAGCGTCGGCGGCAAACACCAACGGAGACAGGCTGAACAGAACAATTGGCAGTATTTTTTTCATCAGCTTTCTCCTTCGTGTGAGAACAGTTGTTGTGAGAAAATTTGTTGCGAATAAAACATCACCTGCCTGCCAAGACATTGCGGTGTGCTGTTTGACCCGGTTTTTTTAAATACAGAAACAGTGACGGCGCCGCTTATTTGCGCCCTTTGATGTGCTTCATCAGGCGACGCTTCTTGGCTATCTGGCGTCGGGTAAGTATATTTTTTCGATCCTTGTAGGGGTTATCACTGGAGCGGAACTCAATTCGCACCGGTGTACCGTGAAGGTCGAGCGCTTTGCGATAAATTTTTTCCAAATAGCGCACATAGTGGTTGGGCACATCTTCGGTCTGATTGCCATGAATGACGATCAGCGGCGGGTTGCGGCCTCCGGCATGCGCATAGCGCAACTTGATGCGGCGACCATTGACCAAAGGAGGCGGATGATCGCTCACCGCATCTTCGAGAATGCGAGTGAGGTGATTGGTACTGAGTTTGTTGGTCGCGGCGGCGTAGGCCTTGTGTACCGATTTGTAGAGGTGGCCGACACCAGTACCGTGCAGAGCCGAGATAAAGTGGACATCGGCAAAATCGACAAACCGCAGGCGGCGCTCCATTTCCACCTTCACCCAGTCCTTGCGCTGCTGCTCCAGTCCATCCCATTTATTGATCGCCACCACCAGCGCGCGACCAGCATCGATAACATAACCCATCAAATGCAGGTCCTGGTCCACCAGGCCCTCGCTGGCATCCACCAGCAGAATCACCACGTTGGCATCCGCCACCGCTTGCAGCGTTTTGACAATGGAGAACTTTTCTACGCTGAGGGAGACATTTTTGCGGCGCCGAATACCTGCAGTATCGATCAGTGTGTACTGTTTGCCGTGGCGTTCGAAATCGATATAAACACTGTCGCGGGTGGTACCGGGCTGGTCGTACACCACCACACGATCCTCGCCGAGCATGCGGTTGACGAGAGTGGATTTGCCAACATTTGGGCGACCGACAATAGCAATTTTGATGGCGCCGTCCCAGGACCCGTCAGCGCCCTCTCCTTCAACAGCTTCGCCGTCACTTTCCGGTGCGGACGGCTCGATATTTTCCGGAAAGGGCTCCAGTACTTCCTGCATCAGGCTGGATACACCGCGACCGTGGGTGGCGGTGGTGGGGAATACCTCGTCGAAACCGAGGCGGTAAAAATCTGCCAGCGCCACATCGGGGTTGAGGCCATCGATCTTGTTGGCCACCAGAAAGAAATTTTTGCCGCTCTCGCGCAGGTGCTGGGCCAAAGCCTCGTCGGTTGCCGTCAAACCATCACGGCAATCAACGATAAAGAGCACCACATCGGCCTCTTCCATGGCCTGCAGGGACTGCTCTGCCATAGCGGCATCGATCCCCTCCTCCTCGCCGGTGATACCACCGGTATCCACCACCATAAAACGGCGGCCGTGCATTTCGCCCTCGCCGTATTTACGGTCGCGAGTGAGGCCGGGAAAGTTAGCCACCAGGGCGTCCCGGGAGCGGGTGAGACGATTGAACAGCGTGGACTTGCCCACATTGGGGCGGCCCACCAGGGCGATTACAGGCAGCATCGGGATGAAGGTGACGTGGTGTGTAAGCGCCGCATTTTACATGAAAAAACGGGTTCTGACGCCTGCTGTCTGAGGTCGGGCCTCAGACAGTTCGGTTTTCGATCAACTCATCCACTACACCGGGATCAGCCAGCGTCGAAATATCCCCCAGAGAGTCCAACTCGTTGCAGGCAATTTTGCGCAAAATGCGCCGCATAATCTTGCCGGAACGTGTCTTGGGCAATCCAGGGGCCCACTGAATAATGTCCGGCTTGGCAATATGGCTTACCTCATCGGCACAGAGGTCAATCAACTCCTGATGCAGCTCGTCACTCGGCTCCGCACCATTTTTCAAGGTGACAAAAGCATAGATACCCTGTCCCTTGATATCGTGGGGATACCCCACCACCGCTGCTTCCACCACTGCCCGGTGCAGTACCAGGGCGCTCTCGATCTCAGCGGTCCCCAAACGGTGGCCGGAGACATTGAGTACATCGTCGACCCGACCAGTGATCCAGTAGTAGCCGTCCTCGTCGCGACGGGCACCGTCACCGGTAAAATAATAGCCCGGATAGGCAGAAAAATACGTGTCTACCAAGCGTTGATGATCGCCGTACACCGTGCGCAGCTGGGCTGGCCAGGGCGCTTTGACCACCAGCACCCCCTGGCCTGGGCCGTCGATTTCCACTCCCTGCTCATCGAGGAGCGCCAACTGAACCCCAAAGAACGGCAGCGCAGCAGAACCTGGCTTGAGGTCGATGGCTCCTGGCAAAGGAGTAACCATGTGAGCGCCCGTCTCCGTCTGCCACCAGGTGTCCACCACCGGGCAGCGCTCTTTGCCTACGACGCGGTAATACCACTCCCAGGCTTCCGGGTTGATAGGTTCACCCACGGTACCAAGCAGCTTTAGTGACGCCAAAGAGTGCTGCTCGACAAAGTGGTCGCCTGCACCCATCAGAGAGCGGATCGCGGTGGGCGCCGTGTAGAGCTGGGTCACCTGGTACTTGTCCACCACCTGCCAGAAGCGCGAGGCATCCGGGTAAGTGGGCACCCCTTCGAACACCAGGGTCGTGGCACCATTGCAGAGCGGGCCGTAGACGATGTAGGAATGTCCCGTCACCCAACCCACGTCGGCGGTGCACCAAAAAACATCACCCTCGTGATAATCAAAGGTGTATTTATGTGACATTGCCGCCTGCAGCAGATAGCCGCCGGTGGTGTGCAACACACCCTTGGGCATCCCGGTGGAGCCGGAGGTGTAAAGAATAAACAGCGGATCCTCGGCATCCATCAACTCTGCCGGACACTCCGGAGAAGCCTCCGCCATCGCATCGTGGTACCACAGGTCGCGCCCCTCGTGCCAATCGATCTCGCCACCGGTGCGACGCACTACCAGACAGGTATGCACCAGGGGGCACTGAGCCAGGGCGCGCTCGGTATTGGCTTTTAAAGGAGTGGTTTTGCCACCGCGCAGGCTTTCATCCGCGGTGATCACCACCCGGCTGTCGGAGTCGAGAATCCTGTCGCGAATGGCGTCGGGTGAAAAGCCCGCGAACACCACGGAGTGAACTGCACCGATGCGGGCACAGGCGAGCATGGCATACACTGCTTCGGGAAGC
Organism: Porticoccaceae bacterium; assembly: GCA_023229065.1. GTDB lineage: Bacteria > Pseudomonadota > Gammaproteobacteria > Pseudomonadales > Porticoccaceae > NAT127. The sequence continues at coordinate 3,554 of JALNZZ010000125.1, forward strand.
ATCGGCAGGTAAATGCACACCCGGTCACCCTTTTTCACGCCGCGCTGGCGCAACACATTGCCGAGCCGAGACACATGCTCGTGCAGTTCACGGTAGCTGATACGCAACTCGTCGCCGGGGCTGTCCCCCTCCCAGATCAGCGCTGTCTGATCACCGCGCTGCTCCAGGTGACGATCGATGCAGTTGACCGCCACATTGAGTTTGCCCCCCTTGAACCAGGCCACCTCTCCGGCTGTCATGTCCGCTTCCAGCACCTTGTTCCAGGGCTGATCCCAGGTCAAAAACACCTCTGCCTGCTCGGCCCAGAATTGTTCCGGCTGCTCCACTGAACGGCGGTACAGCGCCCGGTAGCGCTCAGCGTTGATATGGGCGCTATCGCGCCAGGGGGCGGGCACAGGGTAGACGTGGGACTCACTCATGACGACCTCTCTGTTATTGATGGCTTGGCGCAGCTCGTTCAGACCAGGATAACGCTCTAGCCCTTGCTGAATAGCGCTACAGTAGAGTTATTAGAAAGTATGCCCAACCCCGTGGCAAGATGATAACGGCTATCGACCACATAGCGAAACCCATGCCTGCACATTGGCGACGGCACGGGATTCGACATCAGACAGAGAATTTAGTGGCAGGAGAGAATCAGCGAGAAGCTTGTACCGGAATCCCGTTGGTGCTGCGCTCGACGGTGTTATCCGGGTTGAGATACACCAGGCGAGGCTGGTGGTCAGCCGCTTCGTTGTCACCGTACTGGCCGTAGGTGGCGATGATTACCCGGTCGCCCACCTGTACCTTGCGCGCCGCCGCCCCGTTCATGGAGATAATACCGGAGCCGGCCTCTGCGCGGATAATGTAAGTGGTAAAGCGCTCGCCGTTGCTGACATTGTAGATGTCGATCTGCTCAAACTCGCGCATGCCTGCCAACTCCAGCAGGTTGGAGTCGATGGCGCAAGAGCCGTCGTACCACAACTCGGCCTGGGTAACGGCGGCCATGTGCAATTTTGCTTTCAACAGGGTACTCAGCATGATTCAGCCTCGTTCATCTAGGGTCAGGGAGAGATTGTCGATCAGTCGGGCGCCACTGGTATAGAGCGCGCCCAATAAGGTGATATGGCAGTCATCCAGGGCGGCGGGCTCCAGGTTGCGGCTGTTACACACCGCCAGATAGTCGACCCGGAAGCCTGCGGCCTCAATACGTTTGCCAGCCTCGACTTCCAGGGCCGGAAAGTTTTTCTCGCCAGCGCGAATGCGCTCGGCCATCCACTGCAGAGTATCGTGCAACACAGCAACTTTGGGGCGTTCCGCAGCAGTAATATAGCTGTTACGGGAACTCATCGCCAGGCCATCTGGCTCGCGATGAATAGGTGCGGCGACAATTTCCACTGCCATGCACAGGTCCTCCACCATGCGGCGGATCACTGCCAGCTGCTGGAAGTCCTTGATGCCAAATACCGCCAGGTCGGGCTGGACGATATTGAACAGCTTGGTCACCACCGTGGTCACCCCTTCAAAGTGCCCCGGCCGACTGGCGCCGCAGAGTACATCGGTCATGGTGGGACACACCACCCGGGTCTGATCCACCAGCCCGTTGGGGTACATCTCCACATCATCGGGATGAAACAGATAATCGCAGCCGACACTCCCCAATTTGCGCATATCGTCTTCGATGGTGCGCGGATAGCGGTCCCAGTCTTCATTGAGACCAAACTGGAGGGCATTGACGAAAATGGATGTCACCACCACATCGCAGTGCTGATGAGCGACCTTGACCAACTCCAGATGAGCATCGTGGAGATTGCCCATCGTGGGCACCAGGCCGATACGATGACCTTTGGCACGCTCGGCGGCCAACGCGTCGCGCAGTCCCTTGATGGTATGGAAAGTATTCATGGACGGAAGTACCTGAAAGGCGGGAACAAGCCCTAGCTGTCGCCGAAGTAATCCTTGGCGAGGTTTTCAAAACGGGTGTATTTGCCCAGGAAGGCGAGCCGGCAAGTGCCGATGGGGCCGTTGCGCTGCTTGCCGATAATGACTTCGGCGATGCCCTTGTCCTGAGTATCCTCGTGATACACCTCATCGCGATAGATGAAGAGGATCACATCCGCATCCTGCTCGATGGCACCAGACTCCCGCAGGTCGGAGTTGACGGGCCGTTTGTTGGGTCGCTGCTCCACATTCCTGCTGAGCTGGGACAGAGCGATCACCGGGCAACCAAATTCGCGGGCCAGGGTTTTGAGCTCGCGGGAAATCTGGGAGATCTCCTGCACCCGCCCCTCGCCGGGCACACTGGCACTCATCAGCTGCAGGTAGTCCACCATCACCAGCGCCGGCTGGCAGAGCTCGTCCAGCTGCTCTGGGCCAAGTTGTGGCTCGCGCTGACGCAGCCATTCGCGGTGCTCGCGCACCTGCTGACGGATACGGTTGCGAACCTCTAGCGGCGTGATGCCGGGCGTATCGTCAATATAGAGCGGCCGATCCTTGAGGCGCTGAGCTGCGTTGGAGAGACGCGGCCAGTCGTCCTCGGTCAGGTTACCGCTGCGGATATGGGTCTGATCGATTT